>CAIWOY010000349.1 GCA_903914415.1 uncultured Phycisphaerales bacterium | reverse complement strand
GGCAAGGGCTGGGGCGCCATCGCCGCCACTTTCGCCGCGCTGCTCCATGCGAACGTGCGCCGCGTGACCCTCAAGGATGCGCCGCGGTCCTTCGCCGAAATCGCGGAGACGGAAGATTACCATTGGCCGCTGGCGGTGTTCCCGCCGGGCGTGCTCAAGAGCTTCGACCTTCCGGACTGCTACCGCGCGCTCGAACCCAAGCATTTGCGCCTCGGCTAAACCCGGGACAGTATGGAGTGAACCCCTCCGCTGAGACACGGAAACTAGGGACAGGTTACCATTCGCTGGTATTTGATTGCCAGCGGAATCAGCCCAGCGCATACTGGGCGCGGTTGGTGAAGCGGAGGCGGGCTCTGCTGGAGAGCAACCCGCCGAGGAATAGCCGACTGGAAACTCATCGCGGACGATGAGCGGGGCGCGCGCCTTCCGTCGCGCTCTTTGACTGGGCCCGGGCGCCGGCCAACGGGAGGCGGCGTTCCGGCCCCGGCCTTCCACGGCGCCATCGGACCGATAGATTTCCCCATGCCTGGGAAAACTCATTGGGGCTGCCCTCCATCAACGGCGGCGCCGAGGCCGCGTTGTTGTTCGAAATCGTCCGGCGACAGATAGCCGAGCGAAGAGTGCAGGCGTTTCCGGTTGTAGACATCTTCCAGGAAGCCTTGGATCGAGGCGCGCGCTTCTTCCATGTCCCGATACCGATGCAGATAGACCTCTTCAGATTTGAGGGTCTTCATGAATGCTTCTGCCTTGGCGTTGTCGTAGGGGTTGCCGGCGCGGCTCATGCTGACGACGAAACCGCACGCCTGCAAGCGTTCCACGTACGCCTGGCAGCAATACTGCACACCGCGGTCGGAGTGGTGCACGATGCCCGGCTCGATGGCGCGATCGGCCAGCGCCCGGTTCAACGCGTCCAACGCCAACTCCGCGCGCAGATCCTCGCCCAGTTCCCAACCCACCACGCGGCGCGAATACGCGTCCAACACCACGGCCAGGTACAGGAACGTTTCGCGCAGGCGCACGTAAGTGATGTCCGCCACCCACAGTTGGTTGACGCCGGTGAGTGTCAGTCGCGCGGCCAGGTTGAAATACACCGCGTAGCCATGGCGCGAATCGGTGGTGCAGACGAACCGCCGCTTGCGCACGGCCAGCAGGTTATCGGCGCGCATCAGCCGCACGACCCGCTTGTGATTGGCCACGACGCCTTGGTGATGCAATTCCGCCGTCACGCGGCGGTAGCCGTAAAAACGATTGTCCAGTGCGATTCTCTGAATCAGATCGCGCAGCGCGACGTCGGCCTGCCGCGGCTCGTGCTCCTCGTAATGGCGGTAGAAGCCGGCCCGGCTGACGTGCGCGAGATCGCAGGCGTGGTTTGCCTGGAAGCCCTCAAGCCGCATCATGCTTCGGATCTCTCCGTGGATGCTATCGCGCCAGCTTCGACGTTCTTCCGGCGCGACTCCTTTACACGCTTGAAGGCTCCTCGCAAAAAATCGATGTCCAGAGCCTGTTGCCCGATCTTGCGCTCCAACTCCGCCACCCGCCGCGCCGCCGCCTCTTCCGGACTGGCCGCTGGCCGCCGCGGATTCGGAACTCCCGGCGGCCGCCCCACCCCTCTCTCCAATCCCGCCGCCCCCTCCGCGCGGTACGCATCGCGCCAGCGGTACAGCACGCTGCGCTTGATGTTGAACTCCTGGTGCAAGGCGCTGACGCTCTCGCCATCGAGTATCCGTTGCGCCACGCCCGCCTTGAATTCCTTGGCAAAGACACGATTCGTTCTGGACAACTTGGGTTCCCTCCCATTCGATGAAAATTGTCCCTAATTCCCGTGTCTCAGTTTTGGGGTTCACTCCATACTGTCACCGAAACTCGCCACATCAGGGCCCGCGCCGCCGCCCTTCCCAGGTGTCCTGACTCGCCTACTTGTGGTAGCCCTTGGCACGCAGGTATTCAAGCAGCTCCGCGACGTGGTCGGTCTGGATGCCGGTGGCGCCGCGGTCGATGGCGTTCTGCCAACTCGTCGGGTTGTCGGCCCGGCCGAGGCGGTCGACGTAAATGTCCGCACCCGCCTGTTTGG
>CAIWOY010000348.1 GCA_903914415.1 uncultured Phycisphaerales bacterium | reverse complement strand
GGTCGAGGGCAACGTGCTCCTGCAAGCGCCCGAGATTCAGGTCCGCGCGACCGCCGGCATCCTCGACCGGTTCCGGGCCTGGCCGGGCGAAACTTGGACGCGCGCGCTGCCCCGGCTGGCCGGACCGCTGCGCATCACCGTCCTGACCACCGAGCCGGCGGGCCTTCAGCCCGTCGCCGCCGCCACGGTCCAGGTGCAGATCGGCGACGCGGCCCCGCAGACGTACCGGCTGGCGGCCGAGCCGCAGACCTGGCAGCCGATCACGGAGGGCCTCGCCGTCCGCCTGGCAACGTTCCCGCCGCAGCGGTCCTTCTACGACGACGAGCGGCCGGCGCTTTACATCCACAACCGCGGCGCGACGGGCGAGGTAATCGCCGAGATTCAGCACTTGCCGATCTACCATGAGCACTACCCGCGCGGCGACGGCTTGCTGCACGACTCGCTCGGCGGCGAGGTGCCGCCGGTGCGCGAGCGACCCGAGCTGCGCTTGCTCGGCCTGACGATCCCGACCGGCTGGTTCGAGCCCTGGCGGATGCCAATCGACGTGGCGACCCCCGGCTTGCCGTTCACGGTGCAGATCACCGGCTACGCGCCGTACGTCCTGGACCTGCGCCCGACGCTGGACCCGAACGGCGCGGTCGGCCAGGAGCCGGTGCTTGCCACGCGCGAGGAACGTCGCCTGGACATCTCCGTCCGCAGCGCGTCCGCCATCCGTCTGAAGTTCACGGGCCGTGGCGGCCAGTCGGCCTGGTCCGAGACGCGCTGGTGTCCGTTCAGCCTGTATCCCGACGTGGACGCGCGGCCGATTCAGGTCGCCCTACCGGGGTCGGACACGCCGTGGGAGATCATCTATTCCCGCGTGCGGCATGACCTCGGGGCGACGCTCGCCGCCGGCCGGCTGGACGTCGAGTACTTCCCCGGCCAGCGCGGTATCAAGGGATACCGCAGCAACATCATGATTCAGCCGCCGGCGGGCAGCCCGTACAGCGCGACCGTCAGGACGAATCGCACCGTCACGATCAACCGTTGGACGCTGTTCCAGAGCGGCTTCGCGGAGGATCGCTGGAGCTACTCCATCCTCGGCGTGGGCAACCGCGTCGGCATGGCCCCGATGACGATTGGCTGGATCGCCGTCACGGTCGGCTGCCTCTACGCGTTCTACGTCAAGCCGGTGCTTCTCCGCCGCCGCGTCCGACGACTGGCGTCGGGCGTGGCCCCCGTGTTGGCGGCGGCCGTGCTGCTCTGCCTGCCCGGCTGTCGCAAGACGGAACCGTACCCGGCGTCGCAGACGGCGGCGCGGCTCGACCCGCAAATCAACTGGTCCGGCGCGCGGCTCATCGCCGTACAGGAAGGCGGACGGTACAAGACGCTCGACTCCTTTGCCCGTGAATCGTTCAGCGACATGTCCGGCCGCGAGCACCTGCCGGGCCTCTCGCCGCTGGCGTCGCTCTTCGAATGGTCGTTCAACCGCGCGGCCTACGCCGACACGCCGGTGATCAAGGTGCGCAGCCCCAACGTGCGGGCGCGGCTGGTCGCGGCGTTGAGCGTGGAAAAGCGCACGCGGATCGAAGCCTATCCCTACTTCACGCCGCGGGAGATCTTCTCGCCGGAGATCGAGCGCCTGCTGACGGAAATGGAATCGCGCCCCATGATGCGGTCGGCGGTTAACCGCGTTCGCAACGCCCAGGGCCTGGCCGAGCGGCTCGACGACTTCCTCGCCATCGTGCCGCAACCGGGCGGCGACGCCGTCGCGACGTGGTTTACGCCGGAACAGGCCCTGGCCAACTTGTCGGACGACCAATTGCAGCAGATGGGGCTCGCGCGGGCGGACCTGCCGATGCACGCCCGCCAGCCCGTGCCCGGCCTCACGTCGGAGCAGGCGTTCTGTGTAATCCCGGCGTGGTATTCGCTGCGGGCCGCGTGGCTCCACGGCGACGCGGCGGGCGTGCAGCATTACCTGGACCGCCTCGCCGAATTTCTGCCGAGCTTCGCCGCGGACCACGTATACCCCGCCCGGGCCCAGCTTCTGGCCGAGGCCCGCTACTACGCGGCCGGCAAATTCACCTATGGTTGGGCGCTGTACTTTCTGGCGCTGCTGCTCAGCATCGTCGCGCTGGTCACGGGCTGGCGCGCGCCGTGGGTCATTACGATTCTGATCATCGCCGCCGGGCTGGCGGTCCACGTGTACGGCATCAGCCTGCGCTGGTACATCCTGGGCCGCATCCCGGTGGCGAACATGTTCGAGGCGGTCGTGGCGGCGTCCGCGGCGGGCATCGCGATCGCGCTGCTCGTTGAGCTGTTCCAGAGGACGCGCGTGCTGCTCGTCGGCGCCGCCGCGACGGGCTTCCTGGCGCTGGTCAGCGCCCAGTACGCCCTGCCCGGCAGCGCCCTGGACATCATCCCCGCCATCCTCGACGACATTCAACTGCGGCTGCACACGGTCATGATCATCACGGCCTACGCGCTGATCTTCGTGGCGGCCGTGATCGCGGTGATCTACCTGATCGGTTACTACGCCGTGCGGCTGGGGCACCGGGGGTCCGCCGAACCGGCTGGCCGGCGCAGCGCCGGCGGCGAG
>CAIWOY010000347.1 GCA_903914415.1 uncultured Phycisphaerales bacterium | reverse complement strand
CCGCGGCCTTTGCCACCCCCATGTTGACCGCGCTGTCCGCGACGCGATTCGTTCGGCCCAAGCGGCCGACGATTGGCCATTGCTGGTGACACGTCGTCGTCGCCTGCACAACGCCGCCCACCCTGGGGACCGGGGACACCAAAACACATTCCGATTACGGACCCAAGGCGCGCCTGTCGCCGGAATAGCCGGTTCTGGCCGCCTTTTGCGCTCCCCCTGCGCGCCCGCATCGTCACCGGCCGCCGACGCGCTCCTGCCGCGTTGCACGGAGCCGGAGGCCGAGCGACGCCTGATCTCCGATTGGGCTTCGCGCCCCCGCGCGCGACCCGGCCGCAACGAGCGATCACAGCAGCCGGCGGCCCGCGACCCAGACGCCGCTCGGCAACGGTGCGGTTTCGACCAGAAGCGCGGCGGGATCGGCCGTGTCGCGCGGGCAGGGAAACGCCGCGAGGTCGGCCTGCTTGCCGACTTCCAGAGAACCGATGAGGTGCTGGAGCCCCAGCGCTCGGGCGGCATCCAGCGTGACCATGCGCAGGAGCGTCTGGTCCGGCGGGGGCTCGGGCGTCTCGCGCCGCAGATAACGCAGCTCTTCGAGCAGCGACAGGTTCTCGTTGCTGGCGGCGCTGTCGGTGCCGAGCGCGACGGTGACGCCGGCCTGCAGGAGCGTGCGGTACGGATGCGGCTCGTGGCCGAAGAAGCGATGCGAGCGCGGGCAGTACATGACGACATGCCCGGCCGCGGCCAGCCGTTCGGCGTCCCCCGGGTCAAGGTAGTTGCAATGGGCGAGCGCGCCGGGCGGGGCGCCGCGGACGCACTTCGCCAGGTATGCGAGCGGCGCCATGCGCGGCGAGCGGATGCCGGACAGCGCGAGCAAGCTGCGCAGGAACGGGTCGAGGGCGTCGGTGCGGCCACGCAGGAACTCACACTCCTCGCGGGTCTCGGCCCAGTGCGTGCACCAGGGCCGTTGACGCTGCTGCGCCAGGGCGATCGTCGCCTGGATTTGCCGCAGCGGAACCGTATACGGTGCGTGCGGCGTAAGGCCGACGGTCAGCAACGGGTCCTCTTGGACGCGCGCCGCCTCGGCCTCCAGCTCGGCGGGATTCCGCGGCGGATCGTCGGCGAGCGTCAGCAGCTCGACGAAGCAGACTTTGCGAATGGGGATCGGCTTGAGCACGTGCCAGTGCAGGTTGCGGCGCGAGATGTCGCCGACGCACGTCACGCCGGCGCGGAGCGACTGCCACGCGCCCTCGCGTACGCCCTCCTGCTCGCGCTGCACCTGCCCCGGGGCGGCGCGCAGCTTGACGAGCTGCCAGATCCACGTCCAAAAGGGGGCGGGCTCGAGGCGGCCGGCGTAACAGGTCAGCTCCAGGTGCGTGTGTGGATTGACCAGCCCAGGGGTCAGGATCACCCGTCCCACATCGGCGATCGTCTCCTCGTCCGGCGTAACCTGGTCGGGCGTACCGACTTCCGCGATCCGATCCCCCACGACCTTCACGACCCCGTCGCGGATCGGCGGCCCGCTGATCGGCAGTACCCAGGCGGCGCGGAGGATCACGAGCGGCTCCGCCGCGTGGCGGCCCCGGCGTCCGCGCCATCGAACCAGCTTCGCCAGTCGAGCCCGAGCTCGCCGGTGGTCGTGTACGGGCTCATCGCGGACTCACAGTGGCACAGGCTGGGGGTGTCCGGCAGGATGCGGAGGAAGCGTTCGAGCAGGCGGGGGATGCGCTCGACGGCGGCGGCGGCGCGCTGCTGCTCGACCTTCTCCTCCAGGGCCCGGCCGTCCTCAAACGGGCGGTAGTTCGTGCCGTCCTCGGCGTAGCGGGCGACGTAGCACAGGCTCGCGTAGCACATCTGCAGCTCGCGGGCGAGGAACACCTCCGGCACCAGCGCCTGCCCGAGGAGCTCACCCGCGAAGCTCGCGTACTTCCGCGCCTCCGCGGGCGTCTCATGCCGCGGCCCCTCGACGCAGACGTACACGCCGCGGTCGGCGAACTCGCAGCCCGCGGCGGTCAGGCTGTCCACCAAGGCCCGGCGCAGGCTGGGGCAGAACACCGGCCACTGGCGAATATGACCCAGCCCGCGGTTTTCGAAGAACGTCTGCGGGCGCGAGCGCGTCTCGTCGACGAGGTCGTCGACGACGACATACTGTCCAATCTTGAAGTTGTGGCTGATGGCCCGCGTTTCGCTCCAGGACACGATGCAGCGCACGTCGAGGTCTTTCAGCGCGTAGATGTTGGCCCGGTAGTTGACGAAGGTGGGCGTGCGCTCGTAGCCCTTCTCGCCGTGCCGCGACAGGAAGTAGAACCCGCCGGTCCGCGACTGACAGCGGTGGATCGGTTGGGAGTCGCCGAAGGGCGTCGGCCGCGGGCCGATCCGCTCGGCCACGAGGGCACCATCGTGCAACAGGTCGTAGGCGGCGCGACCGCCGATACAGGCCAACGTGATTGCCATGACCGCGCTCCCGGATGGATGCCGGCGTGCGAGCCGGACGCTGGGAATCTTAGCGGAGGGCCGGGAGATGTGGAATCGGCGGCGGCGGGTTTTGGGCTACCCTACGGCTTCCTTGCGCCCAGCGCCTGCTCGATCGCCTTGACGACATCCGGATCGTCGGGCTTCACTTTCGGATCGAAGCGGGCGAGGACTTTGCCGTCGCGGCCGACGAGGAACTTCGTGAAGTTCCAGGGGATTTCGCCGCCGGAGTCGCCGGTCTTGTCTTTCGAGGTGAGGAACTTGTACAACTCGCACTGGCCGTCGCCCTTTACCGACACCCTGGCGAAGAGGTCGAACGTCACGCCGTAGTTCTTGGAGCAAAACTCCTTGATCTCGGCGGCGGTGCCGGGCTCCTGCTGCCTGAAGTTATTCGCGGGGAACGCCGCGATGCGGAAGCCGCGGGCCTTGTGCTTCTGGTAGACCTCTTCGAGCTGCTTGTACTGCGGCGTGAAGCCGCACTTGGAGGCGACGTTGACGATCAGGAGAACGTCGCCCTTGTATCTCGACAGTGGCACGTCCTTGCCGTCGATGTCCGGCATGGTGAAGTCGAGCGGGCTGGTGGCGGTGGCGGTGGCGGCGGTGACTTTGGAGGCCGGTGCGGCGGGCTTTCCCTTGTCCGGCGCGGCCGGCTTCTCCTGGGCGGCAACCAACGCGACACACAGCACGACGGGTACGAATGTCAAAAGCGCTTTCATGGTGGGCGGCTCGTTCGTTGGGACCAGCAAAACGCAAGCGGCACGCGTTGCTGGCGACCGTAGTTGGCTCGATGATCGAATCGTAGCTCCCCGGAGAAGCAAGTCCACCAGGCATGCCCCACGCTGACCCGTGGCGGCCGATAGCTCGCTGGAGATCGGAGGTCGGTTGGCCTTCTACGGCCGGCAGGGGCGCCGGCCGCTACATTGGCGGCGGACGGCGATGGCGTCACTCCCCGTGCCGGATGTCCGCCGCGATGCTGTGCAGGTGCGCCAGGGCGCGCGGCGCGATCGCGACGTCGAGGATGGCGCGGCCGTCGACGTAGTCGCGTGTGAAAACCTCGGCGAAGCGCTCGAGAAAACTGAGCGCCTTGCCATTGTGCGCGGGGACCGACAGGGTTATCCGCTGCTGCTCGCCGCGCATCCGTCGATCCACCTCTTCCCGGATCCGTTCGAGTCCGCGGCCGTTGCGGGCCGAAACCAACAGCGCGTCGGGGTGTGCGCCGCACAGCAGCATGAGGGCCGCGTCGTCCTGCACGGCGTCAATCTTGTTAAACAGCAGCAGGCTTGGCTTGTCGGCGACCCCCAGCTCGGTCAAGACCCGGTTGACCGCCGCAATCTGCTGGTCCGCCTCCGGGTTCGCGGCGTCGACGATGTGGAGGAGCAGGTCGGCGTGGATCGCCTCTTCCAGCGTCGCGCGGAACGAGGCCACCAGGTGGTGCGGCAGATCGCGGATGAAGCCGACCGTGTCGGACAGCAGGGCATAGCGCCCGTTGCCCAGGTCCCACCGCCGCGTCAGCGTGTCGAGCGTGGCGAACAGGCGATCCGCCGTGACCGTCCCGGCGTCGGTGAGCGCGTTCATCAGCGTGCTCTTGCCGGCGTTGGTGTAGCCGACCAGGGAGGCCGTGTATTGGTCCTGCCGCGTGCGGACCTCGCGGACCTTGCGCTGGTCGATTTCCGCCAGCTTGCGTTTGAGCAGCGTGACGCGGTGGTCCGCCAGCCGCCGGTCGATTTCGATCTGGCTCTCGCCGGGGCCGCGGGTCCCGATGCCGCCGACGATTCCGGCGCCGGTGCCGCCAGCGGCGCCGGCGATGCGTTCCAGGTGCGTCCACATGCCGCGCAGGCGCGGGGCGGTGTACTCCAACTGCGCGAGCTCCACCTGCAAGCGGGCCTCGTGCGTACGCGCCCGCGAAGCGAAGATGTCGAGAATCAGCTCGCTGCGATCGATGACCTTACGCTGCGTCGCCGCCTCAATCTCGCGAATCTGCGACGGGCTGAGGTCGTTGTCGAAGACGATGACATTCGCGTCGTACACGTCGGCCCGCTGACGAATCTCCTCCAATTTGCCCTTCCCGACGCACGTCGCGGCGTGGTAGGCCCGGCGGCGTTGCACGACGTAACCGACGACGTTCGCCCCGGCCGACCGGGCCAGTTCCGTCAACTCCATCAGCGGATTGTCCCCCATCGGAGCGTTGCTGAGGATGACCTTCACGAGTAGCGCGTTTTCACGCCTGACCGAAAGGTCTTCGCGCGGGTTTATCGCCAACGCCTTGTCCTTTCCGTTCCGGTACTACCGCGGGCTCGCGCCGGGCGACCCGCGGCGAATATCGGGAACGCCGGTCTCCACCGTCCCATGTTATTCTACCAACGCCGGGGCGGCACCGGTGCAAATCTGTGTCCTTCATGGGGGCGCGTTATCTGACCCTGCCGCCGGCTCGGACGCCGCCGGCTCCGTCACGGGCGCGGGCCGGGCCAGGTCGTCCAGCTCCCGGGGGGTGAACAGCCGCAGCAGCACGTCCGCCTGCTGGGCCTCGCCGAGATAGCGTTCATCGAGCCGAAACGCCGTCTGCAAGGCCGCGGCGGCGGCATCGCGTTGCGACAGGCGGGCCCGCGCCAGGGCCAGCAGGAAGTACGCCGACGCGCGGTGAGGATTGGTCTGGATCGCCTTGTTCAACTGGTCGAGCGCGAGCTCCATGTCGCCGGCGTCGAGGGCCAGTTTCGCGAGCGCTTCATACGCCGGCGCCAGATGGGCATCGCACGTCACCGCATTTTGCAGGTGGACGCGGGCTTGGGCGTGCTGTTGCAGACGGTCCTCGAGCAGACCAAGGTAGTATGGCGCGTCGGCCCGGCCGGGCTGAAGTTGGGCCGCCTTGAGGAGGACCTCGCGGGCGGCGTCGGGTCTTGAAGCGTACATGAGGCTCACGCCGCGCCACACCTCAACCTCGTAGCGGGTGGGGGCGGGTCTGGGCCAGGCTGGCCGGTCGGTCGGGGGTGGCTCCGCGGGCGCCGGGTGCGCCGCGAGGTAGTCGAGCGCGGCGAGCGCTTCGACCGTGCGACGGCTGTGGGCCAGCGACACGGCGGTCAGGAAGTCATACTCTTGCGCCAGCTCGCCCGGGATCTCGCCGGTTTCGGCCAGCACGGCGGCCAGCAACTCCCAGTGTTCCAGGGTCGTCAGGAGGCGGGCGAGCAACAGCAGGTCCCGCGTGTCCAGGCCGGCGAGTCCTTCGACTTGTGCAAGGAGTTCATCCGCCGGGCCGGGCTGCCCACTGGCCACCAGCGCCGCCGCGAGCAGTACGGTTGCGGCGGGCGCACCGCCGGTCTGTCCGCGGAGCGTCTGCGCCAAGGCCAGGGCTTCCTGGTTCCGGCCGCGGGCCAGGAGGGCCCGGACGGAGATCTCCGCGTATTGCAGGAGTGGATCGCCCCCCGCCGCGGCGCGTTTGGCGAACGTCTCGGCGACGGCGTCGCGGCCCAACAGGCGTGCCAGCACGGCCAACCGTGCCCACGCGGCCGGGCTCCAGGCGGCGTGTCCTGCCTCCGAAACAGCTTCATCGAGCAAGGCCTCCGCCGCCTTGGGATCCTGCATGTCCGCCGGACTCGACGGCTCCCGGGACACGACGGCGTCCAGGCGTTGCTGGAGGAGCGCATCGGCCGGCGCGGGCAGCGCGGGCTCGGTCGCCGGTGCCGGCTTGACGGGCGCGGCCGGCCGGCCGGTCTCGCGCGGCGTCCTGCTGGCCGATTCCACCGGTCGCGACAACGGCCCGGCGCCGGGCGACGTGTCAACGGGCGTGTAACCTGGGACGCGTTCGCCGTGCACGGTCTTCTCCAGGACTGCGACGCGTCGCGTCAGATCGTCGAGCGCGTCCGCCTGCCGGCGTGACACGCCGCGTGTGTAGGCCACGACCGCCACCATCGCGAGCACGAGCAGGGCCGTGCTGATGACGCCCCAGACAAACATGCGCTCCAGCGCACCGCGGGAGCGGCCCGGTCGAGGCGCTGGCGACGACGGCGGTCGATTCACAGGCATGGTCTCAGCTCTCTCGCGGCCCGTCAGCAGACCCTGCATCGGCCGGCGGCGCCGAATCGTCCCCGGGCGGTCGCTCGGGCGTGTCCTCCGCGGTCGCCGCTGCGATCTCCTCTTCGGTCACCCGGTAGCTCTGCCAGGCATCGACGTATGGCGTAGGCTTGCCGCCCACCGGCGTGCGGATGATATGCCCGATCCGGATGACGAGATAGGAGCCGACGACAAACAGCAGGAGCAGCAAGGCCGAGATCAGCAGGATCGCCAAGAGTATAGTGAGCCGATTCAGGCGCCGCGCTTCGGCGACCGGATCCCCGCCCCCGAGCGAGGCGGGGAGGCTCTCTGTCCCGTACCGTGCGACATAGGCGTAGACCGCGGCGCTGATGGTCAGCAGCAGCGCCAGCAGCACGCCCAGCATGGCCGCACGCCCATACGTCCTTCCGGTCGGACTCGACATCGGTGGAATCTCACGCGTACGCATCCCGGGCCGCCTGCCGCGGCGGGCGCCAACACGCTAAGCCCGCGGGCGCTGGTTCAGCTCGCGGTCGAGCTCCTGCACGAGTTGGTGGGCACGGGGAGACAGCTCCTTGGGAACGACGATCCGCACGACCGCGTGCAGGTCCCCCGCTTCGCCCGTGCGCGGATCGCGGAGCCCGCGCTCGCGGAGCCGCAACTTGGTGCCGCTCGACGTTCCCGCCGGAACCTTGACGAGCGTCGTGCCATCCAACGTCGGAATCTCGACCTGCGCGCCCAGGGCGGCCTCGGCAAAAGTCAGCCGCAGGTCGTACAGCACGTCGCGCCCTTCGAGCCGGAAGTGCGGGGGCGGCCGCAGATGGCAGCGGATCATCAGGTCGCCGCGCCCGCCGGGACCATCCTGGCCCTTGCCGCGAATGCGGATGCGTTGGCCGTCGGTGATGCCGGGCGGGACCTTGAAGCGGATCCGCTCGGGTTGGCCGTCGCCCGCAGCGGCGGTGAGCACGACCTCGCGTTCGGTTCCGCGAACGGCCTCGTCAAGCGTGATGTCCACGTCGGACTCGATGTTTTCGCCGTGCGGCTCGCCGCGGCGGGGGGCGCGGCGCCGCGCGCTGCGTGCCGGAGCGCCGCGGCTGAAGAACTGCTCGAAGATGCTGGACAGGTCGCCCAGGGAGCCGAAATCGACGCGCACGTCCTCGAAGGGCACGCCTTGCCCGGTCGTCCAGGTGTGGATGTCCGGGATCGGACCCCCCGCCCCGAAGCGATCGTACTGCGTGCGACGTTGCGGGTCCCCGAGCACTTCGTAGGCCGCCTGGACCTCCTTGAAGCGCTGCTCGGCGGCGACACGGTCATTCGGATTACGGTCGGGGTGATGCTGCTTGGCGAGCCGACGATAGGTCTTCTTGATGTCGTCCTGCGTGGCGCTGCGGGTTACGCCGAGAATCTCGTACGGATCCTTGTTCGCCATGCCATGCCTGTCCAGCGGACGGCGTGTCCTTGCGCAGAGATTCTACGCGGTTGGACGATCATGGGCAACGAACCGCGCCGTTGCGCCGGGCGCGGCCGCGGCCGCGCAGCTCACGGCAATTGGATGAGGCGTTTGACGGCCTCCTCGGCGTAGGTCGTATCGGGGTACTCGTCGATGATGCGGCGGTAAATCTCTTTGGCCTTGTCGACGCGCCGCGCGCCGACGAAGGAGCGCGCCTGCGACAGCAGGCTCATGCACTCCTTGGAGGCCTTGTGATCGCGCACGTACCCCATGATGCCGTCGTTGCTCTTCATGCGGTCGCGCACGGTCTGGGCCTTGGTCGCGGCCTCGGTCGCCTCGTACTTGCTGACGATGTCCTCGAGTTGCACATACGCCTCACCGAAGCGCCGGGCGCGAACCAGGTCCAGCGCTTTGCCGAGCTCGTTTTCGGCCTCGGCGGCCTCGTTGCCCCGTTCGAGGATGCGGGCGACATCGGGCGATTTCTTCTTCAGGGCATCGAGCCGGCGCTTCGCGCGGGTAGCGACGGCCAGGCCCAGGTAATCGCGGCGGACGTCGCGGTACAGGCTGACCGCGGTCTCCCAGTCCTTGTCCTCGGCGGCCTGCTCGGCGCGAGCCAGTTGGTCGCGTCCGAGCGCTTCGATCAAGTCCAGCAGTTCCTGGCAGCGGGTCTTGAGGGGGTCGCCGGTCAGGGCGCGTTCGTCCGCGTCCCGGGCGGCCTTGAACGCATCGCGAAAGCTGTCCTCGCGCAGCGCGCGCCGCGCCGCACGCAACTTGTCCTCCGCCAGACGGGCTTCCTCGGGGTGCGTCTTCGAGGGCGGATTCTCGGCGATCGAGTCGAGGATCGCCTTGGAGAGCTCGTTGGTCTGCCCGGGCCAGCCGGTCCAGTACACCTTGCCACTGGCGTCGATCACGACCGCGCGGGGGAATCCCTTGATTTTGTACTCCTCGTACGCTTTCGACTCGGTGCCGATGGCGAAAAACGCCTTCTCCTTCTTGAGCATGCCCTCGACGCCCTTGCGGCTCGCGTCGGTCAGCCCAATCAGGAAGACCCCGCGCGCGTGGCCAACTTCCGAGTTGACCTCGTTCATCACGGGCATGACCGTCTCGCCGCCCGGGTGCCACGTCACCCAGAAGAACAGCACGACCACCATGCCACGCAGCTCAGTCAGCGAGAGCGGCTCGCCGTTCTTCGTGTTGATCCACTCCTTGGCCTCGATGTCGGGGGCATACGTGCCCTTCTCGAGCCCGTCTTGCGACTCCTGCTTGGCCTGACCAAAAGCGGCCGCCACACACAACAGCGCCACAATGACCGGTTTCATGGAATTTCTCCGGGCCAGGGGGCCGGTCTCCAGGCTCGACACGCACCCTGGAGGGACCGCCCACGTCATTTATACCCGCCCGAAGCCCGAACTCAAGCGCCAAGCGTGCTTTGCGGCGCTTGTCAGCGCCGGGCAGCCCCGGGTAGTGTGCGGGCCGTTGCGAGGAACCGCGCGCCGCCATGGACCCGCACACCCAACCGCCCCTGCTCCAGATGCTGCAGATTCACAAGGCCTTCTCGGGCGTAGAGGTCCTGCGGGCGGTGGATTTCACCGTGCAGCGCGGCGAGGTGCACGCCCTGGTCGGCGAAAACGGGGCCGGCAAGAGCACGCTGATCAAGATCCTCGGGGGCGTGCACCAGGAATACCGGGGCCACGTTCTGCTGGACGGGCACGAGGTGCGCTTTCGCAGCCCGCGTGAGGCCGAGGCGCACGGCATCGCCGTCATCCACCAGGAACTTGCGCTCATCCCCCATCTTTCGGTGGCCGAAAACCTCTTCCTGGCCCGCGAGCCGACCGGCCGTACCGGGCTGCTCGACCGCCGGACCATGCACCGGGCTGCCGTGGCGCTTTTGCAGCAGCATTTGGGTCTGCAGCTTAACGTGGCGCGCCCGGTCGCCGACCTGCCGCTGGGCACGCGCCAACTGATCGAGATCGCCAAGGCGCTCGGACGCCACGCGACGCTCCTCGTGATGGATGAGCCGACCAGCGCCTTGTCCGAGACGGAGGCCGCCCGGCTGTTCGCGGCGATCCGGCAGTTGCGCGCCGGCGGCGTGGGCCTCGTCTACATCAGCCACAAGCTGGAGGAGATTTACGCCCTGGCGGACCGCATCACCGTCCTGCGCGACGGGCAACTGGTCGGCACGGCCGCCGCCGCAGACCTGCCGCCGGAGCGCCTCGTACAATGGATGGTCGGACGGGAGATCGAGCAGCTCTTCCCGAAGCACGCGGCGATTCCGGGCCCCGAGCGCCTGCGCGTCGCCGGCCTGTGCCTGGCCGACCCGCGGACCGGCCGCTGGCTGCTCGAAGACGTGAGCCTGCACGTCCGCGCCGGCGAGATCGTCGGTCTGGCCAGCCTGATCGGTTCCGGCGCCAGCGAACTGCTCGGTGCGATCTACGGCCGCTACGGCGCGCCGCCGCGGGGTACGATCTTCGTAAACGGCCAGCGACAGACGCGCGTGAGCCCGCGCGCCGCCCTGCGCAGCGGGTTGGCGCTGCTGACGAATGACCGCCAGGCCAGCGGGCTCGTCCTGCCGATGTCCGTGCTGCACAACCTGAGCCTGTCGACGCTGGATCGCTGTCGGCGGTGCGGTCTGCTGAGCCGCCGGCGCGAGCGGGAACGCTGCGGGCCGTATGTGCAACGGATGAACCTCCGCGGACCGGCGCTGACGGCGCCGGTGAGCGCACTCTCGGGCGGGAACCAGCAGAAGGTCGTGCTGGCCCGCGGCTTGCTCAGCGAACCAAGCACCCTCCTGCTGGACGAGCCGACGCGGGGGATCGACGTGGCGGCCAAGGCGGACATTTACGCCCTACTGAACGAATTGACAGCGGCCGGGCTGGCGATTCTGCTGATCACCAGCGAGCTGCCCGAGCTGCTCGCGTTGTCCGACCGCATCCTGGTGCTGCACCGCGGGCGGATCACCGCCGAATTCCAGAGAGGCGCGGCGACGCAGGAGAACATCCTGCACGCCGCGATGGGTGGTGCGTGAGAGCACGAAACGGCCTGGTGGCGGCCGCGCTGGGCGTGGTGCTGGCGTCGGGCGGCGTCGTGGTGCGCGCGGAGCCGCCGGCAACGGCGACGGCCGCCAGCACGCAGCCGATGATCGATGCGCGTCCGCGTCTGGCCGCAGTCGGGTTTGAAGCGGATAAAGAGGGCGACCCGCGGGACGCGTGGCTGGCCAGCGCGTTCGAGGAGGCGCTGACGTGGCGGCTCCGCCGAGTGCCGGCCCTGATTACGATCCCGACAATTCGCCTTTACCAGGCGCAGCAAGAACTCCAGGACCCCAACGCGCCGCCGCCGCCGTGGCCGACGGTCGTGCGCGGCCTGGGCGCGGGGTACCTGCTCAGCGGCCATTGTAACGGTCCGGCGGATGCGGTGATGCTGCAACTCACGCTGGCGCGCCTCGACGATCCAAACGCCAACGCGGAGCGCGTGATTATTCCCGCCGGGCGCGTCGTGGAGGTCCTGGACCAGGCCGTGCGTTGGGTGCTGGTCCGCCTGAGCGTGTCGGACCTCGACGAGGCGGTCGCCAAGCGCATCTATGCGCCGCCTACGCGATCGCTCTCGGCCCTCGAGTACTTTGCAGTCGCGACGGCCGCCGCTCATGCGAACCGGACCCGCGACGCCCTGCACTACGCGAACGAAGCGGTGGATAGCGACCGCCGCTTCCGCTCCGCGCTCGGGCTGCTGGCGCAGTTGGAGCTGCGCCTGGGATCCGAAGGACGGAACCGGGCGGCCGGCCGGCTGCGGATCATCAGCGACCTGGCGCGGATGGACGGCGATACGCTCGACCGCGCTAACGCCGAGCTGGCCCTGAGCCTGGTCGCACAGGCGGACGGGGCTTCGGAGGCGGCCCGTACGCGGGCGGAGACCGCACTGACCCTGGCAACCGAGTCGCGCGACATCTACGGGCAGGCGGCGGCCCTGGCCTGGCTGGCCGACGTTTACCTGACCTGGCAGTCGGAGGCGGGCGCGAAGCCGACCGAGGACGAACAGCAGCGCCAGGAACGGGCCCGCCTGCAGCAGGCGGCCGAGTATCAGCGCACGCTGCTGAACATGCTCGAGGCGCTCAACGACCGGATCGCGGCTTTGCCGGTCGCCAGCAAGCTGGCCCTGATTCTCGAACGGCTCGGCGAGAGCGACGCCGCCATGGCGATGCACCAAAAGACGCTTGAAATGGCCAAGGCCCTCGGTTCCCGTCGACACGCGGCGACGGCCTGGCTGTACCTTGGCCAGTGGTACCGGAATCAGAAGCGCTGGTCGGACGCGCTGGACGCCATGACGCAGTGTCTGGAGCTGGCCGACGAGGTTGCGAAGCCGGCCGTACACATCGCCCTCGGCGCACTCTACCAGGCGATGCCCGCACCGGAGAAAGCGCTGGCGGAATTCGAACAGGCGTATCAAGAAACCCGCAAGAGCGACGACTTGCCGAACCAGTTCACGTGCTTGCGCGAGATGGCCCGCGTCCGCAGGCAGCTCGGGCAACGCAAGGAGGCCGTCGCCGCGCTGCAGGAAGCGCTCGACATCGCCCAGGTGCTCGAGCTGCCGGAGAAGGACAAGCTCCGCGCCGAACTGGAGAGCTGGAAAGAGGATAAACCCTAACGTGCGCGCCCGTCCGCCGTGAGAGATGTAGCGTCCGGCGCCCCTGCCGGACGTAGAAAACCAGTTGGCATCCTACGGCCGACCGGGGCGTCGGCCGCTACGGGTTGATTGACATCGCTCTAACGTGTGCGCCCGTCCGCGCCGAGCCGTTCGAGGGCGGCGCGGATAATCGTGGCGTTGACCCGCGGCATGTCCAGCCGGACAAGCTCTTCCGTCGACACCCAACGGCACACGTCGGCACATAGCGGCTGCGGCTCGCCGCTCGTCCAGGCGCAGATCACGGGCGTCAGCCGCACGGTGCGATCGGCGTATTCGTAGGTAACTGGATCGAGTACGTGCAGCAGCGTCGCCTCGACGGCGCACTCCTCGGACAACTCGCGGATCGCGGCTTGCGCTGGTGTCTCATCCGCCGCCAGCTTTCCACCCGGGAACTCCCACAACCCGCCGAGGTGCGCATCCGACTTACGACGAGCGACGAGCCATCGACCATCGTGAAGGACAAGCGCGAGCGCGACTTCATGCGCGGGTTTGCACACCGGGGCATCCAAGGCACTTACCAGATCGACGTTGCGTGGCATTGTACGCCTCTCGCCACCCGAAACGCGCGACCGAAAGCAGGCCGGAGGGATCGCGCCCGGGAGCGCTCTCGGATCGCGGCGCGCCAAGAGTGGTTATGAGACGGATACACCATAAACCATTATGTGCAAAATACTTATACATCATGCTACGAGTCCGCCAAATCCGGTCCTTTTTATAGACAGGGCCCTTGCGATCTGTTATAGTCCGATGGACGCGAGGCCGTGACCTCGCCTGAATCAGACACGAAATTGCGGCTGTTCTAGCCGTGGCGCGCTTCCGGGATCGACCATCAGGTTCGGTCCCGGAAGTTTTTTTGACAACCGTCGGCCGCTGCTCGTAGTGTGGCCCACGTCGAAACAGCCGGGGCGTCGATGAGCAACGAGGCTACAGCGCAACCAGTGTGTGCGGTGCGAGCGCGCGTCGACGCGTGCACGCTGGTTTGTCGGGAGCACGTCGCCATCGAATGCGTTGTCGATGCGTTTCCCCCTTCTGCGCCGGGACAGTTCCTGCAATTGCTCTGTCGGGATTCCGAGGCGGCAGTCTCCGCGCTTGTGGAATGGAGCGACGAGTGCCGTCCCACTTTGTCTGACAAGGACTTACGTGCCTCGGCCCCGTTCCTGCGACGACCCTTCAGTATCGCCGATCAGTGGAGCACGCCGGGCGGGGACGTGCACGTGCGCGTACTCTCGCGCGCCGTCGGGCCCGGGACGCGTTGGCTCGCACGCTTGCGGGCGGGCGACACGCTCGACATCACCGGTCCACTCGGACGCGGCTTTCGCATCCCCACGGACGACGCACCGTTATTCCTGCTGGGCGGCGGTGTGGGCATCCCGCCGCTGCTCTATTTGGCCCGGCGACTGCACGAATTGGGGCGGCGCAACGTGCTCGTCTGTTTCGGGGCGCGCACGCGAGACCTGTTGCCCCTGCGGCTTGTACAGGAGCCGGCGTGTGACGCCACGCCGACGCGTTGCGTGGAGCTACCGGCGGGCGCGCCGTATTCGGCGATCGTAGCCGGCGACGACGGCTCGGTGGGCTGGCGCGGCTCGGTCGTCGATGCGCTGCGGGCGTGGCATGCGCGGCACGGACGCGGCGATCACCCGGCCGTCGTGTTCGCGTGTGGGCCGGAAGCGATGCTGAAGGCGGTGGCGCGAACGACGCGCGCGTTGGGGTTGTCCTGCCAGTTGTGCATCGAGCGTCAGATGGGCTGCGGCTTGGGCACGTGTCTCTCGTGCGTCGTGCGCGTTCGCGACGCCGTCCAACCCACGGGCTGGCGCTGGGCGCTGGCCTGCCAGGACGGGCCCGTGTTCGACCGCGACGATCTGCTCGACTACGCCGCGGTCCCCGGCGCATAATGCGCACGATGTGTGGTCAAGAGGAGTTCATCATGCGACGGATCGCGTCGGGGCCTGTCGGCGTCGTGGTGGCGGCGCTAAGCGTGCTGGGTGGCTGCCAAACGGCCGGCTCGTTCTTTCTCAACTTCGTCGGTCTGGAGAAGAAGCCGCTGGCCGTGGCGGTCGTCATGGACCCGAAGCCGACGGCGGCGGTGACCGCGCTCAACCCGTTTCCGCGCTACCTGGCCCTACAGAATGCGCTGTCCAAGCAGTTGGATCGCCCGGTCGCCGTGGATCCCTGTTTCGAGTTCCAGGCCGCGCATGGGCTTAGCAACGGCTGGTACGCGGTGGCGGTGCTGACGCCGGCGGAGTTCGCGCGGCTGCCTGCGAAGGACGTTGGCCAGGTGCTGGCGGTACCGGTTGATCGCCAGGGGCGGCCGGCGCAGACTGCCGTCCTGATCGTACCGGCCAGCTCAAAGCTGCAGGACGCGGCGGATTTGCGCGGCAAGGTGGTGGCCTTCGGGCCGGAGGACGACGGCCGGACGCATCTGGCGGCACTCCAGCTTCTACGCGCGGCCGGCGTGGAGAAAACGGACTTGTCTCTGGAAGTACTCCCCATCCCGGGTGGGCTGCGACACATGCCCGACATGCGCTCCATCACGCAGGCGGTCATCAACGGGAGTGCGGCGGCGGGCTTCATTGACGCGGGGGCGTGGGAGGCTTTGCCCGAGCACAGCGCGGGAGACGAGCCGGCGCGCGACAAGCTGCGCGTGATCGGGCGTACGGCGGCGCTGCCGGACCGCCTGCTCGTCGCGTCGCCCCGCCTTGATGACGCGACGGCGGACGCGGTGCGCAAGTTCCTGCTTTCGGAGGCAAAGGAGCATCCCGAAGTGCTGGTGCCGCTCGAAATCGGCGGCTACGAGGTGCCGGGCGACGACGTTGTGTCTACCTGCCGCAAGCTCGCGGCGGGGCCGGCAACCTCGCAGCCCGGGTAGCGCCGGCGGCGATCATTGGGGCCGGCCTGCGCGTTACGGCGCTGTTGGTTCAGGAGTGGGCGGCGCAGTCGTCGGCGCGCTCGCGGGGGCGGGGGATGTGCTGGCGGCGGCGGGCTTCTGCAGCTTCAGTTCGTCGAGGATCTGGCCGGCGGCGGCGATTTGCCGGAGCGTCAGGTCGTCTCCGGTGATAGTGACCTGCGTAAAGCTGTGCTGGTGGTCGTTGCAGGCCGCGAGGTAGCCGGGGCGCTGGTCGGCTGGTTTCATGTCGTACAGCTCCGCGCCGCCGGCGCCCGTGACGATGTAGATGACGCCGCGGCCCGGCTCGACGATATGACCACCGAGCAGCGGATACGTGCGCTGGTAGTTGTGATCGTGCCCGTTGAAGACGAGATCGACGCCGGCTTCCTCGATGACCGGCACGATCGTCTCCTGTATCGCCAGGGCGGCGCGATGCCGGCCGGCGGTGTACGGCGGATGATGGAAGGCGACGAACTTCCAGCGGGCCGGGCAGTCCGCGAGGACGGTGCGGAGCCAGGGGGCGACGTGGTCGCGCAACGTGGCCGCGTCGGCGTTGCTGTCAAACACCGCGATTCGGCACGAGGCATAGTCAAACCAGTAGTCGCGCTCCGCCGGGACGCCCGGTGGGCCGTTGTCGGGCAGCTCGAAGACGTCCGTGTAGACGCTCACATCGTCGTTTTCCTCGACGTCGTGGTTTCCCAGGCACGGCCAGAAGTTGACCCGGGCGAGAAGCTGCCGGTACGGCGCGAAGAAGCGGTCCTCGTACCCCGTGCGTTTGCCCGCGCCGTAGACCAGATCGCCGGTGTGCAGGATGAAGTCCGCAGGCGGCTGAGTGGCCGCCATCTCCGCCGCCAGCGAAAACTGGGCGCGGGTGGCCTTGCCGCTATCGCCGAGAACGAGAAATGTGTAGCGCTGATCGGCGGTACGGTTCGTCTGGAACGTGAGGCCGCGTGTCAGGCTGCCCCGGTTGAGCTGGATCTCGTAGGCGTAGGTCGTGCCGGGCTCGAGGCCGTCGATCCGCACGCGGTTGCGCCGGCCCTCGGCCACGGCCGGGAACGTGCGGTCCTGGCCGCCGGCGCTCACCACCACGCGACATAGCGCGGGCCGGGTGGTGTACCAGATCAGCGTCACGCCGGTCTCGTCAGCCATCTGCACTAGCGGCCCCTCATAGATGCGCGCCGGGAGAATCCACGGTGCCGCGGCGTGCATCGCGAGCGCGACGACGATGAGGACGCCGACCCACAGCAGGATGGTGCGCGGCGCTGCCGCGGCCCGGCGCCGCGCCGCGGCTTCGCCGTGTGTACACCGGATCGTCATTCCGGCAACACCACGTTGGGGCGGCGGGCACGCAGCGGGGCGAGCTTCTGGGCCAGGCGCTGGGCGACGTTCGGGGGCACGAGCTGCTCGATCCGGGCCTGGTCGCAGCCGCCCATCTCGTAAATCTGCCGGATGTACGTGCTGGAGGTGAGCACGTGCTGATCGCTGGTGAGCATGAACACGGTCTCGGCGCCGCCGATCATGCGGTTCAAGTTGGCAAGCTGGACCTCGTGGCTGAGGTCGGCCATGTCGCGGATGCCCCGCAGCAGCACTTGGGCGCCGCACTGCCGGACGAAGTCGATCGTCAAGCCGGCATAGGTCGCGGCGCGGACGTTCGGCAGGTCCGCGATGTGCGGCTGCAACAGCTCCAGCCGCTCCTTGGGCGTGAAGAACTGCTCTTTCTCGGGATTCTGGCCGATGCCCACGATCAACTCGTTGAAGATCTGGGCGCCGCGGCGAATCACGTCGAGATGCCCGAACGTGACCGGGTCAAAGGAGCCCTGGAAGATGGCGACGATACCTCGGGCAGACGGAGGCATGGCTGGCACGCACTACGACTCGGTTTCTCTGATACGCTAGATCACGATCAACAAATGCTACGTCGCTGCGGCTTGGTCCGCAACTCGGCTGCGCGGGGCGCCGGCTCACTCGCGCCGGATCAGGAGGTTCATGCCCTCGATGTCGCAGTGCAGCACATAATGGCGCTGCACCCAGGCGGCGAAGTCGCTCAGCGGCGGCCTCATCATCTTCGGGTACTCGCTGGTCGAAATGACCAGGACTCTGGGTGGCCGGCGGTACAGATCGGCCTGGGCACCATCCTCGATGAATCGGGCGTATTCGCCGACTTGGCCGAGCTTTTCGAGGGTCGCAAAGCGCGACGCCGGCCGGCGATACGCATAACGGTACGTCCCCGGGCTCCAGCCGCAGACGTAGATTGTCTCATCCGGACGCGTCAGGCGGGCGACCTCCGCGGCCTGGGCTTCGTACGCGGCGGGGCGCGTGCGTGCGAGCGCATACCAGTGCGGCTTGGTGTCCCAGGCCCGGGCGGCTTCGGCCAGACTGCCCCGACCCAGCGTCAACAAGACGCCGGCCCAAATAACGACGAACACGGTGGCTGCGGGCGATGCCGTCAGGCGCTGGCGCAAGCCGGCCCGTGCCGCCAACTGGTGCAGTGGATAGAGCAGCAGTAGTCCGAGCCCAGGCAGAATCGGCATCAGGTGATGGCCGCGTTGCCCGGGACCGACGCACGCCAGGTAGAACGCCAGCACGAACCACAGCACGAACAGCCCGACGCCGCGGCGCGGCGCGGTGCTCGCACGGTCTGTTTGCCAGTGCCGCACGCCATCCCATGAGCCGCTTAGAAGACCGGCCGCGGCGATCAGCAGCGCGGGGGCCAGGACCTCGATGAACGGCTCAAAAATGCGGAGCGGCCGCGTGGGGTGGACCCACGTAGCCTGTCCGGTGGCGAAGTACGCGCGGTTGAAGCGTCCGACGGCAAACAGAGCTTCGCCCAGCGCGCCTTGTGAAGCCAACACGACTGCCGCAACCGCCGGTGCGATGACGAACCCGCCCGCGGCGGCGGCCCACGGTCGCCAGCCGAATCGGCGTCGTGGCCCGCCCGCGCTCCGGGCTTGGCATTGCACCCACGCCAGATGGAGTACGACGGCGATGCTGACCGCGAGCCCCGATTGCTTGAACAGCGGCGCCGCGCCGGCCGCCAACCCACCGAGAAACAGCCAGCACCCGCGGCGGCCGTGTAGCCAGCGCACGTAACCCAGCACGGCGAGCGTCTCGCAGGCCATAACGTACGTCTCGGTGCGGTTTCCGCCACATTCGAATTCGTGGTGCGTCAGCAGGATCGCAGCGACGACTGCCGCGGGGACGACGAGCGAGCGGTGGTACGTGCGACCGGCGGTCGCGACGAATGCGGCCAGCGTGGTCAGCACGGCCAGCGCGCCGATCAGCAGCTCGGCCTCCACACCGGGCCCGCAGAACTGGAACGCGGCGGCGTTGAGCCACCAGATCGCCGGCGGCTTATTGTCCCACACGTCGAGATACGGTCGGGCCCCCTGCGACACGCACCAGCCGTAGTAGGCGAACAGGTGATCGTCGACAGCGTTCGACCGCCAGTGCGTGGCCGACTGGTTGACAACGACGGCGGCGAGCAACAGCCCACCGACGCCGATCCAGCGTGCAAGGCGGCAAAAACCGCGACGTTTCACGACGGGGCATCCGGTTCGGCGCGGCCGCGGAGCAGCGCGTCGACCTTCGGCAGCATGGCCCGCAGCGCCTGGCCGCGATGACTCCGCGCGTGCTTCTGTTCCGCGGGCAATTCGGCCACGGTGCGCCCCAGGTCCGGCAGCAGGAAATGCGGGTCGTACCCGAAGCCGTTGTGGCCCCGCGGCGGGTCAATGATAAGGCCCTCGACGACACCCTCCGTTTCGAGCCGCACCGCGCCGCCCTCGGCGAAGGCCATCGCGCAGCGAAAGCGGGCTACGCGGCGCTCCGGCGGCACCGCGGCCAAAGCCAGGACCAGCTTGCGATTGTTGGCGGCGTCATCGCGCGGCGTCCCGGCGTAGCGGGCCGAGCGCACACCCGGCTCACCGCCGAGCGCATCCACCTCGAGGCCGGAATCGTCCGCCAGCGTCGGCAGGCCGGTCGCGCGGCAGTAATGCAGCGCTTTGAGCCGGGCGTTCTCGGCGAACGTGCGGCCGGTCTCGTCGGCGTCCGGAACCTGCGGGAATTCGGCCAGGCCGCGCCAGGTCAGCAGCGCGCCGGCGACCAACTCGCGCAACTCCCGCAACTTGCCGGCGTTGCGAGTGGCGAGCAGGACGTGCGGCGTGTGGGTCACGGCCGGCCCTCGGCGCGATCGACGCGGCGCTGCGCCTTGGGCATGATCACGGGAAATGACGGCGTGGTGTCGCGGTTGGTCACTTGGCCCGTCTCGCGGTTACGTGTGATGCTGACCATTTTGTAACCGTTTTCGAGGCTGACGGGGAAGCGTTCCTGGGCGGCCTTCATGCGGGGTTCGACGACGGTCACGGTCTTCACCATCCGGCCGGCGAGCGGATCCTCGCGCTGGACTTCGGAGACGGCTTCGAAGGGGAACGCGCCGATGTACACGGAGCTCCGCGCCGGCCCGTGATGGAAATACGCCTCCTCGCCCTGCTCGCGCAGAATCCGGCAGTACTCCTCGGTGGCGTACCGCCGGCTGTGCATCGTGTCGGTGTTGTAGAAGACGGCCACATGCAAGGACCAGTAGCCGTCGACGTTATTGAGGTCCCACTCGGGGTGGCTGGAATGGTAGGTCGGCAGAACGTCCATCGTCGCCAGCATGAACGGCCAGACATCGCGCGCCTCGAAGCGTAGTGAGCGGATCGTCTCGAGGTCGCGGCGCAGGTCCGGCTCGTACCGCACGGAACCCGTCAGGCCCGCGTCGATCCGGCGGTAGCGGCCGTAGAAAACGGTTGTCTCGTCCTCTTCGGAAACAACCTGTACCAACTCGGGCTTGAGGCCGGTCACCTTCTTGAGCGCGGTGGCGTAGCCCTCCGCCCGCTGGAAGCGATCCGGGCCCTGCAGGCCGATACAGCGGATCGCCCAAACGTCCTCTTCCGGGGCTGCGCCGAACGGTCGTACGCCGCCGGGCGTTTCGCAGCCGGACGAAAGCAGGAGCAATGTGCAGAGCGCGCCGAGGCCGACCGCCGTTGCCCGTGCATTGCTGCGGGGCATGATTCACTCCTGCTGCGGCAGCCGGTCCGCGAGCACCGCACGTTGCAGCGCGAACAGCCGCTCGATGCCCCGTCGGCCCAGGGCCATCATCCGGGCCAGATCGTCATCGGCATAGGTTGCGTGTTCGCCGGTGGCCTGCACCTCGACCCACTCGCCGCGCGTGGTCAGGACGAGATTGCAGTCCACCTGGGCCGCCACGTCTTCGCGATAGTCCAGGTCGAGCAGCAGCTCCGCGCCGACGAGGCCGACGCTCACCGCGGCGACGCCGGCGGTCAGCACGTCCGTGCCCCACAGCCCGCGCTGCCGCCCCACCGCGAGCGCATCGCACAACGCCACGTAGGCCCCGGTGATCGCGGTGGTCCGGGTGCCGCCGTCGGCCTGGAGCACGTCGCAGTCCAGGTGAATAGTGCGTGGGCCAAGCTTCGGCAGGTCCACGACCGTCCGCAACGACCGTCCGATGAGGCGCTGGATCTCCTGCGTTCGCCCGTCCAGGCGCTCACGGCTGCGCGGGCGGCGCTGGGGCGTCGAGCCCGGCAGCATGTCGTACTCGGCGGTGACCCACCCCGCGCCGCTCGCCACGCGCCAGGCCGGCACGGTCTCCTCGATGCTGGCGGTGCACAGAACGTGCGTCTGCCCCGTGCGCATGAGCACCGCGCCCGGCGCCGTACGCGTGAACCCGCGCACGATCTCGACGGGGCGCAACTCGTCCGGCTGGCGATTCTGCCGCAGCATGGCCACATTCGTAGCACGCGGACGGGGCAGACGCAACCGGAGCGCACGGCCTATAATGCCCACGCCGTCCGGCGCACGGGCGACGGACGGCGGTTTTTTCCTACGGCTGAAGGAACCCCAGCGTGTCCACACGCCCAGACATCGGTCCGCCGCGCGACGAGTGCGAGCTGGAGCAGTTCGGACGTATCGTGACGGAGGCGTTCGTCGTCCCCGCCGACAGAACCCCGCCGTACTTCGATGCCGTCGGGCGGGAGAACCTCCGCCTGCTGCGGCGGGACGACACGTTCATCGGCGGCCTGGCCGTGCTGCCCAAGGGACAGTGGTTCGGCGGGCAGGCCGTGCCGATGGCGGGCATCGCGGTCGTCGCCGTCCCGCCGGAACATCGGGCCGGCGGCGCGGCCACGGAATTGCTGTCGGCGGTGCTGCGCGAGCTGTACGACGGCGGTTGCCCGCTTTCAACGCTGTACCCGGCCACGGTCGCCCTGTACCGGCGCGTCGGCTACGAGTTGGCGGGAATCTCGTGCGAGGTCACGCTGCCAGCCAAGTCGATCGACCTGCGCGACCGAACGCTGGCCGTGCGGGCCGCCACGCCCGCCGATGAGCCGCAGATTCGCGCCGTCTACCGGCAGGCCGCGGCGCGGACCGCGGGGAACCTCGACCGGAGCGAGTTCAACTGGTGGCGCGTACGCGAACAGCGCGGCGAGAAGGCGCAGGCGTACGTCGTCTGCCGCGGGCCGGCGGTCGAGGGGTACGCGTACCTGCTGTCGCAAAGCGTGGATATGGCCCACGCGAACCTGCGCGTGCTGGACATGGCGGCGGTCACGCCGGAGGCTGCCCGGCGTGTGCTGACGCTGATTGCGGACCATCGCACAGTCCGCGACCAGGTGATTTTCCGGTCGGGGCCGTTCGACCCGCTGCTCATGCACTTGGCCGAGCTGCCGATCACGGCGATTGGCCGCACGCCCTGGATGACCCGCATCGTGCACGTGCCGCGGGCGCTGGCGGCGCGGGGCTATCCCGCCGGCGTCGCGGCGGAGCTGCACCTGGACGTGCGCGACGAAGTTCTCGCGGAAAACAACGGGCGCTGGGTGCTGCACGTGGCGGACGGGCACGGCGAAGTTCATCCCGGCGGGCGCGGAACGCTGGCCGTTCACGTACGCGGGCTCGCGGCGCTCTACACCGGCTTCCTGACGCCAGCGGAATTGGTTCTCGCCGGATTGGCCAGCGGGCCAGCCCCCGATCTCGCCGCGGCGGCGGCGCCTTTTGCGGGACCGACGCCGTGGATGCGGGATAATTTCTGAGCCAGGCTGGCTGCCCGCGCGCGCTGGGGCCAACGTAGGAGATCGCGCCGTGAACGTCCTTTACGAACGCGATGTGCGGACCGGCGTCATCCAGTCCAAGCGCATCGCGGTGATCGGCTTCGGGTCGCAGGGGCAGGCGCAGGCACTCAACCTGCGGGACAGCGGACTCGACGTCGTTGTGGGACTTCGCCGCGACAGCGCCAGACGGCCGAGCGCTGCGGAAGCCGGCCTGACCGTCTGCGAGCCGGCGGAAGCCGTCCGCCACGGCGACGTCGTCATGCTGCTCATCCCGGACGAGGTTCAGCCGCAGGTTTTCGCGGCCGACGTGCAGCCGAATTTGCGGGCCGGGGCGTACCTCGGCTTCGCACACGGGTTCGCGATTCACTTCCGCAAGATCGTGCCCGCGGCCGGTGTCAACGTGTTCCTCGTCGCGCCGAAGGGCGTCGGGCCGATGGTGCGGCGGCACTACCAGGCGGGCGGCGGCGTGCCGGCGCTCATCGCCGTGCAACAGGACCCGGCGGACGACACGCGGGACGTTGCGCTCGGCTATGCGTGCGCGCTCGGGTGCGGACGGGCGGGAATCCTGGAAACGACGTTTCGCGAGGAGACCGAGGCCGATCTGTTCAGCGAGCAGGTCGTGCTGTGCGGCGGGCTCGTGGAGCTGATTCGGGCGGGTTTCGAGACGCTCGTGGCGGCCGGGTACGCGCCCGAGGTGGCGTACCTCGAATGCCTGCACGAAGTCAAGCTCATCACCGACCTGGTTTACGAAGGCGGCCTGGCCGGCATGAGGGGGCGAATCAGCGGCACGGCGTCCTATGGCGGCCTGACGCGCGGTCCGCGGGTGGTCGGCGCAGGCGTGCGCCAGGCCATGCAGGCAGTGCTCGCCGAGATTCAATCGGGTGAGTTCGCCCGGGAGTGGCTGGCCGAGCACGCGGCCGGCGGAGCCCACGCAGCCGCGCTCGCCGCGCGCGAAGCGCAGCACCCGATCGAGGAGGTCGGCCGGCGGCTGCGCGCGCTGATGCCGCGGCTGGAAGGACGTTCATAGAGCCCCGGAAAGGGCTGGCTGTAGCACCAAAGTGGCGCGCCGAGGCCGCACCCTACGTTGACTGCCCCCTCAGCGGCAGCGTTGCGAGCGGGTGATACTGGGCGCCACCCGGCAGCAGGCGGCTCTCGAAAACCACGACCTGCTGAACGAGCATTTCGCCCGTTTGCGGCGGCGGTGTGGTGTCGAGCACCTGGCGCAGCACGTCGCCCCCGGCCGTCGAGCGGCTGCGCCCGAGCGTGATGTGTGGCGTGAAGGCCCGGGTTTCCGGCTTGAAATTCAGCTCCTCAAGCAACGGATCGGCCCGTTCGACCCACCGCCGGCAGCCGTTGGTGAGGTCCTCGATGCCGCACCACAGGACGCGTGGGTTCCGCGGCGCGGGGAAGCAGCCGAGCCCCTTGACGCGCAGTGAAAAGGGCGCGACGCCGGTGCCGGCGGACTTGGCGGCGTCGCAGACCTTGGCGAGCTGGGCGTCGGTGACATCGCCGAGGAATTTCAGCGTGACGTGCAACTGGTGCTCTGTGCACCACTTGATCTCGCTGGAGCGCGGCAGGCCGCGGAGCAGCTTAATCAGCGGCCGACGAAGCTCCGTTATCAGCTCGACGGCAATGAACGTACGCACGGGCTCGTTGCTCCAAACGCCAGGCGGGCGTTTCGCCGCGACCTCGGCCGGCGCGGCGCCAGTCGCCGCCTGCCTACTCGAATCGCACGATTTCGCGCAGCGTGCTCAGCCGCGCTTCAACGTCCGCGGGGGCGACCCGGCACAGCGCGTCGATCGAGAACGACTCGACCACGAAGGAGGCCACGACCGAGCCGCGCGCCATCGCCGAACGCAGCGTCGGAACGTCGAACCGCCCCTGCGCCGCAAGATACCCCATGATCGCCCCCGCGAAGCTGTCGCCGCAGCCTGTCGGATCGACGACCTTCTCGGTCGGATAGGGCGGGATCAGCGCGAGGCCCTCCGCCGAGACGAGCAGGCTGCCATGCTCGCCCTTCTTGATGATGACGAACCGCGGGCCCAGCTTCAGGATGTCGCGGCCGGCCGTCACCAGGTTCGTCCGCTGCGTCAGTAGGCGTGCCTCGCCCTCGTTCAGCACGAGCCCGTGTACGACCGCCAGCAGCGCGCGCAGCTTGTCCGGCTGGCCCTCGATCCAGATGTTCATCGTATCGCAGACGAGCAGCTCGGCCTGCGACAGCCGCCGGGCAAAGTCGTGCTGCAACGCGGGATGCGCGTTGGCGAGAAAGACGAAGCGGCTG
>CAIWOY010000346.1 GCA_903914415.1 uncultured Phycisphaerales bacterium | reverse complement strand
GGCCCAGCCGTATCGGTCACGCGCTCTGGGCCGGCCGACAAAAGCGGGGGCTGAGTTCGCCGTGGAGCTGGGCGACTACCAGGCCGCCCGTTGGACCCGGCCGTACCGGGTGGGGCTGGTGGTGAGCGACCGGCCGGACCGCAAGCCGGGCTGAATCACGTCGAGGTGGACCGGTCGTTTCATGTCCTGCCGACGTTTCTCCGTTGGCAACAAGCACTTAAGGTCAGCGTGAACGGTACCGACGTGCATCCGGCGCTGGTCGACTTCGTGACACACGTGGCGATCGCGCTGGTGATGGATCACCATCTGGTGCGGGCCGCGCCCGCGCGCGTCGAGCAGTTCTACGACCTGCTGGCCGGGTGCGACCCGGGCATCGTGGCCCAGCGCGTGGCGGTGCTCGGGGCGGTCAAGACGCAGGGCCTGGAGGACGTGGTGCGGCGGTTCGTGGAGCGTCGCTTTCTACGCCACTACCGTGCGCGGGAGGGGCTTGCGGACGTGGTTCGCATCCTGCTGGCGCTGGCGCAGATGCCGCCGGTGCCGGAGCCGCTGATCGAGAGGGCGTTCGCGCGGGCGGTGCGGTTGGTTCGGCCCGGGGCGATCTGGGCGGCGCTAGCGGAGCCAGGAGCTGTGCCGGCGATGGGCGTAAAGGTCCGATAACTGCGGACGCGTTGGTGGGCGCGGGGTGGAACTCGTGCGGCGGAAAAGGATTGATCTGCCGGAACCATTCCTTTATACTGGCTTTATCGTTAAGGAGCGTGGGAGTTAGAGGCGGAGGCGGAGGCGGAGTTGGAGGTGGAAGTGCGCGCCCCTCGCCCGCTCGGGATGTGCTACGCCGGGGACGGCGTCTGAGTTCATCCCGTCTCCCCGCACTTGGGAGTGTAAGCTCGGTCTTGGCGTATCTGTAACCATCTAAAGGAGGAGGAGGCAGCGATACCCACATGGGGGGACTTCTGGACGTGACGTGGCGGTGGCCGGCGTGTCAGCCGGTGCGGCTCGGCTCTTGTAAGCAAGTCAGCGGATGGTTGAGCAGCAGGAAACAATGAAACGCCAGCGAATGAACCGAGCGCCGCGTGGCACTAGCGTGCGGACCGCTCGCATCGATATCCGTTGGGAAGCCGCGCGCGGGCCGAGTATCGAACTGGGCCGCGCGGGGTCGAGGGACTGAGGTAGGGTTGCGAGAAAGTCTCAGGGTTCTTTCTAAGGAGTCACATGATGGTGAGGAGTAAGAGGATATGGGCGGCGGCCGCCATCCTCCTGTGTACTGGCCTCGTGTTGGCGTTAGCGCCGACCGCCGAGAAGCTGCAGGCGAAAGCGACGGTCAAGCCAGTACCGGTGAGTGCCTTGCAGGCCGCGCCGGGTCTGCAGAGGGCTAGCGACAAGGCGATCAACGGCGCGGCGGCGAAGGCCAAGGCGCAGTTGGCTCAAAAGCAGCCTGTCGCGGCGAATCACGCGCCGGTGGCAGCGAAGGAAGCCGCGGCCGACCAGGAGAAGGCGCAACAGCTTGCCGCGGAGCAAGCGATTGTCGACGCGAAGAAGGCTGCCGATGCTCAGGCGGCGCTCGAGGCGGAGCAAGCCACGCAGGCGGTCCTCGACGCGAAGAAGCTCGTGGATGCACAGGGGGCGCCTGAAGCGCAGCAAGCCGCCGAAGAGCAAGCGCTGATCGAAGCGAAGCTGGCTGCCAATGCCGAGGCGGCGCAAGCCGCGACGGCGGTGAGCGTCGGGCAAGCCACGCCAGTCGATCCCGCGCTAGCGAAGTTCGAGTCGGAGCGGGAGGTCCAGCAGGTTTCTGAGCCGGTCTTGACGACGATCCAGGAGATCGCGCCAGCGCTGGACGAGGGAATCGCCTTGGAGCCGATGGTCACCGAGGACCGCACCGATTGCCTCGGCGACGTCATACTCGGGACGGGAACGTCGACGGCCGTCTATGCCCCGGTCCGCCCGTACTACTACAACTCGCGGTCCGTCAGTATCTTGCTGCGGACGGAGTTCACATGTGCTCCGACCATGGTGACGCAAGTCGCCGTATACGTAAACACTGTGCTGACCGCAACGACCCCCAATGTGAAGATCTGGTTGAAGAAGACGACGGCGACGACAGCGCCAGCCACTTGGGACGAAACGGGCGCAACGCTGGTGTATGGGCCAACCGGCTACGTTTTTTCGCCCGCCGGCTGGAAGGTGTTCGATATCGCGGACTTCATCTGGGATACGGACAACCTCCAAATCATGTGGGAACACAGCGGAGGTTATCCTGGCACTTCCAGCACCCCAGCCTTCAGGTACACGTCGACGTCGCCGAACTACAGGGAGAGCTATGCGTCTTCGGACACTGCGCTGCCCACCACGCTGGGCACGAGCTACAACCGTCCGAACTACACGTTGACCTTCGCACCGCTACCCACGACGGGCGCCTGCTGCATCGGGACGGCCTGCACGGTTGGCACTGCGGGCGACTGCACCGGCACCTTCATGGGCATCGGCAGCACTTGCTCGCCGAATCCTTGCTCCGGCGCGTGCTGCTACGGCACGGGTTCGCATACCTGTGCCGATACGAGTGCAGCCGACTGCACGCCACTGGGCGGCACGTGGCACTCGGCCACGGCCTGCAACGTCACCTTCTGGTGCCCGCCCGCGAATGACAACTGCGCGGACGTCACGCCGGTCCCGTTGACGCCGGGCGTGCCGCAGGTCTTCACCGGCGACACCCGTGGGGCGACCAACGATCAGGGGTCCTGCTCGTTCACGAGTCCGCAGGTGTGGCACGCGATCACGCTGCCGACCCCGGCGCCGGCGAACGGCTGGACGGTCGTGCTGAAGTACTGCGGGACTACGCCGGCGTTCACCAATAGCTACATCAACTTGACGATCGGCTGTCCGTGCACGAGCGTCACCGCCGTCGCCGGGTACGACTGGACGGTCTGCGGCGATGGCGATGTCACGATGGCTTGGGGGGGGCTGGCCGCGGGCACGTACTACTACCCCGTGCTGAGCAGCAGCCCGACGCAGGCTTGGGGGCCGTACACGATTACCGTGGTGGCGTCCCCGTATTGCACGCCCTGCTATACGAATACGACGGACGAGTATATCACCAACGTCACGCTGAACACGCTCAACCACAATAGCGGGCAGAACGGCTCGTGCAGCTACGGTGACTATACGGGTTTCTCGACCGATTTGCAGGCCAGTTTCACGTATCCGATTACCGTTACGATATATAGCAGCTACACCAACTACATGAAGGTGTGGATCGACTGGAACCAGAACGGGTTGTTCACCGATGCCGGCGAGGAGTATACGCTCGGCTCCCACACCGGTAGCACGCCCTTCACGGGAAGCATCGCGGTGCCGGCTGGGGCCACTCTCGGTCCGACGCGGATGCGCGTGAAGATTCAGGAGAGCAGCTATCCGACGGCGTGCAACAGCGCTACCTACGGCGAGACCGAGGATTACACGATCAACGTGGTCCCGCCGCCGCCGTTAGGAGCCTGCTGCGACCTGGTTGGCGGATGCATCGTCGAGTACAACACGGCTTGCCTGCCGCCCAGAGTGTACAAGGGCAATGGGACGGTTTGCACGCCGAATCCGTGCATGGGCGCTTGCTGCCATCTAGATGGGACGTGTGAGGTTGTGCTGCAGGTGAACTGCCCGTCGCCCAGCTTGTACAAGGGCGACGGCACAACGTGCGCGACTCCCTGCTCGCAGCCTGGGGCGTGCTGCTTCGCCGACGCGAGCTGTGCGGATCTGCCGGATTGGGCCTGTGCGGCCGCCGGCGGGACGTACAAGGGCGCCGGGACGTCGTGCGCGAGTACGGTGTGCCCGGTCGTGGTCTATAACTTCCCGATGAACACCGATCCCGGCTGGACCTGTGAAGGACAGTGGGCGTTCGGGCAGCCGCAGGGCTTGCTCGGCGACCCCGCCAGCGGCCACACCGGTTTGTACGTTTACGGCTATAACCTGGCGGGCCAGTATGCCGCCAGCATTCCGGCGTACAACTTGACGACGCCGGCGTTGGACCTCACGGGCCGCACGAACGTCACGTTGTCGTTCTGGCGGTGGCTGGGTGTCGAGAGCAGCACCTATGACCACGCCCGGGTGCTGGCGTCCACCGATGGCACGTCGTGGGTCGAGTTGTGGTCCAACCCCTCGAGCACCATGACGGAGACCGCGTGGTCGTATCAGAGCTACGCCCTGGGAAGCGCCTTCGACAACCAGGCCACGGTCTATATCCGCTGGGTCATGGGTCTCACAGACACCAGCGGTCAGTACTGCGGCTGGAACATCGACGACGTTCAACTCACGACGCCGCCGCCGCAAGGCGCATGCTGCGCTCCGGACGGCACATGCACCTACGTGTACCACGTGGACTGCCTGCCGCCGAACGTGTACAGGGGCGACGGCACGCTTTGCACTCCGAATCCGTGCATGGGTGCTTGCTGCGACACGGACGGGACGTGCGACGTCGTGTTGGCGGCGAATTGCCTGCCGCCCAGCGTATACAAGGGCGACGGCACGGTTTGTGGGACAGCTACCTGCCCGCAGCCCGGGGCCTGCTGCCCGCTGACGGGCATTTGCTACATGAGCAATGTGATCGCTCCCAGCGATTGCGCCGCGGGCGACCTGTATAAAGGTGACGGCACGGTTTGCAGCCCGAATCCTTGCCCGCAGCCTGGGGCGTGCTGCTTTGCCGACGCGAGCTGCTCTTACCTGCCGGATTGGGCCTGCGCGGCCGCCGGCGGCACGTTCAAGGGTGCCGGCACGACGTGCGCGAACACGCTGTGTCCGGTGCTCCTGTTCAGCTTCCCCATGGACACCGATCCCGCCTGGACCTGTGAGGGACAGTGGGCGTACGGGCAGCCTCTGGGCGCTGGCGGCGACCCCGCCAGTGGGCATACCGGCCTCTACGTCTACGGCTACAACCTCGCGGGTGCGTACGCCGCCAACATTCCGGCATACAACCTGACGACGACGGCGTTCGACTTCACCGGCTACATGAACATCGAGCTGCGCTTCTGGCGGTGGCTGGGTGTTGAGAACAACAGTTGGGACCATGCTCGCATCCTGGTGTCCACGACCGGCACCGAAAAATCGTGGATCGAGATCTGGGCCAACGGCTCAACCACCATGACGGAGACAGCCTGGTCGTTCCAGAGCTACGTCCTTCCGGGCGCGGTTAACAACCAGCCCTCGGTTTACATCCGCTGGGTCATGGGGACCACGCACGGCAGCGGCCAGTACAGTGGCTGGAACATCGATGACGTACAGCTCTGGGGCGCAGTGATTCCGCCGGTAGGCGCCTGCTGCACCGGCGCGACGTGCGCGATTCTGTCGGCGTACGATTGCAGCCAGATCCCCGGCGCCGCGTACAAGGGCAACGGGACGGTTTGCAGTCCGAATCCGTGCATCGGCGCTTGCTGCTTCCCGGATGGGTCCTGCACGCTAGGGTTAGCGGCGGACTGCACGGGCAGCTACCACGGCGACGGCACGGTCTGCTCGCCGAATCCCTGCCCGCAGCCGGGCGATGCGTGCAGCAACCCGGCGGTGATCGCCGCGGTGCCATACAGCGTGGTGTTCAACAATGATCTGGCGCTGCCGGGCACGCCGAGCTGCAGCACGTACTACACGACGACGCAGAATGACTGGTGGTTCGTGTATACGCCGGCGCAGACCTGCAACCTGGTGTTGGACGTGGCCAATGATCCGGCCTACCCGGACTACGATATGGTCATGGGTATCTACACCGGCCCGGACTGCAATAACCTGACCAACATCGACTGCGAGGACGATCCGGAACCGTACCACGTCGAGTTTGTGGCGACGGCTGGGACCACCTACTGGTTCCAGATCGGCGATTACGGCTCGACGGAGGGTGGCGGAGTGACCGATTTCTCGCTCGACTGCCAGCCGCCGCCGCTGGGTGCCTGCTGCCACGGTGGAACGTGCACGCAGGAGATCGAGGTCGACTGCTTGGCTTCGAGCGGGATCTGGGGCGGCGCCAATGTGCCGTGCGCTCCGACTAATCCGTGCGCGACCGGCGCTTGCTGCGTCGGGACGAGCTGCTCGGATTCGGACGAGACGACCTGCCTCGGTCTGACGGGCACGTATTACCCGACGTATACCTGCGCGACGTTCACTTGCCCGGCTCCAGGCGACAACTGCCTGTTGCCGATCGACGTGACTTTGCCGGCGCAGTTGCCCTACACCGACGCGAACCAGTACACGTGCGGGCGTGGCGACGACTACACCGCTGGCACGACGTGCCTGGCGGCCTCGTACAACTACGACGGCGGTGAGGACATCATCTACCACGTGGTCGTGACGGAGCCGATTTGTGCGACGTTCAAGGCGACCGGTAACAGCAGTACCAACAACTACATCGGTATTGCGGTGGATAGTGCCTGTCCGCCGGGTACGAGCTGCATCGCGTACGCGACGAGCAGCAGCGGCACCGTGGCGACCATCAACAGCCTGACGTTGCCGGCGGGCACGTACACGATCATGATCGATACGTGGCCGTCGCCGGCCTGCCTGACGGACTTCACGCTGACCATCGTGGGCTGCCCGCGTGGCGCGTGCTGCCTGGCCGGTCAGGGTACGCTCGGTTGTGCGGTCATGTACCAGAGTCTGTGCACGACGGCCGGCGGCGTCTTTGGCGGCGACGGCACCGCGTGCAGCGGCAATGACTGCAACACCAACGGCACCGACGACACCTGCGACATCGTGGGTGGTATGGCCGACTGCAACCACAACGGCATCCCGGATGCGTGCGAAATCGCTGCGAACCCCAACCTGGACGCCGACCTGAACGGCATCCTGGATTCGTGCCAGCCGGACTGCAACACGAACGGCGTCCCCGATTCGTGCGAAGTGGTAGGCGGCTGCACCGTGGGCAACTGCGGCACGGTCTATCCGCTCGAATGCGGCAAGCTGCCGGACTGCAACTCGAACGGCATCCCGGATGTGTGCGAGCTCGGCGGCGGCGGACCGCCCCATACGTACAACATCAACGACGGCACCCACGAGGATTCGATCGGCATCACGGCCGGTGCGGACCTCGCGGCCCTGGTTGAGTTCGTAGTCGCCCCGGGCGCCGACGCGATCACGAAGGTGTCCGTGGCTTGGGGTGATGCCAGCGCGGCTGGTATCCCGGTCACGGTGTACGTGTGGAGCGACCCGGATCAGAACGGCAACCCGTCTGATGCGAAGGTGCTCGGTTGGGCGTCGACGGTGACGGCCAACATCGACACGGACATCTTCAACGACGTGACGCTGTCGACGCCGGTGAACGTGGGGCCCGCGGGCACGAAGTTCTTCGTGGGCTTCATCATCACCGACAACCTGTATCCAATCGGCCTGGATGAGACCACGCCGGTGTCCGGACGCAACTGGATCGTTGGCAGCGCCTACTCGACGCCGCCGATCGATCCCAACAATCTGGGCAGTACGGCGTACAGCACTCCGCTGCAGTTGGTCGAAACGGCCGGGTTCCCGTCCAACCTGATGATCCGCGCGACCGGCGTATCCAGTGGCGGTGATTGCAATGGCAACGGCATCCCCGACGATTGCGATATCCGTGACCACCTGGAGTGGGATTGCAACACCAACGGCGTGATCGACACGTGCGAGTGGCAGGACTGCAACAACAACGGCCGGCTCGACGCGTGCGATATCTCCGGCGGCATCAGCCCGGACTGCAACAGCAACGGCATTCCCGATGAATGCGAGGTGCCGCCGATTGGGCCTGCCGCGAACGACTGCAACGGCAACCACATCCCAGACGACTGCGATCTCGTGCAGTATCCGGAGTGGGACTGCAACGGCAACGGCGTGATCGACAGTTGCGACATCGCCAACGGGACCCCGGACTGCAACAGCAACGGCATCCCCGACAGTTGCGAGCTGTGGGGCAAGAGCCGGACCAATCTGGTTCAGGATCCCAGCTTTGAGGCCGGTACGCCGAATCCTTCGTGGACGGAGTTCTCGACGAACGTCGGCACGCCGTTGTGCGATGCGACGAGCTGTGGCACGGGCGGCGGCACGGCCGGTCCGCGGACCGGTACCTGGTGGGCTTGGTTCGGCGGTTGCGGCTCCAGTTGCACGCTGCCTGAGGTCGGGACGGTGGATCAGACCATCGTAGTCCCGAGCAGCTCGTCGGCGACGCTGGAGCTCTATCTCTGGATCGGCGCCGCGAGCGGCGACGGGACCGACTACTTCAAAGTGAAGATGGACGGCAACGTTGTCTTCACGGCGCTCGAGAACGACCTGACCTATGCCGGCGGCTACACGCTGGTGTCGATCAACGTTTCGAGCTACGCGAACGGCGGCAGCCACGTCTTGCGGTTGGAAGGCGTGCAGAACACTGCGACGGCCACCAACTTCAACGTGGATGACGTGTCGCTGACCGTCGGCGGTGGCGTTCCGCCCAACGACTGCAACACGAACGGCATCCCGGACGAGTGTGATATCCAGGACACGTTCCCCGGCGGCTACTGCCATAACACGGCGCCGCCGTGCGATACGGATTACAACCACAACGGCATCCCCGACCACTGCCCAGGCGAACTGTGCGGTGATCTGAACCACAGCGGGACCGTCGATTACCTGGATTACTGGATCATGCTCGACGCGTTCGGGAGGTGCGCTCCGGATCCGCGCTACCTGGCCGCAGTGGCGATGGATCAGGACGGCCCTGGCGGCCAGCCAGACGGTTGCATCGGTTTGGCAGACTATCGCGCGTGGTTCGTGTGCTACCAGATGGCGAACGGGAAGGCGTTCGTGCCTCCGCCGGCGCCGAAGCCGCAGCCCAAGCCCGGAACGGTGCCCCAGGCGCAGCCGCTTCCGGCGACCCCGATGGGGCCGGCGCCGAAAGGCCGCTAGTTCCTGATCGACCGGGTTCCGCCGGCGGCGACGCGCCGTCGGCGGCCCGGTCGCGACGGGCGCGAGCCCGATTGTTGTGAGTCGTGAGTGAGGAAGGATTGCTCAATAGGAGGATCAGGTATTATGAGATTAGCTCTGTACTGTACGGCGTTGCTCGGGTTGCTGGTCAGCCCGGTACTGGCCGGGACAATCGATGTGTATCTCGTTCCGGCGAGTCAAAGCGTTAACATCTCGGCCGGAACCGCGACGGTGAACATCGTCGCGGATATCCCGCAGTCCGATCCGCTGATCGGTTGGGGTCTGGATTTGACCCTGATCGGGACGAGCGTGACGTATGGCGGCGCCTCTATAGACCCCAATGGGCCCTTCAGTGCCGCGTACACTCCCGATGGGGATGGTCTGGCTGGGTTGACAACGATCCCCCCGGGCCGACCGTATGGTGAAATCTACGGCGACGGCATCGTGCTCGCTACGGTCACGTTGAACCTGGTGCAGTTGGGCGTCACCCAACTTGTCCCGGGCTTTCCCGATCCCCTCGGCGCGTTCCACGGTTTGATGACGCCGACCGGGTTTGCGACCGCCGCATTCACGTCGGGTCAGATTGAAGTTACGCCGGAACCGGCGGCCCTGGCGCTGTTGGGCCTCGGCCTGTTGCTGCGTCGGCGATAGTCATTTGGCCTTAACCATCGGCCGAAACGGCCGTGGTTGCGGCCGGGAAGTGCAAGGAACGGACCGCGCTTCGCGTTACGCGCGAGGTGCGGTTCGTCTTTGCGCGCGGCGCGGGCCGCGTGCGCTTGCGGCGGTGAGGGGGCCCAGTGCCGCGGGGTGTGGCGATGGCATGGTCGGGCCGCGTGGGCCCGGTCGCGAGATCGGCGAGGCCGTGCGTCTTTGTCGGGCGCGCCGGCGTGTGACGGCGCCGATAATCGCGAGGTTGCCTTGTTCGCGCGGGCGGCCGTTGGTATGATATTGGTATAAGAATCTCGAGAGAGATGCTTACCAGAGGTGTGGTTGGTCTGCGGGTGCGTGGGATGGCAAGGGGGGAGGAACGGACTTCCAGATTCGCCGGGCGTTGACGGGAGACGGTGTCGCTTGCGGTGCCGGGCAACGGCAGGGAGATCAGCGCTTGCCAGAAAGGAGTCACACCCCATGACGAGTCGGGGCGGCGCGGCCGGAGTCATTTTGTTGAGCGTAGTGGTTTCCGCGGAGGCGGCGAGCTGGCGTCTGGGGCGGCAGACGCAAATCGCGCAGTACGGGGTGTGTGCAAGCGTCTGGTCGGGCACGGCGGCGTACACGATTGCCGCCGGCGGGCCGGTCATGTTCTACAACGGGACGACATCAGTGCAGATCTACCCCGGAACCGCGTGCAATTACGAGCCGACCACCGCCGCGGGATTGGTGGCGTGGCGCAACTGGGCCGCCGGGGCCACGGCCGACGACATTCTGCTCTGGAACGGGCAGACGGTGGTCAATCTGACCAACTCGCCGGCGGTCGATGACTCCTATCTGTCGCTGGGCAGCAATGGCGACCTGATCTGGAGTCGGAACTTGACGGACCTGACCTACCGCTGCGCTGCCAGCGGCACGACCGTTCCGCTGGGCGTGCGTGGTCGCCAGGCGTGCCTGTATATCGCGCCCGGCAATGTGCCGACCTATGCCTACCAGGATTCGGACACGTTCGACGTGAAATACTATGATGGGGCCGGCACGCACGTCGTGGGGCCGGGGAACCACGTCGGGGCGTACCCGTCGCTGTGGAACGGCGCCATAGCCTGGATCGGGACCGGGCAGGGCACGGATACCGCCGGGTACGAGGTGTTCTTTTGGAAAGCCGGGCAGACGCAGCGCATAACCAATGACGACGCCGTCAACGGCATTGCGGATCTGATGCCCCGCGTCTGGAATGACCTGGTTCTGTGGGCGCGCTGCCCCAACGGTCTGATGAATCCGAAGCTGTTTCTGTGGGACGGAACCGCCACCGCGCAGCTCACCACGGCTTCGGCCAAGTACCCGAGCTTGCACGACGGCTGGGTGGGCTATGCGGACACCGAGTGGCTCTATCTGGCGCGGCTCTTCCGGCGCGGCGACATGAACTGCGACTACGCCGTCGACGCGGGCGACATCGCGCCGTTTCATCTGGCCGTTACCGACCCGAACGCCTACGCCGCCGCCTATCCGGATTGCGACCGCAACAACGCGGACATCAACGGCGACGGCGCCATTAACGCGACGGACATCAGTCTGTTCTGGGCGCTGCTGGGCGCGACCGACTGCAACGCAAACTGGGTCGCCGACGATCAGGACCTGGAGCAGTGCGCTGGCAGCCCGTGGTGCGGCGACTGCAACGGCAACGGGCTTCTCGACGTGTGCGACATTGCGGGCGGGCACAGCCAGGACTGTAACGGCAACGGCGTCCCCGACGAGTGTGAGCTCGCGGGGCACGACTGCAATGGGAACGGCGTGCCGGACACGTGCGAGCTGGCCGGTCACGACTGCAACGGCAATGGGATTCTCGACGTATGCGACATTGCGGGCGGGCAGAGCCAGGACTGCAACGGCAACGGCGTCCCCGACGAGTGTGAACTCGCGGGGCACGACTGCAATGCCAACGGAATCCTGGACGAGTGCGACATCGCCAACGGAACGTCTCAGGACGCTAACAGCAACGGCGTGCCCGACGAGTGCGAGGCGCCGCCGCTATGTGCCGGCGATATGAACTGCGACGGCAGGGTGACGTTTGGGGACATCGATCTGTTCGTCCAAGCGTTGAGCGGCGAGTCCGCTTGGCCGCACACGTGTCCGTGGCTCAACGCCGACTGCAACCATGACGGGCGTGTCACGTTCGGGGACATCGATCCGTTCGTGGCGCGCATCGGGACGACTTGTCCGTAGGGGCGGTCGCGCCGCGCCAAGGCAGGAGATGCCGGCTACAGCAGCTCCATATTCAACACGTCGGCCAGCGGCTTGAGCGACGCATACAGTTGGGCGAACGCGTCAAAGTCGAGCGATTGCTGGCCGTCGGAAAGGGCGTTCCGCGGGTCGGGGTGGACCTCGATGAGGAGGCCGTCCGCGCCGGCGGCGAGCGCCGCGCGCGACATCGCGGGCACGTACTCCGCCCGGCCCGTGCCGTGGCTGGGATCGATGAGCACCGGCAGGTGCGAGAGGTGCTTGATGACCGGCACGATCGACAGATCCAGCGTATTGCGCGTATGATCGGCAAACGTCCGTACGCCGCGCTCGCACAGGATCACGCGGCGGTTGCCGCCGCTCATCAGGTACTCGGCGGCCAGGAGCCACTCCTCGACGGTCGCCGCCATGCCGCGTTTCAGCAGGACCGGTTTGCCGGCCTTGGACAGGCGGCGCAGCAAGGCGTAGTTTTGCATATTCCGCGTGCCGACCTGGAGCACGTCGGCGACCTCCTCGACGCGCTCGACGTTTTCCGTGTCGAGCACCTCGGTCACGATGCCGACGCCGGTTTCCGCTTTGACCTGCGCCAGAATCCGCAGACCTTCGGTGCCCAGTCCCTGGAACGCGTAGGGGCTGGTGCGCGGCTTGTAGGCGCCGGCCCGCATCAGCTTGACGCCGTGGGCGGACAGGAACTGGGCGGATTCGATCATCATCTTCTCGTTCTCGACGGAGCACGGGCCGGCGATGACCGTGAAGCCGCGCCCGATCCGTGAGCCGGCGATCGGAAAGACGCTCGGCTCCGGGTGCGTTTCCCGTGAAACGAGCTTGTACCCCACGGTGATGCGGACCACGTCCTCGACGCCCGGCATCATCAGCAGCGTCTCGCGGCCCTCCGGACCGCGGTTTCCGGTGATGCCGATGGCAGTCCGCAGGGCCCCGGGGATCACGTGCGGGGTGTACCCCAACTGGCGGATCCGGTCGGCGACGGCGTCAATCTGGGCCGGCGTCGCGTTGGCGTGCATTACGACGAGCATGGCGAACTCCTGAACGACGTTCCAGCGGCGAATCGCGCAAGCCTTGCCGCCTGCTGCAACGAGGCCGTACGGCGGGCAGCGTACCACGCCTTCCGCCGGGCTTCCAAGGGTCCGGCCGGGTTGGCGACGGCGCTGATCCGCCGGGGGAGTGCCAGTGCCTGGCCCCGGGTAGCCGGTCGCCAGCGGGGATTCGTGGGCGTGCCTGGCACGGCCAGAATCGGAGGACCTTTGCGCAGAACCTGCGGAGGGTCGTGCTGGCGGCCGATCTAGTAGTATAATCACCTATCAGGCATGGCGTGCGCTACTCGCATGGGAGTGCGGCATGAGATTGCCTCTGGGCACCGTACTGGTGGCTTTATTGGTCGTCACGGTCCGTGGGCGGCCCGCGTACGCACAGGGGTTCGTGCGCGGCACGCAGGAGTTGATCAGCCGCCGTAACACGAGTGGTTCGTCGTCCGTCGTGGGTGGGGGGGCGACCGCGACCGGTCGGGCGCGCTCGCTGCAGGCCACGACCCGACGGATGTCGCTGCTCGGTCGTGACGATTTCGAGTACATGCGGGGGACGAGGACGGCAGAGGGCGGCCAGATGCTCGGCATGGGGCAGGTCGGTCTGCACAACACCCTCTCGGCGTCTGGCGGAGCGCCGTTGTCGGCGTTTCAGAATCGCACCGGCGAGCTGATGTCGCTGTCGGGGCTGAGTGCGGCGAAGAGCCTGCAGTTACCGCTTCCGGGCGTCGGAGCGGGGGGTCTGCCGACGTTGGGTGCCGCGGAGTACACGCCGCGACCCAAGACGACGCCGTTCGAAGACTACTTCGGCCTGACCCCGGTCCCGCCTGTGCAGCCGCCGGGCTGGCAGCCAGCCTTCAAGAGCGTGGTGGCCGAGATGGAGCGGCAGAATGCCGAGCGCTGGCGGGCCGACGAGCGGGAGGGGATCGCGTTGTTCAAGGCGGCGACGGCGGAGGCCCGGGATCCACGCACCGGCCGCTACCCGAATTGCCGCGACTGCGAGCTGAGCCTGCTGAAGGCGAAGCAGAAGCTGACCATGGCGCGTGACCTCGGCGGGCAGACGGCCCTGCCGTGCATTCTACTGACGCATATCACGCTGCAGGAAGAGCGGCCCACATTGGCGATCGTATACCTTCGCGAGGCCTTTGAGCGCGACCCGAACCTGTTTTCCGAGGATGCCGCCGCGTTGAACCAGTACTTTGGCGACGCCCGCGAGGGCGGACGGTCCGGCGCGCTCGATCTGGACATGCGGCGGTATTTGCGAACGGGGGATTCGAATCCGAGGGCCGCGGAGGCCCACGTGCTGTCGGCGTACTGCGCGTGGCGGCTCGGTGACACGATGCGCCTGCGCGACGAGGCGCAGAAGGGCATCGACCTCCTGGCAGCCGGGCCATCCCAGGCGGAGCATTGGATGAGCTTCCTGGCAACGCTGCGGGCTACGCAGCCGTAGTTTGCGGTGGCGGCGCGCCGCACGGCGCCGCGACTGCAGACGCGCATTGGACCGCACCCAGGTGGAAGCAACCCGACTGGACACGGGAATGCGGGTATGAATCGAGAGGCAGAGCGATCCGTGGGGGCCGCGTGGCGCGATTGGGCGTACTCGCGCCGTCCGCTCCTGAGCGTCGCGGCGCACCTCGGCCTGTTTCTCGTCGCTTGGGTGCTCGCGTTCGGGCTCGCCTACAACTTCAAAGGTTCGCCGACGCTGGGCTGGCCGATTCTGTCGATCAAGTCGCTGTTTGTGAACGTGCCGCCGTCGCCGGCCGGTGCGCCGGATTGGTTTCTCCAGTTCTGTCTCCCGTTGCTGGTGCCGTTGCTGGTCATCAAGCTGAGCGTGTTCGTCGTCATGGGGCTGCACCGCGCCGCGTGGCGCTACGTGGGCTTGCGCGACGTGTTCGCCGTGGCGCGGGCCGCGTGGTGGAGCTTCTTCGCCGTCTTTCTCCTGTACTATGGGTTGCAGAACGCGGGCTGGCTGGGCCTGCACATGCCGATCTTCAGCGACAAGTTCCCCGATTCCGTGTTCGTGCTGGACTTCGCCGGCACGATCGCGCTGGTCTGCGGCGCGCGCCTGGCCGTGCGCCTGTATCACGAGGAGGTGCGTCCCGCGACGGACACGGCCCCGCCGAAGCTGCTCGTGCTGGGCGCGGGCAACGCGGGCGAGAACGTGGTGCGCGAGATCCTGCGGATGCCCGTGACGCGCTACCGCGTCGTCGGGTTCCTCGACGATGACCGCGCCAAGCACGGGGCGCAGATTCACGGCGTCGAGGTCCTCGGGCCCATCGAGGACGTGAAGGCGATCTGCGCGGAATACGGGGTGGACGAGATTCTGATCGCGATGCCGTCGGCGACGCGCGAGCGCCTGCGCCGGGTGGTCGAGCTGTGCCAGGGGGCGAACCTGCGCTACAAGACGGTGCCGGCCCTGGCCGACCTGATCGAAGGGCGGGCCTCGGTCAAGGAGATCCGCGACGTCGAGATCAACGACCTGCTCGGTCGGGCGCCGGTCCAGCTCGACGAGGAAGGGATCGCGCGGTTCATCCGTGGACGGGCGGTCATGGTGACGGGGGCTGGCGGGTCGATCGGCTCTGAGTTGTGCCGCCAGATCGCCCGCTTCGAGCCGCTGCGGCTGGTGCTGGTCGAGCGGGCCGAGCCGAACCTCTTTCCGATCGACCGCGAGCTGCGAGCCAGCTTCGCCCGCATCGACGTGATGCCGTACGTGGCCGATGTCGGCGATGAGCGGCGCATGGAGACGATTTTCCGGAAGGAGCACCCCAGCGCGGTCTTCCACGCCGCCGCCCACAAGCACGTTCCGATGATGGAGCACAACCCGGGCGAGGCGATCAAGAACAACATCCGCGGGACGCGGATGGCCGCGGACGTCGCGATGCGCTTCGGGTGCGAGAAGTTCGTCATGATCTCGACGGACAAGGCGGTGAATCCCACCAGCGTGATGGGGTGCACGAAACGTGTGGCCGAAATGTACATTCACGGCCTCGCCGGCCGCTCCGGGACGCAGTTCGTCACCGTGCGCTTCGGCAACGTGCTCGGCAGCAGCGGCAGCGTCATCCCCATCTTCCGGGAGCAGATTGCCCGCGGCGGCCCGGTGACCGTAACGCACCCGGACATGGTGCGCTACTTCATGACCATCCCGGAGGCGTCGCAACTGGTGCTGCAGGCGGCTTCGATGGGCCGCGGCGGCGAGATCTTCGTGCTCGACATGGGCGAGCCGGTCAAGATCGTCGACATGGCCCGGGAGATGATCACGCTCTCCGGCTTCCGCCCCGATGTGGATATCAAGATCGAGTACTGCGGCGTGCGCCCGGGCGAGAAGCTGTACGAGGAGCTGGCGATCGACGGGGAGGGCGTCTCGCGCACGGCGCACCCGAAGGTCGGCATCTGGAACAACATCCTCGTCGACTGGGCGTGGCTGGTGCCGACGATCGACACGCTGGTTGCCGACGCCGACGGCATGACCCGCGATGTTGCCCGCCGGCGACTTAAGGACATCGTGCCCGAGTTTCACATGGGGTCGGACGAGAGCGCACGACCGGCTCCGGACCGCCAGCCCAGTTCCGCGGCGGCCCGGGTCGCGCCGGCGTAGGGGCGGGGCGGGCGCGTCGGCCCACGGCCCCACATTCCGGTATACTCCTCCACATGCACAAGCGTGTGGCCATCCTCGGCTCGACCGGGTCGATTGGGCGCTCTGCGCTCGAGGTCGCCGCCGCGCTCCGGGACGAGATCCGGGTTGTCGGGCTGGCGGCGCGACAGGAATGGCGTCTGCTCGCCGAGCAGGCGCACCGGTTCAACGTCGAGTACGTGGCCATCGCGGACGAGCGCCACCGGGACAGCCTGCGGAGCCAGTGTCCTGAGCAGACGCACGTGCTGGCGGGCGCGGGCGGGCTGGTCGAGCTCGTCGAACGCTGCGAGGCGCGTTTCGTGCTTGCGGCCGTCGTCGGCGCGGCCGGACTGCCCGCCACGCTCGCCGCGGTGGAGCGCGGGATTGACGTCGGGCTGGCCAACAAGGAATCGCTGGTCGTCGCCGGGGCCCTGCTGATGCCGCTCGTGCAGCGCAGCGGCGCCGCCCTGATCCCGGTGGACAGCGAGCACTCGGCGATCTTCCAGGCGTTGCAGGCCGGACGACGGGAGGACGTGCGCCGGATACACCTGACGGCTTCGGGCGGGCCGTTTCGCCAGTGGCCGCAAGAGCGGCTCGCGGAAGTGACCTTGGGGGACGCGCTGAATCATCCGACGTGGTCGATGGGGCCGAAGGTCACGATCGACAGCGCCACGATGATGAACAAGGCGCTGGAGATCGTGGAGGCGCACTGGCTGTTCGGACTGTCGGCGGAGCAAATCAACGTCCTGATCCACCCCGAGTCGATCGTGCACTCGATGGTCGAGTTCCGCGACGGGTCGCTGATCGCGCAGCTCGGTACCCCGGACATGAGAACCCCGATACAATATGCCCTGACGTACCCGCGGCGGGTGCCAGGCATCGCAGAGCCGCTCGATTGGACCGCGGCCCGCGTGCTGCACTTTGAGCCGCCGGATTTGAGGCGGTTCGGGGCGCTGCGGCTCGGATATGAAGCGGCCCGCCGGGGCGGTGCGAGCGGGGCGGTGCTCAACGCGGCCAACGAGGCGGCGGTGGAGCGTTTCCGGGCGGGCGCGATTCCGTTCGCCCGGATCGTGGAAGTGACCGAGCAGGTGTTCGAGCGGCACGTGCCGATTCCGCAGCCGACGCTCGAAGAGTTGCTGGCCCACGACGCGTGGGCGCGGCAGGAGGTCGAGCGGTGCATAGCGAGGTAGCCGGCGTGGTGAACTCCCTGGCCATGGCGTCCACACTCACGGAGTGGCTGGTCAACAGCTACATGTTCCTGAAAGTCCTCATCGGCTTCTCGCTGATTGTCTTCGTGCACGAGTTGGGGCACTTCCTGGCGGCCAAGTGGATGGACATCCGCGTGGATCGCTTTGCGGTCGGGTTCTTTCGCCGGGTGTGCGGATACCGGCGGGGCGAGGGCTTCACCTTCGGCACGCGACCAAACTACACGCCCGAGGAGGTTGCGGCGAAGGGCTACGGCGAGACCGATTATTGTCTGAACGTCCTCCCGTTCGGCGGGTACGTCAAGATGCTCGGGCAGGAGGACATCCAGATCAACGAGGACACGGGGGAGATGACCACCGGGGACGACCCGCGCGCGTTCCCGAACAAGCCGATCGGCAAGCGGATGGTCGTCGTTTCCGCCGGCGTCATCTGCAACATCCTGTTTGCCGTCCTGCTGTTCATGGTCGTGTTCCTCGTGATGGGCAAGGACGTGATCGCGCCGGTGATCGGGTTGGTCGAGTCGGCCAGTGCGGCGGCAAAGGCCGGGCTCTGCGTGGGCGACCGGATCCTCGCCGTCGACGGCCATGCGGTGGATTCGTTCGACGGGGTCTTGCAGGGGTTGGCCCTGGCCGGCGCGAACGCCAGGCTCGAGGTGGAGCGTGCCGGCCGACGGCTGCCCGGCGTGCTCCAAATCGAGGTCGAGCGCAAGCCGAACCGGGAGCTGGGGGCGATTGGCATCGCTCCGATGCTCAAGCCCGTGGTGGCGAAATCGGAGCAGCGCGCCCCGGGGCGAGAAGGGTTGCAACCGGGGGATCGGATCACGCAGGCGAACGGGATCCCAATTCAGGGCGCGTTCGAGCTGATCGTGGCGTTTCAGAACTGCGGCGGACGACCTGTGGCGCTGACCGTTGAGCGGCCGGACTCCGCGCGGGCTGGCCAGACGCAGACGCTCACGTTCATGCAGCCCCCGCGCCTCGGCCTGATGCCACAAAATCTAAAGCTGGGCGCCAGCGATGCAGACGTCGTCGACAGTCAGCATCTGCTCGGGTTGCAGCAGCGGCGGTGCGTGGGGCGTGTGGACGACGGAACGTCCGCGCAGCGGGCGGGGTTCCTCGTCGGTGACGTGATCGCGCAATGGGGCAGCGTGCCGGACCCGTTGTTCAGCGAGATCGTCGCGAACATTGGCGCCAACAACGGGGTACCCGTGCCGGTCGTAGTCGAGCGTGACGGCCGGAGGGTGACCCTGACCGTGACGCCGCGTCGTGCGTTTCAGCTCTTTGGTACGCCGGATGTGCCGCACGTCGGGATCCACTTCGATGTGGAGGACCGCCCGCCGATCGTGGCCGATATCGTGCCGGGAACGCCCGCGGCGGCGCTGGGGATGCCAAGAGGCGCGGAACTCCTCGCGATCGGGGCGCGGACGACATCGAACTGGGTCGAAGTATGCGAGGCCCTGCGGGCCGCGGTGGGGACGACGGTGGAAGTCCGTTATCGCACCGGGGACGACGTTGTGACCGGCCGGCTCAAGGTGCCCAGCAGCCTCGTGAACGAACTCGACTTACCCAATTCGGCGATGGTTCGAGCGATCGACGGCGAGGACAGCGTGCTGCTGGACGACGGCCAGCGGATGAAGCTGATTTCCTCGTCGGCCGCGGTGCAGAAGCTGCTAGCGCAGAAGGTCGGCCACGTCGTGACGATCGAGTACATAGCGAGCATGGTCGATCCGCAGCCCGGGACCGCCCGGTTCGAGGTGCGGGCCGACAATACCACCCCGTGGCAGCTCGCAGCGCAGTACAGCCTGAGCGGGCTGGCGCTAGAGCCGCTGACAACCAAAATAACCGCGCATGGCAACCCCCTCCGGGCCACGGCCATGGGGGCCGAATACACTTGGCGGATCCTGGCGAGCATTTACAGCATCCTTAAGAGCATGGCGGCGCAGAATGTCGGTGTGCAGAACGTGGCCGGTCCGCTGGGGATCGTTGGCGCCGCGATTCAGTATGCGAAGCTGGGCTGGCCGGACCTGCTCTTCTTCCTCGCGTTCATCTCGGTCAACCTGGCGGTGATCAACTTCCTGCCGCTGCCCGTGGTGGACGGCGGGCTCATGCTCTTCCTGATCCTGGAGAAGATCCGCGGCAAACCGCTCAGCGCCAAGATGCAGATCATCACGACGCTGACGGGCTTGGCGTTGATCGTGCTGTCGTTCCTGTTCGTAACGATCCAGGACATCACGCGGCTGTTTGGCGGTTCCTAGGGCGATTTCAATCAACCCGTAGCGGCCGACGCCCCGGTTGGCCGTAGGATGCCAACTGGTCTTCTACGTCCGGCAGGGGCGCCGGACGCTACACCTCTGCCGAACCCGCTCTGGCGGGGCAACACACCGGCTCAGAACAGCGTCAACTGCTTCGTCGCGGCGTGCGCCGGGGCCGATGTACAGGCCTGCCAGGGCTGATCGCCCTGCAGCCCCAGGCGCGTCGCGCTCGTCTCAAAGAGCCGCTCGACGCTCTCCCAGTACGGCCCGCTGCCGGCCATGCGCCGCCCGAACTGCGGGTTGTTGAGCAGCCCATCGTGCAGGTCGCGAATCCGGGCCTCGACGCGGCGGGCGGCGTCCGGCAGCTCCTGCCGCAGGCGCGTTAGGAAGACCTCGCCCACGCTGCCGGGCAGACGGACCGGGCAGTATGTGGCGCTCACGACGCCGCACTCGGCTGCGCGTTTCAGCAAGGCGGGGATGTCGCGGTCGTTCAAGCCGGGGATGACCGGCGCGATGAGCAGGCGGACCGGGATGCCTGCGGCGCGCAAACGTCCGGCGGCCTCGAAGCGCTGGCTGGGCGGCGGTGCTCCTGGCTCGATTCGGCCCGCCAACGCGTCGTCTGCAAACGCGATCGTGAAAAGCACGGAAACGCCCCGTCGGCGGTGCAACTCCGCCAGAATGTCCGCGTCGCGCACCACCAGCGGCGACTTGGTGACTACGCCGACCGGGTTTGCGTAGCGCAGGCACACCTCCAGGCAACGCCGGGTGAGCTGGTAGTGCGCCTCGATTGGTTGGTAGCAGTCCGTCACGCCGGAGAAGGCGATCATCTCGCGCTTCCAGCGTGGGCGGGCCAGGGCGGCGGCCAACAGCTCCGGTGCATTGACCTTGACGGTCAGCTTGTGCTCGAAGTCCGTGCCGGCGCCAAGGTCGAGGTACTCGTGCGTCCGCCGGGCGTAGCAGTAGCTGCATCCGTGCTGGCACCCGCGGTACGGATTGACGGACCAGCGATACGGAATGTCCGGGCTGTTGTTACGCGTCAGGATGGCGCGGGCCGATTCCTCGCGCAGCTCGGTCGTCGCCGGGCGGGGGGCTGCGAGCCACACACAGCCGGTACGGCTGAATGGGTTGGGCGGGTTGTCAACGGCTGGCATTTTCGCTCCGACCGCGCCAAGCCGTCGGCAATATATTAGGAATATGTTAGGGTGTCAAGGTCCCCGGCACGAAAAACGCGCGGCCGGGCCGGCGAGAGCCCGCGCCCGCGTTTCGGCGTCGATGGTCCAAGGGGTGGCGGCTTATGGTTGCTGGCGGCCGCCGCCCGCTCCGCCGGCCCCGCGCGGGCCGGCCTGCCCCGCACGGGGAGCCTTGCCGAGCATCTGCTCGAACTTCTCGGCCTGGTTTGTATCCAGCATGGCGACGATCTGCTGCTTCACCGACGCGGCCAGCTTGGTGCGCGCGTCGGCATCCTGGGCGTCACGCGCCGCGGCAGCCGTCGTATGCATGATCTCCCGCAGGCGGCCGCGCTGCTCCTCCGTCAGATCGAGTCGCCGCGCCGTCTGGAGCACCTGGCGTACATCGCCGGGCGCTTGCGCCGCGGCGCCGAGCTTTGCTCGCAGGTCCTGCAGTTTGGCCTTCTGCTCGTCCGTCAGGATGGGCTGGAGCTTCTCAAGGAAAGTCTGCGGGCTGCCGCCCGCCGCCCGTCTGTCGGCGAGCTGTTTCTCCAGCCCGGCGACCTGCGCGTCGTCGCCGGCCTGGCGGGCCGCCCGGAGCGACTCGACCAGCGGATGCAGCTCGTCACGCGGACCGGCCGCGGCGGCACGCTGCTCGGCGACGAGCGCGTCGAACTTAGTGCGCTGGTCGGCGGTGAGACCCAACTCGTCGGGCAGCCGGCGGACGAGTTGGCGCAATCCGCCCCCGGGGGCTTGGGCGCCGGCCATCCGCCCGCGCATCGTCTGCCGAAACTCGTCGAGCTTCTTGAGTTGCTCCGTGGTGAGGATCGGCTTGACCTCATCGAGAAACTCGCGCACCGCCTGTCCGCGCGCGCCGCCCAGCTCGCGCATCTGCTGGCTGACTTCGTCCGCCCGCGGTGCGTCCCCGCTCTGGCGGGCCTGGCGGTACGCGCGGGCGAGGTCGCGCAGCGCGCCGGCGCGGCCGGCCTGGCCCTGCCAGCGGTCCTTGTACTTCGCGACGAGCGCGTTGTACTGCGTCCGCTGCGCGTCGCTCAACTGGAGCTTGTCGGCGAGCTGGTTCGCGATTCCCGCGGCGTCCATCGGCCGGGCCGAAGCGCTCGCCGAGGCGTGCCGCGCACTCGGCGCCGAGGCGGCGGGGCCGGGGGCGCCGAAGCACGCCGAATGCGTCCAGATGGCAAGGGTCAGGGTCGCCAGGCTGATTGAGCACACGCTTTTCATAACGTCCTCCTGATAGCGCTGAGCTTGACGAGGCTCCACCGACGTTACGCCGGCTTTCATGGGGCCAAACGTCCACCGGCGCGGTTTCTTGCACGTGGCCGAGTGCGGGCGCCCGATATGGTGCGGTCGATTCGGGCCTGGAGTGTGTGCGGCGCCCGGTTGACCGGCGGGAGCACGCGAGTTAGCATACGACGTTCGAGAATCGGGAGCTTTCTCGGTTGCGGCACGCGAATCCTCGCCGCAGCGGACGCCACGGTGGCGGCTGGTGCGGAGGGTTTGTGGCTTATTATGGTGGCAGCGCCTGCTGGCAGGCGGGTACGCGGCGCCGCCGGCCTGAATGATTGGAGTGCCTTTGGCCAAAGAAGACGCCATCGTGTTGGAGGCGGTCGTGATCAAGGCGTTGCCCAACGCGATGTTTCTGGTCGAAGGGGAGATCGGCGGCACCGGCAAGCATGAAGTGCTGGCCCACGTCTCCGGTCGGATGCGCAAGCACTTCATCAGAATACTGCCCGGCGATCGCGTGACCGTCGAGCTGTCTCCGTATGACCTCAAACGGGGGCGGATCACTTACCGCCAAAGATAGCGGCCCGGTGACGGGGATCCGAAAGCGCGCATGGTGCGTCGGGTGGCCTTCGCGAGAGTGCCGGCGTGCGCTCACGCCGCTCCGGTCGCCGCGCGAGCCGGCTTTCGTGTTGGGTTCACTGCGTAAAGTGGGCGAGGGCCGCCGCCGGCGTCTCGAAGAAATGAAACAGCTTATCGAGCTTGGTAATCCGCAGAAGGCGGGCAATCTCGGGACGCAACTGGCACAGCACGACCTCGCCGCCGGCCTCGTCGGCCTTGTGCCGCAGGCGCAGCAACATGCTCAGGGCCGGCGACGAAACGAAGCTCACGCTCGAGAGATCGAGGACGAGGTTGCGCTGGTGATGGGCGTCAATCAAGCCGTACAACTCGCTGCCGATGGCGTCCACCGTGACCGTGTCGAGCACCGCCTGATCGCGGAAGCCGACGAGCAGCGCGCCCTCCGCCTCCTGCACGACCAACCTGCGTTCCGGCATGTGCCTGGGCTCCACTGCCCCCGGCGACGCCCATGTGGCGCGGCGCATCTGGCACTTTTAGCCGGTGCCGGGCCGTAACGCAAGCCCGCGCCGCAGCTCGTGCACCGTGGCGCGGCAGCCGGCCGCCTCCAGCCGGCGCGGCCGCGGGTCAGGTGACGTTGCGTAGAGCGGTTTCACTTTTTCTCCGTTGCATAGCCACAGTGCCGGAAGAAGCCGGCGGCGGCGCTGGGGGTGACGCGCCCGAGGACGGGTTGGAGCGCGGCCCAGAGCTCGGTCATGACCCGCAGCCCCAGGCTGCGGAGCCCTTGCTTGATCTTGCTGAACGCGTTCTCGATCGGGTTGAAGTCCGGCGAATAGGGCGGCAGGTACAGCACGTCGGCTTGCGCGGCGCGGATCAACTGTCCCACCCGCGGGCCCTTGTGACTCGACCGGTTGTCCAGGATCACCAGGTCGCCGG
>CAIWOY010000345.1 GCA_903914415.1 uncultured Phycisphaerales bacterium | reverse complement strand
GGCTCCGGCAGCAACCGCTCACACCGGTCGAGCACACGTACGAGATCACCCAGCCTCTCGACCTTCTCGCCCGTCATCGCGAAGATCACCGGCAGGTAGTACGCCGTGTTCGGAAAACCGACCGGATGCTCGCGCCCCTTCGCGCGAATGGCCGCGGCCAGCATCTGCCGCGCCCGAGCGACCGTCTCCCGCGCCCCCACAATCGCATCCGTGCAGATCGCCCTAGACATCCAGCTCTCTCCGATCCTTCATGTCATAGAGCTTCCGCTCGGCCTTGCGATTGATGCCCAGCGCGTCGCGCTTCTTCTCGATGTGCGCGACCATGATCCGCACCGCCTCGTCCACGTCCGGCACATAGTGGAACTTCGCTCCGACCACCGCCTCGAGCCCATCGCACAGGTAGCTCGTGACCGCCTCGGACCCCGCCGTGTAGAACGGCCGCCCCAGCACCACGTCGATGCCCGACGCGACGAAGTAATGCGCGATCGCAACGGCCTTCTCGCTCATCCACTCCGGCGCCGCCCCAATCGCCGGAAGCTGCGACAGGTCGCTGCCCAGCCCGCCCTCCGCCACCAGGTACGTCGCCGCCATCAGAATCCGCGAATTATCCACGCACGAGCCCATGTGCAGCACCGGCGGAATGCCCACGGCCTCGCATACCTCGCGTAAACTTGGCCCGGCCTGCTCCAGCGCGGCCTCCGGCGTCAGCAGGCCCTGCTTGCCGCACGCGACTGCCGCGCAGCCGGTTTGCAGCACCAGGATGTTCCGCCGAATCAGCTCCCGTGTCAGCGTGACGATGTAGTCGTCCATCCGCCCGCGCGCGTTCGTGCATCCGACGATCCCGGCTAGGCCGCGGACGCGCCCGGTGAGAATCGCGTCGTTCAGCGGCCGGAAACTCCGGCGAAACGTGCCGCCGAGCATCGTGAAGATGGTCTCGTTGGAGAACCCGGCGACCAGCGGGTGCTTCACGTCGGGTATCCGCACCTTGCGCGGATCGCGGTTGGCGAAATTCGCGATCGCCTTCCGCAGAATCTGCTTGCCCAGCGCGAGCGTCGGCGGCCCGTGCCGTTGCCCGTCTGGTTCGACCGGCTCGGCCTCCGGATTTCGTGCGATCGGGCTCGTGGTGAGAATCTTCGTGTGGTAGCAGCGGGCGACCGACGGCAGCGACGCCATGCAGCACTGCACGTCCGTGATCATCAGCTCGACCGCGCCCGTGACGATCGCCAGCTCCTGCTGGAGGAAACTGCCGGCCACCGGCACTCCGTGCCGCATCAGCACCTCGTTCGCCGTGCAGCAAATCCCCGCCAGGTTGATGCCTTCGCTGCCCGCCGCCCGGGCCTCCGCCACAATCTCTGGGTCGTGCGACGCCGCGACGAGCATTTCAGTCAAAGCAGGCTCGTGCCCATGCACCAGCACGTTGATCTTCCGCTCCTCAAGCACTCCGAGGTTCGCGCTGCCGCGCACCGGCGCCGGCGTGCCGAACAGAATGTCGCTCACCGTCGTCGCGATCATCGACCCGCCCCAGCCATCCGCCAGCGCGGTCTTCAGCGCCCCGTGCACCAGGTTGCGATAATCGTGATCGACGCCGATATGCGTGCGGTGCAGGGCCTCAACGATGGAAGGGTCGATGCCGCGCGGCGCGAGCCCCAGCCGGTCCCACACCCCCTGCCGCGGCGCCGGCGCCAGCGCCAATGTTTTGAGCTTGCCCTCCTGCAGCGAGAATTCCGCCAGAAACACGTCGGCCAGCTTCGCCGCGATCTCGTGCAACGAAAGATCGTGCGAGCCGCCGTCGATGCCCCACTCCGCGGCCGCTGCCCGCAGCCGCCGCTCGTCCTTGATCCGGTAATCGCCCCCGCGACCTTCCGCAACGGCCTTGAGCAGCAGCACCAGCCCCCGCCCGTGGTCGGAATGCGCCGCCGCCCCCGCCGCCACCTCGCGCAACAGGTTGCGGGCCACGATCGTGTCGGCATTGGCCCCGCAGACGCCCCGCGGCGACTTCGGCGCGATCCGGCACGGCCCCATGTGACACAGCCGGCAGCACACCCCGTCCGTGCCGAAGCCGCAGCTCTTGCCCTGTGCATCGGCCCGCGCGAACGCGTCCGTCACGCCGTCCGCGACCGCCTTCTCCAGCATTGCGGCGCTGGCTTCGTCGGTCACTTTTTCCTGCGGCGATCTTTCCTTCGCCATGCCGCTCCTCTGGGGGCCCCCGCCGACCGTTACGTTGGCGCCAGCCGCGCGAACATACTCGCCGCCGCCGTCCAGACCGGGTTCTGGACCGGCAGCGTCCAGATCGACTCGCCGGCGGCGTCCCGCGCGCCGACTTCGGCATCCTCGGGCAGGCTTCCGACGACCGTGACCTTGCTATTCTCGAAAAGCCGCTGGGCCAGGTCAAGAGAATTGTCCCGCGGACCGTCGCGCGGCGGTTCGCGAACCCGGTTGACCACCACCCCCAGCGCTCCCGCGTCGATCCGCATCTCCACGGCCAGATCATACAAGCGACGCGCCGTCGTCAACCCGCGCGTCGTGCAGTCAGCCACGAACAGCAGCACGTCCACACGCTGCACGATCCGGCGGCTCAGATTCTCCAGGCCAGCTTCATTATCAAGCACGACCGCGGGGTAATCCCCGGCCAGCCGCCGCACGGCTGCCCCCAGGACGTTGTTCGCGTAGCAGTAGCAGCCCGGCCCCTCCGGCCGGCCCATCGCGAGCAAATCGAACCGCTCCGTCTCAATCAGGCTCTGCTGAATCTTGAGCTCCAGCAAGTGCTGCTTGTCCATGCCCCCGGTCGAGGCGCTGAGCGACTGGGCGAGCTGCTTCACTTCCTCCCGGATGGTCCCCACCGCGGACGACACCTGCACGCCCAGCAGCGCGTCGAGATTCGTATTCGGGTCCGCATCCACCGCCAGCACCGGCCGCCGCCCCTGCTCGCTCAGCCAGCGCACCGCCAGCGCCGCCAGCGTGGTCTTGCCGACCCCGCCCTTGCCGGTGATCGCCAGTGTCCAACTCATATCAAGCGTTCCTTCGCCGCACCGCTCGCCTCCGCAGGAATGTCAAAAGCCGTACCGCGCCCGCAAGACCGGGCTGAGCTCGCCGAGTAGCCCGAAGACGCGCTCGGCGTCGGCGACCTCCATAGACCCCGTCCCGCACGCCGGCGTAATGAACGCCTGCGCCGCGATCGCCTGCGTTCCCATCCCCGTGCGCTCCGCCAAGTGCTTCGTCACCCGCTCGAACCGCTCCGCCAGGCTCGCGACCGTCTCCTCCCGCACCGCCGCCTTCGTCGGCACGATGCCCCACGCCAGCGCACCGCCGCGCTCGACGATGTGCCGCCGTATGTGCTCCGGATACAGCGCCACCGTCTCCCCGAACTCGTACGCGTCAAAGCTCAGCACGTCCGCCCCCGCGTCCACCAGCAACGACCAGTCCGTATTCCCGCAGCAATGCACGCCCGCGATCGCCCCCTCCTGGTGCACCGCCGCGATCACCTCGCCGAGCTTCGCGATCACGTCGGCCCGCTGCACGGTCACGTACGTCGAGCTGCCGAACGCCGCCAGTATCGGCTCGTCGATGAAGCACAGCACGCGCTCTGCGTACGGCCGCAGCTTCTGAATCTGCCACCGGCACTTCAGCGCCAACCCCTTCACCACCGCGTCCACGAACTCGTCGTTGTAGTAGATCGCCCGCTTGTTCTCGTCCACGATCGTCAGCGCGAATGAGAGCGGCCCCGTCGTCTGGCACTTCACGCACGGCAGCCGCCGTCCGAGCGCTTGCAGCCGGCTCTCCAGCGCCGGAATCCCCGCCGCGAACGCCGGCGAAATCGCCCCCGCCGCGCAATCGCCGCTCTCCTCCGCCGCCAGGTATCCCTCGTAGAACCGCGCCAGGTCCTCCGAATAGTCCCCCGCCGTGTCGATGAACATCC
>CAIWOY010000344.1 GCA_903914415.1 uncultured Phycisphaerales bacterium | reverse complement strand
GCGCCTCCGCGGCCACGACCCCCTGCTGACCATCGCCAACGCCCTGCGCACCTACCTGCAAACCGGCCAACTCCCGCCGCTACCCGCCGCAAGTACTGCAAACGGCTGAACTCTTACCAGCAAAAGAAAACAACTCGCACCCCGGATCCCGCGCCTGCGCTGAAACACACCGAGACCGGGGTGCGCCGTATTAGGAACCCGTAAAGGGACCCCCGAAAAAGCAAGGGCCGGTTGCCACCGGCCCACGTCTGGCTCGCTATGTGAAGGAGCGCAAGCCGACAATGTTATTGTACAGCAGTCCGTTCACCAACTCCACACCAAATCTCGATCGGTACGCCGTCTTCTTTAAAGGCAACGAGGTCAGCCGCGTCACCTTCCCCTCGCTCGGGGATCTGTGGCAGGCCGACGTTGAGGGCTGCCCAGAGAGCGATACCAGGACAGTGGAGCGCGACTTTATCTTCGCCATCGCGAACGCTCGCGAGGAAGCGGCGCCCATCAGCCCGCGCATCGGCGCGCAAGCATTCGTCGTACCGGCGCTTCCTGAGGTGCTGCGTTCGATGGCGCTGCAGCGCATGGAGGACGACGACGGTTTCGTCGCCGATTCGTGCGAGTTGCTGCGTCACCCCCACCGCTACAGCCCACGTTTTGAGATCGACGGGACCGGACTCACGCCCGAACTGGCCGTTGCGGATGCTTGCCGTAAGTTCATCCTAGTCCTCAGGACGATCGTACGGCACCGCAAGCTCAACCTGATCCACGCGCCGTCCTTCGATCGGGCGCGGGAATTCTACGAGAAGCACTTCACGCCGTTTTTCACGGGGAATCGCAGTTTGCACGTCATCGCGAAATCGGCCTCGGCGCCCGGCACCTTTTGCAGCGAGGGGCTCGCCGCGTTCGCCGAGCGCGTCAACGCCGTGGCCGAGTACGAGGTCCCAGATGTGGGCAAGTTGCTCGATCCGCAGCCGTACCTAAACGTTCGCAGCCCGTGGCGCGCCCCATTCTGTCCGCACGTGAAGACGGGGCTTTGGATGAACCCCGTTCCCTGGCCTGTGGTGTGGAATGCCGACGGACTTGGCATTTTGCGCTCGTGCTTGGCGCCAGCGGTCCGGCTCTGGGCGCCGGCTGCGATCGAGGCGCTGGGGTTTGCACGCCCCCCGAATCCGGAGCTCGCGCCTTTCTACGATGCCCTGCGGCACCTGGGTGAGACGGCGGGGCACGTCGATGAATGGCACACGGAAGCACGCCTACCGCGAACATCGTCGTCAATCGCGCGTGAGATTGACTTCGAAGCGGCGCTCGTCGACTTGAAGATCCGCGCCAGGAGGAAGCGCCGATCGCACGGCATTCTTTACGTGCTCAGCGCGTGTCCACTTTGCGAAGGCGGCGGCGGCAAGGCCGCTGTCGGATCCAAGGGCTGGTTGCGGTGCTTCCGCAGCTCGTGCGAGGCATCGGACCCAGGTCTTCCGGCGGGCGGCAAGGACGGCTGGATCGCCCGGGCCGGCCTGGATCCCGCATCGTATTGGGTCGCCGCCGATGCCCAGTAGCGCCAACGCTGATCGGCCGGCGTCCGTGACCCTCGAGCAGGCTCGCGATCGTCTGTACGACCTGTGCCGGCATGAGTACGGCATCGTCAAGGCGCCGCCGGGCAGCGGCAAGTCGGAAGCGGCGGTCCGCGCAGGCTGGGACCGGATTTGTGAGTCACCCGACACTTGCGCCGTCGGCATTCTCGCCGGCCTGACGAAGCGCCAAGTCGCCGACTGGGCGAAGGTCGCCGAGCGCATGCAAATCCCACACGTCGTCGTACGTGGGCGCGACGAGAGCAACTGCCGGCAGTTCGAGGCTGCGCACGCGGTCGGCGCGCTCGGTTACAGCGCCTTCCGCGCGGTGTGCTCGTCGTGCCGCCATCAAACGGAATGCGGATACCGGCAGACGCTTCAAAAACTTGAGCGGTGCCCAAAGCGTCGGCTTATCTTCTGCGCCCACGAGTCGGTGCCCCTCCTCCTGGCCCTTTTCCATCACACGTCGCGCGCCGCCGGGCCATTCGTGATATACGACGAGTCGCCCGAGCGCGCCCTGATCCAGCAGCACGAAATCGACTTCACACGCTGGCAGCAGCGCGACGAGAGCCGTGCGGCCGTCGATTGCAGCGGGCCGGGCGATCGGGCTGGCTTGGTCGAGGATTACAGCCTGCCGCTTCAAGACGCCGAACGGTTGCGGATCGTACTGACCGACGTGCTCGACGACGCGCGCTGGGCCGCATGCGACGGCGATGACGCCGCCATGCGCTCACCGCGCATGCTGATTGAGCACGTCGTCCGGTGCGCCGCGCGCCGCGGTTGGTCACCGGCCGACCTGCTGAGTGACAGTCTGGCGGATCAACTCGAAGTCGTTCTCGAAGGGCAGGCGGCCCGGCTGGTGGTGGGGAGCATCGCCGATGTCAAGCTGGTCTATCCGCGCTACGTGCCGGCCGTCGTCCGGGCCCTGGCGCGTGATTACCGACGTTTGCAGAGCGGTACGACTGACTGGAACTCGCCGCTGGCCGTCGTCGCGACCGGCCACGGGGGGGCAAAGCTGCGGTTCGCCGAGCACGTCGAGATCCCCCACTTGCCGCGCGACCTGCTCGTACTCGACGGAACAGCCGACCCCGATCGCATCCGACGGCTGTTTCGGCGCCCCGACCTGCCGTTGCACGTCGTAGACCTGCCGATCGTGTGGCGGGCCGCCGTACACGTCCAGACCAACGCGAGCCGCCGCCGCATGCAGGAGCGCGACCGGGCCCGGCTGGACGCGTACGTCCGACGCGCGCTCGTTCAACTACATGACAACGGCACGCTCACGCCGCAGCAGCGCGTGCTCGTCGTGAGCCATGGCAGCAGCAAGCAGCCGTTCCTCGAAAAGCACTTCGCAAACGTAATCCAGGAGATCCACCAGGGGCCCGTCGAGGCGCGGCACTTCGGCGAGCTGCGCGGCTCGAATGGTTTCAACGACTTCGACGCGGTCGTGACGATCGGCGACAACGAGCCGGCGCCATTCGAGCTGCTCGACCGCTACCGCTGCGTTTATGGCGACGATGACAAGCCGCTCTCCGTCGAGATGAAGTTCGAGAAGGGCGGTGGCCGATGGATGGTCGATGAGCGCCTGGACACGTTTCGGCGCTGCTGGACCGAGGACGAAATCGCCCAGGCGGCCTTCCGCACACGCCCCCTGATGCACCCCGGGAAACGCATCTTCGTGCACGTCGGCGCAGCCTGGCCGGGCCGGCACGTGGGCGCCCCCCACAGTGTCATCAATCCGCACGTCGATTTCGGCCACCAACTCGTGCGGGACTACGTCGGCCGCCTCGTAGCTCGCGCCGGCTGCTTCTCGAACATCCTCGCGTACGCGGCCGGCTGGGCCAAGCCAGAAACCGAGTGGCGGGCACAACCTGTCTTGCACGGCCGGATGTTGGGCCTGCCGAATCTGCATGATGCCCTGTGCGTAGGTCTTGAGTTGCCCCCGCTGGCCGAAGGCGCAGAGCCCTACACCGAGCGTGGCCTGCGCGACGTTGTCGGTGAGCTCCTGAAGGACCTGCCGGTCGCGCACTTCCAGCCGGCGTCCGTCGGTGTCACCGGCATGTCGCATTTTCTGGTCTTCGGCGACGTCGGGCGGTTCACGACGATGTTCTCGGAGGCGGCCTAGCTGGCCTACCAACGACTCGGCCCCCCCGCCGACCGAGTGACCTAGCAGTCCGTTGCAAAAGTCGCTTGGCGCCGCGGGCTAGGAATGCTAGGATTGGGCCTGTTTTGAAGGCCGGTCGGTTCTGGAGGATGGCGTGATGGCGCTGGAACGTGAGCGCCAGGGCCAACAGGTGCAGCAGTAAAAGTAGCACCAGCAGCAACCACTCTACCGGCACGGCGTACGGCAGTTTGGGGGGCACATTTTCCGGGGCTGTGAAGTCCAGGATCGCCGTACCCGGGCGTGTCAGCATGGCGAGCGAAGCGAGCGCCAGCACGCTCTGGGACCAATCAGTCCTGGGTTTACTGTCGTGCGATTCCTGGAAGTGAAACTCCAGCCGCACCACTGGCGCGTATGGCGAAGAGTCCGTCCAGTACCGCGACCCGTCGCCGTAGGCAACCCGGCTGAACAGCACTTGCGGCAGCAGCACCAGCGGCAGTAAGGCCACGGCGGCCTGCTCGCTGCCGGCCAGCGCCGATATGATCAGGCCGATCAGCGCCCCGCCCACGCCCACCAGGATCGCCCCGCTGATGGCGCCGGGGTGCCGCAGGGTGGCCGCGAGTAGCGGTCGCACACCGGGATCGGCGACCAGCGGCAGCAGGACCCGGCCGACCAGCATCATGAGGATCACCTGGGAGGCCACGAGAGCCGCGGCATACGCCAGCTTGCCTGTGAGATAGGCGTCCCAGCGCAGCCCGGCCAGCCCGTCGCGGATGTACAGGGCGCGCTCGCGCACGATCTCCCGGACGGTGGCGGTCATCCCCAGCCACACCGCGGCCAGTGCCAGAAAGAAATGGATAAACGTCGAGCGGTCGTGGTCACCCTGCGTCAGGAAAATCAGCAGCGCGAGTGCCAACGGCTGCGCGAGGGCCAGCCCGGCGGCGCCGCGGTCGCGCAGCAGGCCCAGCGCAGAGCGCTGCGCGACGACCGCCGCTTGGGTCAGCCAGCGTCCCGCTGACGCGGAGGGCCGGGTTCCGCCCACCAGCCGGAACACGCGCCGCGGCACCGTCGTGCTGCCCGTGCCCGGCTCCGCGGGCACGCCGCCGCGTGGCACGGCGCCGGCGCGCGGGCCAGCATTCTGAAGATGCGTGAAGACTTCATCGGCGCTGTGCACCTGAAACGCGCCGTAGAGCCCAGCCGGCGGTCCCTGGAACACGACCGTGCCAGCGCCGTCCGAGATTCCCAGCGCGATCACCTCGTCGAAGTAGTGCAGCGTGTCGAGCGTGTGCGTGGTGCAGACCACGGTCACGCCGTGCTGGGCCAGCCGGCGCAGCAGCTCCATAAGCTGCACTTGCAGCCCCGGGTCCAGTCCGCTGGTGGGCTCGTCGAGCAGGAGTAAACGCGGGTGCTGCAGCAGCTCGATCGCCACGTTCACACGCTTGCGCTGACCACCGGAGAGCACGCGCACCAGCTTGTCCCGATGCGGCGTCAGTTCCATGGCCGCCAGTGTGGCCGCGATCCGCTGCCCCTCCTGCTGCGCATCGGCCGGTGGCTGGCGGATGCGGGCGGCAAAGCGCAGGTTCTCCGCCACCGTCAGGGTGCCGTAGACCAGGTCGTCCTGTGTCACCAGCCCGATAGCGTTCCGATAGGCGTCCAGATCGTCCGCCACGCGCCGGTCATCGTCGTAGCGCAGTTCGCCGCAATCCGGTTTCACCGTGCTCGCCAGGCAGCCGAGCAGTAGGCTCTTGCCGACCCCGCTCGGGCCGATGATGCCGATGAACCCGCCGGCTGGCAGCGACAAACTGACATTCCTGAGCAGGCAGCGCCCGTCGCGGAACAGATCCAGTCCCCGCACCGCGACGGGCATCCCGAGGGCTTCCAGCGCCAGCACGAGTCGCCGCCCGTCGTAGCGGTACGGCGGGCTCGATCCGAAGCGCAGCATGTCGCCCGGCCGTACGAGCGCCGTCACGACGCGACTGCCGTTAACATAGGTGCCGAACCGGCTACCGAGGTCCTGCACGGCCAGGCCGTCCGGCGCAGCCGTGAGTTGCAGATGCCGGCGCGACACGGACGCATGCTGCAGGCACACAGCGCAGTCGGCGTCCCGCCCGACCACGAGGGGCGCCCCCACCGGCACCGGCAGCGTACCCGGCCAGCCCAAGGTCGCCGACGTCGTCCCGTCGCCCGCGCTGGTCATTTCAGCCGCTCGCACGAATAGGTCACTTGGTAGTCCGGTTCGAGCGTGTGGCGGGCCTCGAACAGAATGTGGTTGGTGGAGCGCTGCTGCAGTTGGATGTGGCCGCTCAGGTGGCCTTCCGTGACGATCTTGTCGTCAAACGAGAAGACCAGCGTGCCCTGCGGGTACCAGTGCGCGAGTGTTTCGCTTTCCTGGTCGGTCGCGACCAACTCCACGGCCGAGCCGCTCAGGACCGCGAGCGTAGTGGTGTGCTTGCCGTTCTCGGTGACGATCGGCCCCTGGCGGACGCCCACCAGACCGGTCGCGCGCGCCCGCAGGGTTGGGTCCAGGATCGGCACGAGTTGCTGGGCGTCGACCGTCCATTCCTGCCCCTCCTGGCTGTGCAGGTCGGGTAGCGCATAGGCGTCCGAGAGACTGGCGACGGACAGCAGGAAACCTTGCTCATCCGCGTCGAGACTGCCATTCAGCGGCGTCAGCGTCGTGACTCCCTGACCGTTCACGTACGTGATGCGCACCTGCTTCCCTTGGAGCCGGTCGACGAACGCGACCACCTTCGTGGCCTCGTCCGTAGACAGTTTGTCCGCGAGGGCCTGGATTCCGGGAATCGTCTGCAGTAGCGACTTCGCGCTCGCGCCATTGATCGCGCTGTACTGGCCTAGCTGACCGGTGTACAGGTCCAGCAAGTCGAGAATCAGCGCGCCTGCCGGTCCCAGATCGACCCGCACATCCTCAAGGTGGGCGAACACGGACACGGTGCGTGCCCGGCGGAATTCGCGCGTTTCCACCAGGGTGGTGCCATCGTTCTTCTCGATGGTGCGCACGACTTCCACTTCGCCCGCGTAGCACAGGTTCTCGACCGTCTCGACGCCCCAGTCCTTGTCCGACGCACGGCCGCGCAGCGCCACCTTGCCGACCAGTCGATAGCGGCTCCCGGGCGGGTACGTTTCCTTGATGCGGCTCGTGTCCGTGACCGGTTTGGGCGGCGGCGGGACCGGCACGCCGGCCGCCTGCATCTCCCTGTTGGTCCGGGTCTCACCGCTGCCGATAGAACCGGTCGCCGAGGTCGACGGGTTCGCCGAGGGCGAGTGCCTTAGCGAAATCCCCACCAGCACCACGAGCGCCACGAGCGCGACCAGGATACCCGCCAGCAAGGCGATCACAATCGGCGATCGGCCGGCTGCTTCCGAATCTCGCGACATTCTGGACCTCCTTGCGCTCGACGCCTCAAGCACGTGGCTACCAGGACAGGCCACGCTTGCGAAGTGCGTCCTGTGCGTCTACGTCATCCTGTTTGGCCGCCTTGCGGAACCACTCGACCGCCTTGGCGTCGTCCTTCGGCACACCGCGACCATTCTCGTACATCAGGCCGAGGTGGTACTGCGCTGATGCGTTACCCTGCTCGGCCGCCTTGCGGAACCACTCGACCGCCTTGGCGTTGTCCTTCGGCACGCCGCGGCCGTCCCAGTACATCACGCCGAGGGCCCGCTGCGCCAGTGCGTCACCCTGTTCGGCCGCCTTGCGATACCACTCGACCGCCTCGACGTCGTTCTCTGGCACGCCGCGGCCGTTCTCATACATCCAGCCGAGGGCCCACTGCGCCTGTGCGTTACCCTGCTCGGCCGCTTTGCGGAACCACTCGACCGCCTTGGCGTCGTCCTTCGGCACGCCGTGGCCGTCCCCGTACATCCAGCCGAGGTTGTACTGCGCCGATGCGTCACCCTGTTCGGCCGCCTTGCGGAACCACTTGACCGCCTTGGCGTCGTCCTTCGGCACGCCGCGGCCGTCCCCGTACATCCAACCGAGCTTGCACTGCGCCTCTGCGCTACCTTGTTCGGCCGCCTTGTGGAACCACTTGACCGCCTCGACGTAGCTCTGTGGCACACCGCGGCCGTCCCTGTACATCATGCCGAGGTTGTACTGCGCCTTTGCGAAATCCTGCTCGGCCGCCTTGCGGTACCACTCGACCGCCATGGCGTCGTCCTCCGGCACGCCGCGGCCCTCGCTGTACGCCGTGCCGAGGACATCCTGCGCCGCTGCGGAACCCTGTTCGGCCGCCTTGCGGAACCACTCGACCGCCTTGGCGTCGTCCTTCGGCACGCCGCGGCCACTCGCGTACCTGTCGCCTAACTCAAACTGCTCTTGGGCGTCGCGCGGGTGCCATCCCGACCACCAACTCCAACCACCGATCGCACCCACAACTAGCACACACGACCCCAACCACCACAGAAGTCGCCCACGCGTGGCAGGCGCTCCGGCAGTCTGCGGCGTGCAAGCCGCGTCGAAGGTAGGCGGATCCGTCGACGCCGCCTGGACCGCCGCCGATCCAGCGCCCGTTCGCAGATTGTCGTCCGCCGGCGCGGACAGCACCGCCGGCACGGGTGGCACAACCAGAATGCGCGACGCGGCTGGCGCCGTCGGCATGGGTAGCGCGGCTGTGGTGGCCGACGTGGTTGGCGCCCTCGGTACGGGCGCCACGACCGATGTGGGCAGCCTCCAAAACACGTCGCGGATTTCGTCCAGGGAAGGTCGTCGGTCGGGCCGCAGGGCGAGACACCGGTCGAGCAGGGCCACCCATTTCGGCGGGCAGTCCGGCCGCACGCTGCCGATCGCCAGGGTTGCTCCTGCAGGCCGACGCCCGACGAGTAGCTCTTGCCAGAGCAGGCCGAACGAGAACACGTCGCTCGCGGGCGTCAGCGCCGTGCCGTCAAGCTGCTCCGGAGACATGTAGCCGGCCGTGCCCGCAACCGTGCCCGTTTGGGTCAACGCCGTCACAACCGTCGGCTGTCCGACGACTTTCGCGAGGCCGAAGTCACACAGCTTGACCAGCCCGTCTGGCCCGACGAGCACATTGCTGGGCTTCAGGTCGCGGTGCACGACACCCTGCGCGTGCAGGTAGGACAGCCCGGCCGCAAGCTGGCCCAGCAAATCGGCGATCCGGCCTATAGTGAAGCCCTTGCCATGAGCCCGGGCCGTGGCGACCAACCGCGAGAGCGGCAGACCGTCCACCCAGTCCAGCGCGAGCCAAATCAGATGGCTGTCACGACCAGAGTCCTGCAGGCTGACAAGGTGGCGGTGCATGAGGTGCTTCAGCGTCTCGACCTCGCGCTCGAACCGGGCTTGCCAGTTGTCGGCCTCCGGGCCATCCAGCCGCATGAGCTTGATGGCGGCTGGGCGGTCGGTCTGACGGTGCAGCCCTCGTAACACGATCCCCATGCCGCCCTCAGCGGCAAACCCGCGGATGTGGTATGGACCGACCGTCAGAGGCAGCCAGCCCTCGAAGCCAGTGACCGAGCGGAAGTACGCCAACGGCAACGCACAGCTTGGGCATTGCCGGATCGCGGTGGGGAGATCACCAAGCGCGGCGTGGCACCGTGGACAGCGCACTCGCCAGGGGTTCTGGGTCACAACGATGGTGGAGCGCGTCGGACGCTGACGGCAGGTGATCGTGGCCGGGCCGATCTTGAAGGACACATCCGGCGCCAGTACGACGTGGGTAATCGGAACCCCGTCAGCCGGCGTAAGGCGAGCCTGCTCGGCCCTGCACTCGATGGACAACGTGCCGTCGGCCTGGCGTTGCACTTGGGCGTGAAGGCGTTCCACGTCGGGATGGTCGACCGCGATCGTGTTGGACGGGCTGCGGCCGATGGTCAGGCCGTGTTGGACAAAGACCTCCTGGTCGACCTGGCCGGGCTGCTGCACGAGCAGGGTCCACTCCGACAGGCTGGAGCCGTGCGCCGGCGTGCCGGAGCTGGCGTCGGTGGACATGTGCCCAGTCTCCTCGGTTCGGCGGGTGTCGTCCGGACGTGCCCCCGGTCCCGCTATGCTAGTTATACTCGGTCGATGAATGCAATGCAAAACCCCACAGTGCCGGCATGGCGGCGAAAGACCCCCTACTGGCCCAGCTCGGTCACTACCTGCGGTCCGTGCGGGAGAAGAAGGGCTGGTCGCAGGAGCAGTTCGCGTTCCAGGTGGGCCTGCACCGCACGTACGTCGGGGCCGTCGAGCGTGGGGAATACAATGTCACACTGCTGACGCTCCGCCGGATCACGCAGGCGCTGGGGATTACGCTGGTGGACGCCGTCAGCAGCAGCTCGACCCGCAAGGCGCCACGCCGCTGACGGGTAGCATCGGGGATCACGCCAGGTTCCGGGCGGGCAGTCCCAGCGTGCACAGGTCGAGCCGCACGTTAGACGCCGGCTTCCGGCCCGCCAGGAAGCGGCTGAGTTGCAGGACGATGAGCCCGGCAGCGACGGCCGCCACGTGCAGCGGAACCGGTCGAAGACGGGCGATGACACGGCGCCCGGCGTCTTGTCGGCGAAACCAGCGTTCGTAGCGCGCCTTCGAGCTGGGATCCCAGGCGATCCGTACGTGTACTGCCCGCGCGGTGGCGTGGACGCTCCCGTAGAACGCCACCCGGCCGCGGACCTGCCGCCACACGGCCTGCTCGGCCGGTGGTGTCAGCCCGCAGACCAGTACCGCCGTGTGAGGGTCGAGATCGCGAGAGCTAACCCGTGCGTAGGTCTCGATGGCCAGGCCAGGGTTCAGCCGATGGCAGAACTCGGCGGTGGCGTGTCGCCGGTACCGGCCGATGTCGTCGGCGAAGTAGCCTTCGGTGGCCGTCTCGGCTGGGTCGACGCGGCCCGCGTCGATCAGCGTGAGCTTCTGAACGCCGAGGCTGGCCAGTCCCAGGGCTACCTGCCGGCCGATCCCGCGCAAGCCGACGACGAGGGCGGACAGACCCCGGCTGGGGGGCTGGGTCGTCTCGCGGTGACGCCTGTTCATGCCGCACCTCCCGCCGGAACAGCTCGCAACGTGCGGACATGCCCTTGGGGGCCGCGCCGATCGCGTCTGGCCCGCCGGTAGGTCTTGCAGACGATGCGCGGTCGAACCCGTTCCGGCCGTGTCGCCGGCGGCCCGTAATCCTCGG
>CAIWOY010000343.1 GCA_903914415.1 uncultured Phycisphaerales bacterium | reverse complement strand
AGGTTGCCGACCGCGCGCAGTTCGACCGTCGCGCTCTCCGGCACCACATCGCCGCTGTGCGAGGTGACCGCAAGCCCCGCGTCGGTACATGACCCGCTCACAATGAAGATGCGCGCCGACGCCACGTCGCCGACCTCGCGCAGCACCGGGAAGCCGACCTCGCGGTTCCACATCGCCGCCGCGTCGTGAATGGCGCTCGCATACGGCTTCTGGCCGTCGTCAAGCTGGAGCAGGTACGGCAGCGGCAGCAGCGCGCGGTCCCAGACGACGGGGATGCCGTCGGGGGTATAGGTGGCCTGGCGGTCCTGCCAGGTTGCGCATAGGGGAAGGTATTCGGCGCTCATGGGCTAGCCCTCCTCCTTCTGGTCCGTCGGCTGCGGCTGGTGCCCCAGCACGATCTCCCCGGTCGCGAACTCCGCGCGCCAGTACGTCCACGCCCCCGGGTCCTCGCCCGCCGCCTTGAACGCGTCCGCGAGGACGGCCGCCTGCGCCGCGTGCGCGTCTCCGACCGCCTGCTGCTTCGCGTCGAGCGCGGCCTTCAGCGCTTCGTAGGTCGGGTCCACGGGCGGCGGCTCGCCCGGCCCCGCGAACAGCGCGGGATGCGCCTGCCGGTACGCCTCGATCTGCCGCCGCAGGTCCATCGCCTCGAAGCTCGCCCGCGTGCCGACTCGGTAGCTCGCCACGAACGCGTCGCACTGCGCGTCGGTGAGCACGACGCGATGGTCCTCGATGGGCGCGAGGCCCGACAGGCGCGGAGCCGACTCCATCACCCACGCGCCCTGCGCGATGTCGTGCCCCTCGCCGGCTGCCACGAGGTCGGTCGCCGCGTGCTTGGCCTTCACCGCGGCCACCGTGGTCGCGAACGCCGTCTCGTGCGTCGTCGCGGTTGCGAGCGACGTGGCCTTCGCCGCCGCCGCGTCGGTGGCCGACTTGGCGCCGGCCCCGTCCTTGGCGACGGCGCGCAGGTGCCGGCGATTGTGGTCGTTGGCCACGATGGTCGCGTCGCGCTCCGCGATGCGGGCGGCGAGCAGCGCGCCGTGGTCGGCCGGGTCGAGCTTGAGTATGAGATCGTGGTCGAACGCGGGCATGAGCGGCTCCTCTAGTACGTGTATAGGTTGAGCAGTTCCACGAGGCATCGAATGGAGTTGGCACCAGTGTTGTCGCTGCCGACGTAGAGCGGCGCCACGTCGGCGGCGTTGGGCGTCCAGACGCCGCCGAAGCCGACGGCGGTCGCGCCGTCGAGGATGCTGACCTTGCCGAGCGCAGCGTCCCACTCCAGGGTGAGGATCTTCTCGGCCGTAGTCAGTGCGATTGACGGGAGGTCACACACCCTTACAGCGGCGTTGTCCCACAACCTGAGCCGGGCGGTCGCCGCTGGCACCGCCAGCGGAGCGCGCGTCGGCGTGCCCTGGTAATCGAACGCCAGCGCGCCGGCCGCGTACTCCGCGCCATACGAGAGCAGCGTCGGGCAGGTGCGGTAGACGGTGACGTTGTTGGACCCGTTGTTGGTGATCCATACCTGACCGCGCTCGTCCACGCCCACGCCAAACGGGTTGATGCCGGCGGTCAAGCGCGCCACCAGCGCCCACGTGTTGATGTCGTAGACGCGGACGACGCCATCGGTCTCGCAGGCCACGTAGGCGCGGTCGAAGGCGTCGAACGCGAGGCCGCGCGGCGTCCCGCTCGTGTTGAAGTTCGTGACCAGCGCCTTGGTGGCGACGTTGTAGATGTAGACCGTGTTGTTGCCGTAGCACGTCACCCAGACGTGGCCGAGCCGGTCCACGGCCACGCCGATGGGCTGCACGCCGACCGCGTAGGTGCCGATGATAGCGTGGGTAGCGGTGTTGAAGCAGGTCACGTTGTTGCCGTCGCGATTGGCAATCCAGACCTGGCCGAGCACGTCAGCCGCGCAGCCCAGGCAAAAGTTCAAAGTGCCGCCGCCATAGGTGCCGACGACGGCGTGGGTAGCCGCGTTGAAGACCACCACCACCGAGCTGTTGGCGTGCGTTACCCAGACCTGGCCGACCCCGTCGGCGCAGATGCCCCATGGGTTGGCCATGCCGGTCGCGAAGGTTCCGACCAGCGCCTTGGTGGCGACGTTGTAGACACTGACGCTGTTGTCCCAGTTGTTAGTGGCCCAGACCTGGCCGAGCCCGTCCACACAGCAGGAGCAAGACGTGCGGCCGATGGCGTAGTTGCCGATGAGCGCGTTGGTCTTGATGTTGTAAGCCGCCAGCGTGCCGCCCCCGGCGACGTTCATCACGACCCACATCTGCCCGAGGGCGTCGGGGCTGGGCGTCATGTACGGCGTCGTGATGCCCGCCGCGAACGGTGAGCCCGCCACCTGGGCCGGCGCCTCCGCCCCCGCGAACCCGGCGACGCGCACGACCGCCCGCCCGCGCGCGGGGTTATACCGCGCGTTCGCGACGTTGGTGTAGGAGAGCGCCTGCGCGCCGGTCGCCGACGCCACCGCCAGCGCCGTGCGTCGCCACCCGAGCGGCGCCGTCGTGCGGTTGTCGACCACCGCAAGCTCGCTGTAGTCGCAGTCGTCGTTCGCCAGCTTGCCCCCAACGATGTAGTAGAGCGAAGTCTGCGCTGGGCGCGTCGGGGTGCAGGTGCCGCCCGCCCGAAGCCAGTCGGCCGGCGTGGCGTCGTCGCTGACCACCGTGAAGACTTCCTGCCCGCCTCCGTCACCCCAGAATCCGAGCGCCATGCGTGCCGACGTGCCCACCGTCGCGCGGCGGTAGCACACGTCACCACGGAAGGCGCGGCGTGTGTCGCCTGCCAGCACGTAGGCCACGCCGTTGTAGACCTGATCGGAGATGGGATTCCAGCCGCCACCAGCCTTCTGCGTGGCTCGCAGTCCGTCGCGCATCCCCGACGCCCCGTCGGCGAGCGCCCGGCCCATGCCCGCCGTCGCCATCGACCCACCGTAGAAGTCGGCCGTGGACATGCCGCAGAACGTGATGCCGTCCTCGCACAGCACGCCGGTCTTGAGCGGGTTGTCGGCGGCGGCGGCGTTGGCGTTGTAAGCGACGGCAGGCTGGTTGGCGCCGTAGCAGGCGACGCGCGAGGCGGAGATCGGGACGACGAGCGGCCCGGCGCGCGTGTACGCGCACGGCGTGTTGAACTCGTTGAGGTTGAACGCGCGCCAGAAGGACGCGCCCGCCGCCGCGAGCAGCGTGGTGTTGAGCACGTAGCAGGCCGCGATTTGGCCGCTGAATGCGATGGCATCGGAGCCAAAAGTAAAACGACCGTTATTCGTGGCGCTGCCAATGTATGCGCCGCTCGTGTTGCTGCCCACGTCCGAGTGCAATGCAATGGTCTTTGCCACGTCATTAACGACTACAAGGGCATAGTGCCAGCCGCCGTCGCGCACATCCACATTAATGACGGCATCAACGGTGCTCGCACCAACGACGTAGGCGTGGATGTGGCCACTATCAACGTCCAGCCACCAACCAGTCGCTCCGTTGAACTTAGCAGTTACGAGCCGCTGGGCCACGTTCGCGTTCGGGTTGCAGCGGAAAACCGTGAGCGTCGCGACGATGCTGCCGTTCGCGTCGGCGAAGGCGCTGCCAGCGGGCGCGACTCGGTATCGTTCTCCACCACCGAGTAGCTCTATCGCGACCTTAGACGCGAAGCTTGCTGTCTGCCCGAGCCCGACTGCCTCGCGGCTGTCCAGCGCGCCGCCATCCTGTATCATTGCCGGCCCTAGGCCGAGCGCGTCGAGTTGGTTGCCGACGTTGGCGCAGAGGTACGCGCCCTGCACGTTGCCAACAACGACGCCACCGGGACTTCCCAACGCCGCGATGAGCCCCGCCGCCGTGTTCGGGAACGGCTGCTGCTCGCCCGGCTGCGCGGGCGGCGCGTCGCCCTGGAGGAGGTAGGGCGAGCGGGCATCGAGCGTCAGCAGGCCCGACGGGGCGGCCCGATACCCGGCCGGCGCCGGAATGACTTGCAGTCCCATATCAGCACAACTCCAAGAGGCACCTTGCTGCGTGCGTGGCGGTCAGCGACCCGAAGTAGAGCGGCGTCACGTCGGCCACACACGCGCTCCACGGAGCGTTCCAGGTGCCGACGACCACGCCGTCCACCGTGATGGCCGCGTACGCCCCGCCGATGTTGTGCAATGGAGCGGTGGTGTCCCAGTCGATCTGAATGATGCGACGGGTACTGGAAAGTACCCCGCCAAGAATCGTCAAAGCCAAGAGTCCTGCTGAGTCCCAGATGCGGAGGCGAAGCTGCGGCCCCGCGCCGTAGTCGAGCGTCAGCGAGCCCGCCGACCCGAACGCGCCGAACTGGAGAAAGGTCGCACCGTCGGTCAGTTGGAAGTTGCCGATGACCAACTTGAAGCGCCCGTAGAGTGGGAAGTAGTAGCGATTCCCAGCATTCACGATCTCATACGCTGGCGTCACCGTCGCCGCCGCCGCCGCCGTGCCGACGCGCCGCCACGCGAGCGGGGCGGTCGTGCGGTTCTTGACCACGGCCGGCTCGCCGAAGTCGCAGTTGTCGAGGTTGTTGGTCGCTCCGATGTCGATGCGGAATACCGTGTGCGCCGCGCCGACCGGAGTGCAAGCGCCACCTGCACGAACCCAGTCAACGGGCGTCGCCGCATCGGACACGATGACGAACGTTTCCGTTCCTCCTGGGTCGTTGTAGAACTCCATCGCCGCTTTGGCGCTCGTGCCGACCGCACCGGCCGGAGGCCGACGATAATCTAGGTCGTAGCGCCAGGGAACGTTGGAAGCTCCAGCAATGACGACAGCAGTACCGTAGGCCCGTGGACCGCCCGCTCCATAGCCGCCAGCCATCGTGACGCGCACGCCATCGCGCATCCCCGACGGGCCATCAACCGATGCCGTGGCCGCCAGGAGCGTCAGCAGGTTGGCAAACCAGTCCGTGCTCCCGATGGGCTCGAACGTGATGCCGTCCTCGGCCATGTACCCCGAGCCCTGGGCGTTCCCGGTGGCCGCGGACGCGAGCGAGGCGTCGTAGCCGAGGCACGGCTGGCCGACGTTGCCCGCGCCCCAGGCGGCGACGCGCGAGGCGGTGATCGGCGCGATCATGGGCGAGTTGCGCGCGTGCAGGTACGGAATCGGCAGGGCCGCGTGGCGCCAGAAGTTGGCGCGCATCGCGGAGGTGATCTCCCGGTCAACTACAACAAGGTAGGCGGCCTGATAACCGGGGCCTGTAGAAGTAATCTGACCAAGACAGAATGAACCGGCATTGACAGCGCCGCCCGCGAAACCTGGAGATACGGCGTCGCCTTGATTGGTTAACAATCGAACGACGTGGCCTACGCAATCAACTACCCCGACCGCGCAGTTCCAAGAAGCGTTCGAGAATGGGCCGACAACGTTAGCTTCTACATAACCAGGACCATAGAAGCTAAGACTCCCCGCCAACTTTTGCGCCATTAACCATACTGGCGCTACTTCCTTAGAAACCATTCTTGATATTGCCCCAACACCACCAGTATTTACGCGGAATACCAGTAGCACTGAGAAAATAGTTCCATCTGGAACGTTTCCGAATGCGTTACCGGCATCAACAAAACGTCCGGCTGAGTCATTGACTGTTTCCACCCCAACCTTGCTCGTGAAGCTCCCCGCCTGCCCGAGCCCGACGCACTCGCGCCCCGTCAGCGGCGCTCCCGTCGCGACGAGGTTCGGGCCGAGGCCCAGTGAATCGGTCAGAGGTGAGGGCGTCGAGCAGTCATATATGGCAAGCACGTTCGCGATGCCAAATCCCGCCGGGTAGCTCAACCCGTCGCCCAGCCACTTGAGAAGCTCGTCGGCCGTCGCCGGCATCGACTGGTACACCGACGGAAACTGGTTCTGCTTCCCGTACGGGTTGCCCAGCACGTTGAGCACCCGCGACGACTCGCCGTGCAGCGCGCACCGCTCGTACTGCTGGCGCTTGGCGTAGACGCCCCCGGGGCTCTTGCTGAACCCGGCCGGCGCGGCGACGGTGGACAGGGCCATGGCGTCAGACCCCTATCAAATCTGGTTGATCGGGACGAGCTTCACCGTGGACTTGGCCGCCGCCGCGATGAGCGTGATGCCCCACACGTCGGTCCGCGTCGCCACGAACGTGTCCCAGTTGTCGTGGTCGTAGTAGCTCGTGTCCGTGATGCGGCTCGCCGCGCCGTCCACCGTGTTGATGCAGCAGCCGGCGCCGCCCTCCACCACGATCTTGTAGCGCGCTCCGACCACCACGGTCGCGATCTGCACGCTCACGTCCGCGACGAACGTGTATTTGAGCCCGGTCCCGAGCGCGACCGGCGTCACGTCCTGCACCTGGGCGCGCAGCTTGGCCGGGTCGGGCTGGCTCACCCGCGCATCGACGAAGTTGAGCGACTTCTCGTTGACCTGCGTGATGGAGATCATGGAGTTGCCCGCCGGCACCCCCGTGTTCTCGACCTGGAAGAAGACCCAAAGATCCTGGTAGGGGTCGGGATACCAGACACCCCACTGCGCGATTCGCACGTAGTGGTTGTCGTTCATGTCGACCACCCACCACTCCACCCGGTCCTCGTAGATGCAAAGCTCGTAGCCGGTCGGGTGCGCCACGGTGTCCATCGTCCCGGGCAGCAGATAGGGGTTGACCGCACCGAGCGTGGTATGCGTCCCCGCGAACGACTTGACGCGGTTCGTGATGATGCCGTCGAACAGGAAGGCGGCGATCTGATTCAGCGTCGCGTAGGTCGCCGGAGCGTCGACGAGCCCACCGATGATCGCCTGGTTGGCGCGGCGATGGTCGATCTGCGCGTCGAAGAACAGCCGCACCGGGGCCGCGCCCTTGAGGCCGCCCGCCCCAAGCTGCCGCGCGATATAGGAGCGCGCCCCGTTGACGATGCCGACCTGGAGGTTGATCGCCGAAGCCCCGACTCCGACCACGTCGTTGAGGTTGCCGGTGCAGAAGATGACGAAGTCGGTGACCTCGGCCGGTCCCGTGGCCGTGGCCCCGCCCCACGGAGTGCGTAGCGTCAGGTGCGTGTCGTCTTGGATGCTCGCCACCTGGCGCATGACCGGCGCCGTCTCCAGGCGCTGCGCCGTGATCTCCACGTAGTCACCGACGCGGACCTGTGACGTGAACAGCGAGCCGGTGTTGCCCACGACCACGACCGAGCCGGTGGTCATGGTGATGTTGGCTGCCAGCGCGCGGTAGGCCGACGCGCCGGGGAAGACGCCCGAGTAGGCGCCCTCGTCCGTCAGTACCTGCCCGCGCGTCATGAGGCTGCCGGCCGGACCGACTTGCAGTGATTGCTTGGTCGGGTTGAGGCTGGCCGCGGGGTCGGGGGACGGCCGCGTCAGCGCCAGCGCCTGGACGTTGGCGTCCACCGGGTAGCTGACCCGCACGTCCACCTCGTCCACGTTGCGGACGATGATCGAGTTGATCAGCGTCGTCGAGTCCACGCCCGCGAAGCCGATCTGGTTGCCGACCTCCACGCCGATGGCCAGCGGCTCGTAGGGGTAGGGGAAGTGCAGCAGCCGGTCGGGGTAGGGCACGCCGTCCACGGCCCATGACACGCGGTCCCCGCGCTGCCAGATTTCGAGGATGTGCTGCGTCGTGGTGTCGCCGCCATTGGGGAAGGAGTAGTTGTCCTGCTCGCGGTCGCCCGCGCCGCCCTCGGACTTGGTGTAGGTCGAGATGGCGGTGATCACCGCGCCGCTGAACGAGAACAGCGCGATGGGTGGCAGCACCGACGCGCCGGAGGTGGTCATGAAGCCGACGACCATGGTCTGGTTGGCCTGCCGCACGGAGATCGACTTGAGCGCGATGCTGGCATACAGCGGCGACGTGCCCTTGCGCCCGCCGTAGGTCAGGCCACGAATGCACGAGGCGACCGCGCCCACATCGGTGCCGGGGCACAGCCCGAGCGCCGAGTTGGCCACGCCGGGACCGGCCGGGGCCCCGCCCACGCCCGTGTTCTTCCGCCAGAAGTTGCTGATCTGGCCCGGCTGCGCGACCCCGCCCGCTCCGGTATACGCCGTCACCAGCGTGCCCGACAGGCCGCCCGAGCCCGGGGTGAACGTGTCGATCTGCACCATCCTCGGCACGGCCGGGTTCACGTCGTCGGCGATGTTGCTGAGATAGTCGCCTTCGCGCAGCGGCGTCGCCGCCGAGGAGCGCGACCACGCAGGCGAGCCCGTGGTCAGCGTCAGCGTGCCGGCCAGGGGACGGAATAACGATGGCGACGCTGGGTAGGTCTGGTCGCCGAAGTCGTCCCCGAACATCCCCTCGTCCGTCAGCACGCGGGCGCGGGCCCGGAGGACGCCGTCGGGCTCACGGATCTCGGGGAGCATCGAGGTCGATAGAATTCCCGCCGGGTCCGGCGCAGGCAGCGAAGACTGGTCCGCTGCCGCCGTGACGCTGACGCCCGCCGCGGGAGCCGTGATGCCGAGCGGCGAGATGATGTTGACGTTCGCCGCCGGTCCGCCACCGCCACCGCCGCCGACCGCCGTCGGCGAGAAGAGGAGGCGTAGTTGGAACACGTCGCCCGGCGCCATCGCCACGCCACCATTGGTGTAGCTGATGCGCACGAACGGCATGTGGTACGCAATGACGCCTGAGTCGTAGAGAACACCGGCCAGTGCCGTTCCCGCCACTTCCGTCGCGCGGATTGTGGCACCGTCCATCGACCATTCGATGAGCACGCCACCGACCGCGGAGGCCCGAGTACACCAACTGAGTAGGCGGAACTCGCAGTAGCCGCTAACGTCCTCCCATGGACCATGGAACACCCCAGCCACCCCGAGCAGGTCGGCGGGACGCGAGTTGGCGTAGTTGCCCTTGGAGTAGCCGGCGAAGAAGAGTGCCTCGACTGGCTGGGGTCCTGATGTATTGGCAGGAAGGACGCTCATGTTCTTTCCTCAGAGTGGCGTAGGGCCACTCGTTGAAGGTTCGAACGGCATCCCCCTGTAGGATTCCCTTCGTATTTTGGTGTGAGAACGGTTCTTTAGTGCCTCGCTCGTGTCAGTGCGGGGCTATTATACGTGCATCGCCCCCGTCAAGTCAAACCGTTTTTCTTGCGCTCTTCCGCAAGGTTGAAGAACGCCTGGGCTTCGTATGCCGTCCGTATCGCACCGACGGCTTCCGGCTCGGGCTCGTGGTAGTCGCAGGGGGCGCCGGAGAGCGTGCAGACCCGCGGCGTCAGTTCACGTCCACATGTGACCCACGTCTCAAGCTCCGCGGCCGACCAGGGTTCATTCGCGCACAGTGTTCTTTCCCAGCGACGCTGTGCCAGGAACCACCCCAATCGCTCACAGCGCGGATGAGCCAGGGTGCGCCCGCCATGCCCGTACCCCACGACCGCGACGCCCGGGTCCGACACGAAACGCCCCGTGCTCGTCGCCTGCATGTGCAGCCGCAGCCGCGCAAAGAAGTCGATGTCGCCGCACGAGCCACCGTCAAAGCGCTCGTCCATGCCGTTGATGGCGATGGCGGCCTCGAGCGGATAGGCCAAAATTCCTCCGGCGTAGGCGTTGGCCGGGAACAGGCCCGCGGGCCGCTCGGGGTACGCCACGCTGTTGTCGGCCTGCGAGAGCAGCGGCACGGCGTACTCGCTACGCTCGGCGAGTGCGGCGATGCGCGCGAGGAAGTGCGGGCCAAAAACGAAGCAGTCGTCAATAGCGACCACGGTCTGGCCCCGCGCCCAGCACAGCGCCGTGTTGCGGGCGGCGTTCGGGGCGAAGGCGCCCATGCGCGTCCAGGGAGTCGGGCGCGGACGGAGGAAGCGGACGCCGCCGCTCGTCTTGCGCGTGGCGAACTCTAGCTCGGGACGCGGCAACACGTTCTCCTTGTCAACAACGAGGACCTCAGCCTCGGTGTAGCTCTGTTCGGCGAGACAGGACGCCAGGAGGTCATAGGTGCCGAGGGCCCCCTGCATGGGGAACAAACCCCGGGCGGTGACGAATAGCAAGCTGATCATGGTTTCAGCCCCACTACTTGCCTCAAGGCGCGGTCGGCCCACGGCGGGGGCGGAGGCAAGGCGCCAGTTAAGCGCTGACAGTCGAGTCTCACCGCGTAAGAAGTGACGATGTGTAGGCGCAAAGAAGAGGACAAGGCCCAGAGAAGCCCGATGTCGATGAGAAAACTAGCCAGATTGGCGAAGAACAGAAACGGGTTGTACGGCCAGCGATGTGCAAGCCACGCGAACATGATGAGGATAAAGCGATAGGCGAAGCGCCGCGTCATCGCTT
>CAIWOY010000342.1 GCA_903914415.1 uncultured Phycisphaerales bacterium | reverse complement strand
GGAGCAGATTCGCAGCAACCACCTGCTCTACGCCAACCCGTCCACCGACGTCACCCAGGTCGTCACGGATAAGCTCAACAAGGACTACCGCGCCCAGCCGCGGGTGAAGATGATGCTCGTGCCCTAAGAGCCGCTATCAAAAACCCGGGTGTTTCGACCCTCCCCCGGCCCCTCCCTAAGAGGGAGGGGGGTTCTGTCAGGCACGCTAAGGCGCGGAGTGCAGGGCGCAGATGCCGGACATCCCGTTCATCACGGCGGCCGATCTGGCCAAACGCGTCGGCGGCACGTTGACGGGCGACGGCCGCGCGGCCGTACGTTCGGTCGCCACGCTCGACGAGGCCGGCCCCGACGATCTGTCGTGGATCGGCAAGCCGGAGCTTTTGCCGAAGCTCGCCACGTCGAGAGCGGGTGTGGTCCTGGTTCCGGAGGGCTGCGATGCGCCGCCGGGGCGTACGACGATCAGTGTGCGCGACCCGGACATGGCGCTTTGCGAGGCGTTGCGGGCGTTGGCGCCGCCGGGCGAGCGCGTTCCCGCCGGCGTGGACGCCGGTGCCTGCGTGGCCGGCGACGCTGGCGTGGACGGCGCCTGCATCGGTCCGCACGTGTACGTTGGCGCGGGGGCCGTCGTCGGACCGGGGACGCAGCTTCATGCCGGCGTGCACATCGGCCGTGGGTGCCGGATCGGGCGCGACTGCGTGCTGTGGCCGAACGTCGTCGTGCGCGAGCACGCGACGATCGGCGACCGGGTGGTGATTCACCCGAATACCACGATCGGCGCCGACGGGTTCGGGTATTACCAGCGCGGCGGCAAGCACCTCAAGATCCCGCAGATCGGGCGGGTCGTGATCGAGGACGATGTGGAGATCGGCGCGAACACCTGCATCGACCGGGCCCGCAGCGGCATCACCCGCATCGGCCGCGGAACCAAGATTGATAACCTGGTGCAGATCGGGCACAATGTCCGCATCGGCGAAGACTGCATCCTCGTGAGCCAGTGCGGGGTCTCGGGCTCGACGACCCTCGGGCATCACGTGGTGCTGGCCGGTCAGGTCGGGCTGATTGACCATCTGCGGATCGGCAACAACGTGGTCATCGCGGCCCAGTCCGGCGTGACGCATGACATCCCCGACGGGACGGCCTTCCGCGGCACGCCCGCCGTCGAAAATAGCGAGTACGTCCGCCAGGCGGTCGGCTTCCGCCGGCTGCCCAAGATCATGGCGGAGTTGCGGGAACTGGGCAAACGGGTCGAACGGCTTGAAACGCCAACGCACGATACAACGCGAGGCTGAGCTCACCGGCCGCGGGCTGTTCACCGGCTTTCCGGTGACGCTGCGCTTCAAGCCGGCCGCGCCCGGAGCGGGGATCACGTTCGTGCGGACCGATCAGCCCGAGCCCGTCTGGATCGCGGCCCGCGCGGAGAATCTGACCAAACGGGCCCGGCGGACTTCTCTGCGTAACGGCACGGCCTCGATCGAAACGGTCGAGCACTGCCTGGCGGCCGCGCGCGGGCTGGGGATCGACAACCTCGTCATCGAGCTGGACAACCAGGAGGTCCCAGCCCTGGACGGCAGCTCGCAGCCGTTCGTCGAGTCGCTGCAGGCGGCGGGGCTCGTCGAGCAGGAGGCCGAGCGCGATTACCTGCGGGTGACCGAGGCGGCGCGAGTCAGCGAAGGGGACACGGAACTGGTGGCCTGGCCGGTGGACAGCGACCGGCTGGAGATCATCTACGAGCTCGACTACGGCCCGCACGCACCGATCGGCCACCAGATTCAGCATTTCGTGCTGGAGCCCGACGGATTCACGCAGCAAATCGCACCGGCCCGGACGTTCGTGCTCGAAGAGGAAGCCCGGCAGCTCCGCGCCACGGGCCTGGGGACGCATCTGACCTACCAGGACGTACTCGTGATCGGCGCCGATGGCCCGATCGAGAACTGCTACCGTTTCGACAACGAGTGCGTCCGGCACAAGATTCTCGACCTGATCGGCGACCTGATGCTGGCCGGGGCGTTCGTGTGCGGCAAGATTTACGCCCGCAAGTCGGGCCACCACCTCAACCACGAGCTGGTGCGCAAGCTGCTCGAGAGCCGGGCCCGCGCCCGGTTCGAGCGGCGGATCGCCGACGTGCCCGAGTTGGACATCCGCCGCGTGCAGCGCATCCTGCCGCATCGCTACCCGATGCTGCTCGTCGACCGCGTGATCGAGGTGGACGGCGAGCGCCGGGCGGTCGGCATCAAGAACGTCACGATCAACGAGCCGTTCTTCGAGGGGCACTACCCGCGCCGGCCAATCATGCCCGGCGTGCTGATCATCGAGGCGATGGCCCAGCTCAGCGGCATCCTGCTGTCGCAGAAGCTCGAGCACACCGGACGGGTGGCGGTGCTGCTGAGCCTCGACAAGGTGAAGTTCCGCCGGCCGGTCGTCCCGGGCGATCAACTTGTGCTGGAGGCCGAGTCGCTCCGCGTGCGCGCCCGGATCGGGCACACGAAATGCCGGGCCAGCGTCGGCGGCGAGCTCGTGGCCGAGGCGCTGATCCGCTTCATGCTGGTGGACGCGGACCCGGAGTGATGCTGGCGCGGTTCGAGACCGTTGAACGCACCGTCCGGAGTGCGGTGCCTGGAGTGACAAGACGCGCATGACGACGATCCACCCGACCGCCTACGTCGACCCGGGCGCCGAACTCGGCCAGGGCGTCGATGTCGGCCCATTCAGCTACGTCGGGCCGGGCGTGCGCGTCGGCGATGGCTGCAAGCTCGGACCGCGCGCCACGCTGCTCGGGCCGGCGGAGTTCGGCGTACGCAACGTCTTTTTCTCCGGCTGCGTGCTCGGCGCGGCCCCCCAGGATCTCAAGTTCAAGGGCGGGCCCACGCGCCTGGCCGTCGGCGCGGAGAACATCTTCCGCGAGCACGTGACCGTCCACCGCGGCACGGAAGTGGACCGGCAGAGCGCGGGTGTCACCCGGATCGGCGACCACAACCTCATCATGGTCGGAGTGCACGTCGCCCACGACGTCCACATCGGCGACCACGTCATCATCGCCAACGCCGTCCAGCTCGCCGGGCACATCCGCATCGAGGACTGCGTCGTCATCGGCGGCGCCTCGGCCATGCACCACTTCGTTACTGTCGGCCGCCACGCCTACATCGCCGGCGTCACGCGCGTCACCCACGACGTCCCGCCCTACATGAAAGTCTTCGGCTACGAGCAGGAGGTGCGCGGCGTCAACGTCGAAGGGCTGCGCCGTTGGCGCGTGCCGGACGAGTCGATCGGCAAGGTCAAGCGCGCCGCCCGGCTGCTGTACGCCCGCCGCGGCGAGCACTCCCCGCTCCGCACCGGCGACGCGTTGCGCGAGATCGAGGCAGACGGGTTGATGCAGGACGAGCACGTGCGCTACCTGGTCGAGTTCGTGCAGCGCAAGCTCGAGGTGGGGATCTATGGCCGCGTGCGCGAGCGCTACCGCACGGACCAGGACGACGACCGCGCCGCGTTCTACGGCCGGGAGAAAGAGGGATGATCCGGTGAGCAGTCCGCTACCCGTCGCCGTCATCGGCGCCGGTCACATGGGCCGGCACCACGTGCGCACCTACGCGCAAATGCCGGACGTGCGCCTTGTCGCGGTGATCGATGCGAACGTGGAGCGGGCCAAAGAGCTCGCCGAGCCCGTGGGGGCCAAGTACGCCGACCGGCTCGGGCCGGAGCTCGGCGACGTCGTGGCGGCCAGCGTCGCGGTCCCGACGCAGAACCACCTGGAGGTCAGCCGGCCGCTGATGGAGCGCGGCATACACGTGCTGATCGAGAAGCCGCTCGCGCCGACCGCCGCGGACGGGGAGCAGATCGTCGCGCTGGCCCGGCAGCACGGCGTGATCGTCGCCGTCGGGCACACGGAGCGCTTCAACCCGGCGGTGCGGGCCATCGAGCGGCTGGGGCTGCGGCCCAAGTTCATCGAGACCCACCGCATCAGCCCGTTCACATTCCGTTCCGCGGATGTCGGCGTCGTGTTCGACCTGATGATCCACGACCTCGACATCCTGCTGCACCTCGTGCACGACGAGGTCGTGCGGGTCGAAGCGGTGGGCGTCAACGTCCTCGGCCCGCACGAGGACATCGCCAGCGCACGCGTCGTCTGCCGCGGTGGGGCGGTGGCAAACCTGACCGCGTCGCGCCTGGCGCTCAAGACCGAGCGCAAGCTGCGGGTCTTCGCCGAGAAGGCGTACGTCTCGCTCGATTATCAGAAGAAGGTTGGCGTCGCGATCACGCTCGACCGAAACCTCGACGTGCTGAAGTTCGCCCGCGAGCGGAACATCGCCGACCTGTCGCAGATGGCGGGGCTCGACTTCGGCAAGATGGTCCACGTCGAGCCGCTGCAGATCGACGACCGCGACCCGCTCCGCGCCGAGCTGGACGCCTTTATCGCGTGCGTGCGCAGCGGCGACCGTCCGCCGGTGAGCGCGGAGGACGGCTTGGCTGCGGTCCGGCTGGCGGAGCAGATCGTCGCGTCGCTCTCGGCGCACCGCTGGGACGGCGACGGAAGGCAAGTCGCCGTTGCCGCTCGCGATCGACCCGGGCCTGGCACGGGACGACCAGAAGCAGGTGCTGTTCGCGAAGCT
>CAIWOY010000341.1 GCA_903914415.1 uncultured Phycisphaerales bacterium | reverse complement strand
GAGCTGTTCGACGTTTTCGAGGGGCTCAACGGCGCCCGCGGCTACCCGCACAACGCGCTCGTGTGGCAGGCCACGGCCGGGCAGGGCAAAGTGCTGGTCGGCGGGAGCGACTCGCACACGTTCCGCGTCGGGACCACCTACACACGCACGCAGGGCGCGACCAGGCCGGAGGTTCTCGCCAGCATCCGCGCGGGCCGGGCGGTCCCGGGCGGCGCCTTCGGCACGCCGGAGAAGCTGCGCGAGGACGTTTGGCTGTCGCTGCAAAGGAACGTCGAGCGCCGACTGGCCGACGCGACGGGGCGCTGGCAGCGGTTCGGCTACCAGACGGTTCGCCGGATCGGCAAGACGCTGCACCCGCTCGTGTGCCTGGGATACCACCGGTACCAGGACCTGTTGATCCGGGGGTTCCTGCGGGCGTTGCCGGCGTGACGCCGGGGGGGCCGCCGTCAGCCGCGGAGGGCTGACGCTACTCTTCTCTATTCCGTCAGCGGCGCACGTCGGGTAGCATGGTTCGACATGCCCGACGTACTGGCCGAACCGCGATCCACTGAGCCCACCGCGCCCGGTGGCGGGGCATCGGGGCCGCCGGCGGGCGCGTCGGCTGCGCCACGCGGGGAGATCAAGGACGTCTGGTCCTGGACGGCCCGCAAATACCGCATCCGGGCAATACTGCTGCTGCTGCTGAACCTCGGGCTGTTCTGCGGGCTGTGCATCTTCACGAACTGGCTGCACGTCGGCCAGCCGTTCCAGTTCACGCTCAAGACCTACCTGGAGCCGCTGCGTTTCTGGGGGCCGCAGACCCAGAACCTCTACGATTTCGTGCTGTACCCGATCAGCGTGGACCAGACGCCGATCTACGGCGTGGTCGTGGGGCTGCTGGTGGCGGCGATCGTCGCGGTGCCGATCTCGGTCGCGATCCTGTACAAGTTCCCGAGCGCGCTGCCCTTCTGTGCCGCGGTGCTGGTGTTCGCGCACATGCCCTGGATGGGGATCACGCTGGTGGCGAGCTGCATCCTGGCGGCGCTGAAGCCGTTCCGGATGGCGTTCCGGTACGGGTCGGCGCTCGTGGGGCTGTTGCCGGTGCTGCTGTACCTCTACCTGGCCACGCGGGGGGCGGCGGAGTCGCTGGGGGCGAGCTTTTCGCCCGAACGGAAGCTGCTGCTGACGAGCCCGTGGCTGCTGGCGATCCTGGCGGCGTGCACGATGCTGGCGGTAATCATCTTCATCGCGCGGCTCGTCAATTACCGCTCCGATGCGGTGGCGCCGGTGATGGCGGTGATGTTCGCGACGCCGGCCATCCTCTTTCATGCGTACATTGGCGCGGATGAGCTGACCTATCGCATCCTGGAGCAGGACTACGGACCGCGCTCCAAGCGGTTTGAGCCCGTGCAGGACGCCACGGAGCGGATCCGGGCCTACGTGCACGAGTGGACCGACCCCGAGCGGGCGCTGGCGCCGCAGCGCGCCACGCTGCTGGCGCTCTGGAGCGCAAACGCGGACGAGCAGGCCACCATCAAGCACCTGGTCTCGCGGCGCCTGCTGCTGGAGTTGCTGCACGACCGGCGGTCAGCCAACGAAGCCTGCAAGGACTTCATTGCCGACCATCCCACGAGCCGCTTCGTCCCCAGCGTGCTGTTCATTCAGGGGCGGGCGCTGGACACCCGGCTGGACGAGCTGCGGCTGATCGGCGAGAGCGCGCAGCGGGAGCTGTACACCGACTTCCCGCACGTGCAGTCGGAAGCGGTCTGGACCAACCTGCTCACGCAATACCCGGATTCGCCGCTGGCGATCGCGGCCCGGGTCCGCGTGGCGCAGCTTCGGCTTCGCCGCGGGGACGTGGACGGCGCACTCAAGGCCCTGGAGGTGCCGCGCGAGGCGCACGCGGAGATCGACGCGGCCAGCACGCAGCCCGCTGCGCGCCCGCTACTGCGGGCTCCCCCGCCGGAGAGCACGCTCGGCTTCGACGCCGAACCGTTCCTGCTGGAGGCCCAGCGGCTGCACGAGCTGATTCTGGCGAATTGTGCCGACCCGCGGTATGGGGGCGCCCCGCTGCGCGCATTGGCCGCGCTCGACCCGCATCGCCCCGGCTATCTGGGCCAGCTCGCACGGCTCGCCCAGCGCTACGCGGACAGCCTCTTGTACGACGATATCGTCGTCCTCTGGGCCTGTGCCCATCCCGACCGCAAGGACCGCGCCGACCGGCTACTGGCGTGCATCCAGCGCTTTCCAGACGGCGACGCCCGCGCCGAAGCCATGTTTCAGCGGGCCGACCTGGAAGTGCAGACCTTGGCCCCCGGCGACGAGGCGCAGCGGGCTCGCGGCGTCGCACGCCTGCGTGAGGCCGTCGCGCGCTTCGGGGGCAGCTACTGGGGAAAACGCGCCGCGGAACGGCTGAAGCTGCTAGAGCCGCGGCTCGTCGCGGCCACGCAGCCCACGGTGCCGCCATGAGGCAGATCGTCATGGCGATCACCGGGGCGAGCGGGGCCGTCTACGCGCGCCGGCTGGCGCAGTGCCTGCTGGGCAGCGACGTGTGCGTGCACCTCGTGGTTTCGCCGCACGGCGCGCGCATCCTGGCCGACGAGTTGGGCGTGACGAACTTGTCGCCGGAAGCGCTCGTCGGTGGTCCGGCACCCCAGGCGGTGCTGCATCAGCACCGCGACGTCGGCGCGCTGCTCGCGAGCGGGTCGTTTCTTACAGACGGGATGGTCATCTGTCCGTGCAGCAGCAACACCTTGGCCGCCATCGCGGCCGGCACGGCCGACAACCTCATCACGCGCGCGGCGCTGGTTACGCTCAAGGAGGCCCGGCGGCTTGTGCTCGTGCCGCGTGAAATGCCGCTGGGGCAGATCGAGCTGGCCAACATGCTGCGCGTGAGCCAGGCGGGGGGCATCATCTGCCCGGCGTGCCCCGGCTTCTACCTGCGGCCGCAAACCGTCGCCGAGCTGGTTGACTTCGTGGTCGGCCGCGTGCTCGACCTGCTGCGTGTGCCGCACGTCCTGCGTACGCGCTGGTCACCCGGTGCGGCGGACAGCTCGGGCTCGGGCCCGGAGTGAGCCGTGCTTCCCCTCGTGGCATCCATGCGGACCTGGGGCGAGGTGATTAAGTTTCCCCACTCCGTGTTCGCCCTGCCGTTCGCGCTGCTGGCCACGTTTCTGGCGGCACGACCGCAGCGGCCGACCTGGGCGCAACTCGGGCTGATTGTGCTGTGCATGGTGGCCGCGCGCGCCGCCGCCATGACCTTCAACCGCATCGTCGACGTGCAATTCGACGCGGCGAATCCTCGGACCACGAATCGAGCCCTGCCGCGCGGAGCCGTCACCAGGACGGCGGCGTGGGTCCTTTTTGCCGCGGCCTGCCTGGCGTTCCTGCTGGGGTGCGCGGGATTCCTCCGGCTGTACGACAACCCGTGGCCCCTGCGTCTGGCCCTGCCCGTGCTGGCGTGGTTGTGCTTCTACTCCTTCACGAAGCGCTTCACGCTCTGGTCGCACGTGGTGTTGGGGGTCGCGCTGGCCCTGTCGCCGGTGGCGGCGTGGATCGCGATCGACCCGACGACGCTGTCGGCGCCGGCCTGGCTGCTGCTGATCGCGGTCACGTTCTGGGTCGCGGGTTTCGACCTGATCTACGCGTGCCAGGACGTGGAATTCGACCGTGCGCAGGGTCTGCACAGCGTTCCCGCCCGGCTGGGCGTCGCCGCGGCCCTGTGGCTGGCGCGGGGCTTTCATCTGCTTACGACGGCAGCGCTGGTCGGCGTGGGGCTCAGCGCGCGGCTCGGCACGTTGTACTACGCCGGCGTGGTTTGTGTCGCCGTGCTCCTGGTGATCGAGAACGCCCTGGTGAGCCCGCATGATCTGCGGCGTGCCAATCTCGCGTTCTTCGCGGTGAACGGGTTTGTCGGGGTGCTGCTGAGCATCCTGGGAGTGTTGGACATCGTTCTGTCGTGAGTGTCCGGCATGTGGCCACGACCATGAGTACCGCACCTCGTCGCCGGCGCCGCGGGCCGTCGGCCAGTACGTGGGCCCTCCTCCTGTGGATGGCGCTGATGGCGCCGCTGCTGTGGTGGGGGCTGCCTAGCGCGCGCGAGGACGCGCTGCTCTTCGGCGGCAACCCGCCGTGGAAGGCCGAGCAGTACCACCTTGCGCCGGACCTGGAGCACCTGCGCGCGCGTCCCGCGGGTGCGGATACGGACCTCAATCCTCTGCCGGCGCGCGATCGGATCGTCGAGCTTACCGCGGATCAGGACGCCCGCGCCGAGATCCTGCGCCGCTATCGCCTCTTCTCGCGCCAGCCGGACGAGATGATCGTCTTTCGCGCGCTGCAGCGGATGAACCCGCGCCGCCTGGATTTCGACCCGCAGCTCTACCAGTACGGCGGCGGATACATCTACCTGATCGGCGCTGCGCTCGCGGGCGCCGCCAGGCTTGGGCTCGTGCGGGTTTCGGGCGACGCCGCGCTCTATCTGGAGCATCCGGACGCGTTTGCCCGCTTCTATGTGGTCGCCCGGGTGGTCTCGCTCGTCTTCGGCGCGCTGACGCTCGCGGCGGTCAACAAGCTGGCGCGGCGGGCCGGCGGCCGCCTTGCCGGGTGGCTGGCGATGCTGTGTGTCGCCTGCGCGCCGGTGTTCATCACCGCGGTACTGGAGGTCAAGCCGCATCTGCCGTCGGCGTGCCTGATCCTGTGGGCGATTCTCAGCGCGCTGAATTACCGCACTCGTGGACGGACGCGCGACGCGGTCCGCATGGGCCTGCAAGCCGGCTACGCCTTTGGCCTGGTGCTGACGGGGCTCGCGAGTGCGGCGTTGTGGCCCGCCGCCTGGTGGGGACGCGCAAAAGAGGCACGCGAGCAGGCTGGGCGGGGGTTGCTGATCGCAGCGGGCCTGGCGATTGCGGTTTACCTGGTCACGAATCCGTACATCCCGTACGACTGGCTGGCGCGGCGGGCGGCACTCGTCAGCAACATCAGCAACTCCACGGCGATGTACCGGGACCAGGCGCGCCAGGCTCCCGCGGGGGCCGTGCGGGTCGGGGAGCTGCTCGTCGAGAGCATGGGCCTGGGCGGCGTGGCGGCCGGCGTGGCAGGTTTGTGCCTGCTGTGGCGCCGGCATGGGCGCGAGACGACAATCGCGGCGGTCGCGGGCGTTGCCACGTTGGCCCTTGGCGCCCTGCTGGGTGCGGGCAAGCCGGCGGAGTTCGCGCGGTTCCTGATTCTGCCGGTGCTGTTGCTGTGCGTGGCGTGCGGATGGCTGCTGGCGGCTCTGACCCGCAGACACGTTGCCCTCGGGCTTGTCGCCATCGTCGCGGTGCTGCTAACGATGAGAACGCCGGCGTACCTGCACGCGTTCGCCGTCGACGCGTGGGCGCGCAACGAGTCGCGCGTAGTGGCCGGCCGATACCTGGCCAAGCAGGTCCCCGCGGCGGACGCGATTGGGCTGCTTCAGGAGCCCGCGCCATACGCCGTTCCGCCCCTGGACTTCACGCGCCGTCGCGTGGTGTTGCTGCCGGCCGCCGCGCCGCGCGACCTCGACCCCGCGCAGCTCCCGCAGTGGCTGGTCTTCACGGCCGATGCCGAGGCGACGCGCGCGGGGGCCTGGTGGCAGGAGTACTACCGGCTTGAGGTGCGCTTCCCGCCGGAGAGCACGCCGCGCAGCCCCATCTGCTGGGCCGACAAGCCGGTCTTCGTCTATCGGCGCGTGCGGTGAATCGCGCGCGACGAACAAAAACCGGCGGCGCTGCATGGCCGAGCCAGGAGCGCCGCTGGATGAACGATCGAGTCTGCTCCGTGGGGGTCGCGATTACCCTCCGACCCAGTCGTAAACCGCGATGCTGAAGGAACCATCGACGAGGAGGTCGGTCTTGTCATAAACGTAAACCGAAATCTTCAGGTGCCAGTCGGGGGTGAGGTCGCGCGGCCAAGCCACCGCACTAAAGGGAGCGCCCGTTGCACTTGATGGTTGGGTGATCGTCACGACCACGGGGTAATCGAACATGCCCGCCGCTAGCGCCGCATAACCCTGGTTCGGGACGGTCACGACGAAGTCATAGCGGCCGAGACTTGAATGACCGCAGGGAGGCGTGTCGGTGGCGTCCCAGTCGATCACCCCGGGCACATACAGTTCGTAGCCCCCGCACGGCGAACCGCCTGTACCGAGCCCGGTCAGCAACACGACGGCGGTCGCGATCGGCCCGCCCGTCGCATCCGCACCCGGCGTGCCGTTGGTGCCGTCAGTGCCGTTGGTGCCGTCAGTGCCGTTGGTGCCGTCAGTGCCGTTGGTGCCGTTAGTGCCGTTGGTGCCGTTGGTCCCTACGCCCGTCGCGCCTGTGGCGCCCGCAGCGCCGCTCGCACCAGCAGGACCTGTTGCCCCGCTCGCGCCGGCCGTACCGCCAGGACCCGTTGCGCCGTTCGCGCCGGAGGCTCCCGCAGGTCCGGTAGCACCAGCCGCACCTTGCGGCCCCGTAGCTCCGGCAGCTCCCGGCGTGCCCGGCGCGGCCAAACCGGCCTGGACAGTGTCCGACAGGCTCTGCACGTCCGTCGAGACAGTCCCCAGATCCTGCTGGAGCGAGTTAACCCACGTCGCGTCAAGCAAGCTTGCCCCAAGGAACTCGCAGCCGCTGCTTGCGGCAGCGAACACGAGGACCGCAACGCCCACGAATAAGATTGTTCTCGCCTTCATGTCCACTATCTCCTTCACACTACATCACTTAAGACAGCCGCACGTCGCATGACCCCGGTGGGAGACAGCGACTCTACCACCGAACGAGAAAGCATGTTTCTCGACATGACTCGACACCCAAACCCAACCGAACTATAAGCCAGCCCGTGTGGGTTGTCCACCGCCAAGTCGCCCAATTATCCGACACTTCGTTCGGCTGGCCCACGGAACCTCGCGTGCAACGCAGCCGCCACGGTCGGGCGGAAAGACGTCGCGCGGCCAGTCGCACCAACCCTCCGCGTTCAACGAAGCCATGTTCCCGTGTCTACCACCTCGGCTCCGTAGTAAAGGCCTCCGTAGCGATTGAATCCAAACTGATAATCGTAACCAATTGTCGAGTAGGTGCTTATGGCATCGAAACGATAGCCGCTGTCAACCGTCGGCCAACCCGATCGCTCGCAGGAGAGCGTGGCCAGGCGCGTCGCCGCGGCGTTTTCGCCCAGCGTCAAATTGGCGGGCGACGCCGCCTCGCCGCGGTCGCAACCGAGCACCGTTCCCCGCGGTGGGGTAGTGCAACCACCGGCGCCACACAACAAGCCGGCCGTCAGGACAAACAAGGTTCTCACAGTACCGATTATAGCCGTGAGCGCTCCCATCATGTCAAGTATATTCTGGCCAGCACTGGACTTGCACGCGTTTTTCGGCCGGTTGGCGTGCGCGCCGCGTGCGTCGAAAACACGCGGTTCTGGCCACCCAATGTCGGACATTATTGTCACTGTCGCGTACGCCGGCGTATCCTCCGGAATAAGAGCCCGCGAGCCAATTCTGAACCGTTGCGCCCGAAAAACTCAATTCGCCGCTGCTGCGGCCCCGCCCGGGGTGTGGCTGGGCACCACTTCGGATTGACTTGGCCGCTCGCGCGTGCTCCTTTGCGGGACACCGCTGGGGAAAGGAGCGCTGCCACGGTCACGTTGCGGGCGGACCAGAGCTTGGCCGGGCACCCCTGGGCAATTGGTCATCATCAGGCTTGTTCCGAGTGTCGGCCGAGCAGCGCTTTATGCGCACCGGCACAGAGTAGCTACTACGGCAGTTCGCGAATGCTCAGCGCAACGCGGTTAACGCCGCACACCATCTTCGGGGAAGGAGGACGGGCGACCATGGCACGATTACTCGCGTTGGGATTCGTGGCCGCGTTTTGTTACTCGGCCCTGGCGGCACCAGTCATCGACGGGTCTGCCGGCGATCCGTTGTATGGGGCGGCGCTCGCCGCGCAAGACACGCAAACCCAGTTCGCTAGCCTGGGTCGCCCGGATGTGTGCAACGGGTCGGAACTCGATGCCGTGTACGCCGCGGCGCACAACAACACGCTGTACATGGTGCTCGCGGGCAACCTCGAGACCAGCGGCAACAAGCTCGAGATATTCTTTGACGCGCGCGCCGGCGGGCAGAACCGGTTGCTGGCCACGAATCCCGGGGCCGACCCGAACAGTGGGCTGCTGCGGATGTGCGAGGTCGCGGGCGACCCGAGCCAGCCGGGTCTGGGTCTGACGTTCAGCAGCGGATTCCAGGCGGACTTCTGGGTCTCGGTGAGCTGCTTCGGCAACCCGGCCACCGTGTACGTGGACTACGCCGAGCCGTATCGCACGCCGAGCAGCCCCGGCGAGCCTGTGAAAAATCGGACCCCGACCCTCGCGAATGCCATCTTCGGGTGTCGGACCCCACCCTGCGATGGTCGAAGATAGTATTCCCGGAGCAGGTCCTTGGAAAAATTCACAGGCTCGGCGTGGCTTACTACTGCGGATAGGGGCCGACGAAGTGCGGCACCAGCGGCGGCGCGCTGGCGGGCGGCGACGCGGGCGCTCCGGCCATCCTCTGCACGCTCGACAACAGCAACGTGGACGGCGACGACTTCGCCGAATTGGGCTTGCAGATGGGCGGGCCGGGCAACTGAGCGCGCGGCTGGTCGCGGCCCCGCACGCGGCCGCGCCTATTGCGTAACTTGGTCCAGGACGACTTCGTAGTCGACGCGGAACCCGCCGCTGGCGTCCGGGTCTTCCCAGAAGGTGAAGATCAGGAGGTCGGCGCAGCTATAGTCCACGCCCAGCAGCTTCTCAACCCCGAGGGCCGTCCCGGCCGTCGGCAGGGCCGCCGCATCCGAGTCGCTGGCAGCGGCCGAGAAGTGCACGACTTTGTCGAAGGAATCCGGGTCGAAGGTCGTCGTGGTCTGATCGGTTTTGGTCGCAATCACGCGGTCGACGAAGTCTTTCGTGCCGACGGCCGCGTTGCGCCGACAGGGAACGGTCGCCGCCGTGCTGCTCGAGTTGGCCGGCACCCGCAGTTGCTGCAGCGTCACCGGGCCGGGCGTGCGGTCCGACGCATCCCAGGTGCCGAAGGAGAACGCGGCCCGGTAGCGCGTGTTGTTGATGAACTGCATGGAGATGTTGCCGGTCCGTTCCTTGGTCAGGTTCCGCATCACGGTGTCGGGACACCCGCCGACGCTGGAAAGCGACGCGGCCACGCTGGCCGCCAGGAACCCGCCCACGGCGATGTTTTTGCGGTTCATGGAACATCCTTGAGGGCCGTGCCGGCTCAGCGCCGGAGCCGTAGACCGCTCCGGAAGCGCGAACTCACGGCCCGCAATGTTCTTATCGGCACCGGCCAACCACCGAATCTTAGTGTCTGCCGGTCAGCCTGCCAACGGCGCGCCGGGCTGGACGCCGCCGATCCCCGACTTGACCGCCACTGACGCCGTCGAATAATGACTTCGAGCGCGTGCACGTGGGCTTGACCCGAGCGCGGGTCCTCGACCGCCGCCAGGCGGCCGGCCGATAAACTTATCGGCCGCTGACGCGGCGGGCGGCCGTGCGCGGAAAGGTGGAGTGCCATGCGGACCGGACTGGTGGTTGTCGCCGGGCTCGTGTGCCTGGTCGTCGGCGGAACGTGCCTGCCCCTGGTGGACAATACGGTCCGGGCCCCCGCGCAAGGTACCGTGCTCTCCATGGCGCTGACGATCCAGAGTGTCGACGCCAACACGCCGGACGTCAACGTGCCGGCGGGCCACCTGGTCCAGATTAGTTGGGTGGCGGGCAACCTTACGGGGGACCCGGCGACGGTGACCCTGCTGGTTGAGTCCCGCACCGACCTGACGCGCACGACGCTCGTGTCCGACGTCGCCGTCGCGGGCACGGGCGGCTCGGGCGAGGTCACCTGGAACACGACGGGCTTTTCGGGGCCGTATGTCGTGTACGGACAGATCCAGACCGCAGGCCGCTTCGTGGAGAAGCGGACGCCGGGGATGATCACGGTTTCCCCGGCGTCGACGACCGCGTTCACGGCTCCGGCCGCGGACGCGGCGGTTGCCCGCGGGCAAACGGCGCTCCAGCCGGTGGCCATTTCGTGGGTTGCCAGGGGACGGAAGGGGAGCGCCGCCGTGGTGGAGGCCAGCGCTCCGGCCGACGCGGTGTCGGCAACACCACGCTGCATTGTGATCAAGAACCCAACCAAGCCATAAAGCCGCCCTTTTCCCGAAATGGACTCCGGTTCGTTGGTCTGGCCGGACCGACTCTGCCGGCAGGGCGATTCCCATGGCGACCGCCCTTGCGCTACGAATCGAAGTCGCATACTGCTAGTGTAGTTCTTCACGCTGTTTGCATCTTATCCAAGACGGCCCGGGCACGGCGGACTTTCTCCAAAATCGCCTCGGCTTTGGCCGTCCAGACGAACGCGTGCGGGTCGGCGTTGTGCGCTGCGATGTACGCCGCGATCGCCGCCACCAACTCCTTCACGCTGCGGAACACGCCCCGGCGGATGCGTTTGTCGGTCAGCTCGCGGAACCAGCGCTCCACCAGGTTCAGCCACGAGCTGCTGGTGGGCGTGAAGTGCAGGTGGAAGCGCGGATGCCGGT
>CAIWOY010000340.1 GCA_903914415.1 uncultured Phycisphaerales bacterium | reverse complement strand
CCGCTGCGCGACCTCGCCCGGCGCTACGCCTGCGATCTGCTCACGTACGGCTCGCAGACTTTCCAACTCCGAACCGTCGTGCCGCTCCTCGCGTTTGAGCCCGAGTGCGAGTTTTCGCTCGCGGGCCGAATCGGGCGCGAGCAGTACCGCTGCCGCATTTCGAAGCTGAACGGTCGTTATCCAGAGTTCTTTGGCTACTACATGTTCCCCAGGCCGGCCGACTACGCTCGCCCACACCCCGCCGACGCGGAGGAATACGCCGACTGGGCGGTGATCATCGACGTGGTCGCGCCACGTGACAAAGATGGCGACGTGGGCCGGGGCGAACCTGCAACATGGCACGTGCCGCTCGCTCTTGTCACCGCTCTGCGTCTGTTCGCAGACGGGGACGTGCGCCGTGGTCGCGAGTACACGACTTACGGCGCGCTGCATCTGAGCGGGTTGGCCATACAGGGGCGGCACGTCCCAGGCGGCTTCGCGCCGCTCACCCTGACCAAGTCCACGCTCCGCGAATTCAGGCGGTGGTGGAGATGTCTCGAGCCGCACGTGCCATTCGCCAAGACCTTGCCGCCGAGGCTCGCCCTTGCCATCGATTACTTCAACTCGAGCTACGAGAAATGGGGAGAACCGAGCTTCCTCGACCTTCACATCGCGCTCGAAGCGCTGGCCGATGTTCACACGGAACTCACATACAGGCTGCCCCTGCGCGTGTCGGCGCTCCTTGCCACGACCAAGAGCGAGTCGCTGAGATTGGCTGAAGAAGTGAAGTCACATTGGAAGATCCGGTGCAAGATCGCGCACGGAGACGCGGACATCCGGAAGCGGGAATCACAAGACAAAATGCGCGCGCAGCTTCCGCAACTGAGGGCGCTCGTGCGGCAAGTGATTCGGGCGCATTTTCGGCTCTTCGAGAAGAGCCAGCGCGACACGGGTGCCTACGAGAAGGTCATCAAGGACTTTGACGAGACGCACATCCTCATGCGCGGATACCGCCATTAGTGCAGCAGTACTTTGGATAAGAAGCGACGGTCGCCCACTTCCGCCGCCCCTCCAAGGCCTTGCGCACTCACCCAGCTCCAACGCCCCCCTCAAAACGGCCGCCAGCCCGTCAAGAGGTGGTAGACGTACAGCCCGTGCCCCGCCAGCGGCACGCCCGGAATAATCAAGCACGCCAGCCCCCGCCCGCCCGCCGGCCGGAACTGCCCCGCCCCGCCCAAGAGCAGCCGCACGCGCAGACTCGCCGGCACGCGCCGCGGCGGCTCGGCCAGCACGAAGGTGGTGCGCAGCTCGACCATGCGGGCGCGCCCCCGCTACGGCTTCTTTTTCGCCGGCGCCGGGGTCGCCGGCTTGGCCGGTGCCGCGCGTCCGCCGGCGGCGCCCGGTTTGGTCGTGGCGGCGGGCTGCGTGGTGGGCTGCGTGGTGGGCTCGGTCGCCGGCTGTGAGGCGGCACCCTCCGCGCCGACCACGCGCTTCAACTCCGTGAACGCGTTGTCCAGTTGGCCCGTCAGCCCCTTCCACGCCTCGTCGCTCGCGGCTTTGGCCTGGTCGAACAGCGCCCGCGCGGTCTGCACGCGGCGGCTCAGCTCTTCCACCCGCTGCTCGAGCTCCGGCCGCGCCTCCGCGCTGGCCTGGGTTAGCTTCTCCCGCAGGGCCTTGATCTGCTCGTCGCACCGGGCCAGCTCCTCGGACGCCTTTTGCTGATATTTCTGCCGAACCTCCTGGATGATCCGGGCCGCCATGTCGGCCGCCTGCTGCGCCTTTTGCTTCACGTTCTCCATTGTCCCGCCGGATGTCGCCGGCTGCGTGGCCGCCGGCTGCGTCGTCGTGTTGCCGCCGCTGCCGGTTGGCTCGCTGCGTTCGCAACCCCACACCAGCGCCATGACCACGATCACGCCGATTCCTGCACTTGCTCGCATCGTCGGGCCGTCCTTTCGCGTGTCCAGATTCATCCGGCGTCGGCCGGCGGCTTTACGCCGCGGTAGAGCACCACGCCGCCGAAGTTCATCGTGCGCCACGTCACCTCGCGGAACCCCGCCGTTTCGAGCCGGAGCGCCAAGTTGCGCGCCGGCTCGAACGTGCGGATCGACCGCGCCAGGTAGTGATACGCACGTATTCTCTCCCGGCTCACGACCGCCGCCAAGAGCGGCAGAAGGCGCCCGACGTACAGCCGATAGAGCACACGCCAGAGCGGGTGCTCCGGCTGCGCAAACTCCAGTATGACCACCCGCCCGCGCGGCCGCAGAACCCGATACATCTCCGCCAGGCCGCGCGGCCCGTCCGCGAAATTCCGCACGCCGAACGCGCACGTGACGGCGTCCACCACGTCATCGGCCACCGGCAACCGCAGCGCATCCGCCCGGACCACATGCACGGGCACCCGCGCCCCCGCGAAGTTCGCCCGCGCCAGCATCTGCTCCGCAAAATCGACGCCGACCAGCAGCGCTGGGGTCGCCGCCGCGAGCGCGCGCAGCATGTCGCCGGTGCCACAGCAGATGTCGAGCACGACCTCCCCGGCCGCGGCGCCCGCCGCCGCCACCGCCCGCCGGCGCCAGGCCGCGTCGCGCCCCAGGCTACCGAGCGTGTTCACCAGCTCGTACGTCGGCGCGAGCGCGTCGAACATCGCCTCGACGCGGAGCGCCTTGTCCGGCTGGCCGTGCGGGTCGCGCAGAGCGTCCCGATCCCAGACCGGCGCGCGTGCCGGCGCTGGACGGTCGCGGCGCGGGCACCCTTGTCCGCCGTCAGTCCAAGCCACGCCGCCAGTACATAACATGGGGGCGACCCAAGCTCAATCGCCCAGGCCGCCCCTTTCTCCACTGCATCAAGCCCGGCCCCGGCCGCGAATGCGCGTCCAAGCCACGTGCCACTCCCCCGGCTCCCCGTCCCCATGCCGTTTCTCACACCCTGCCCTAATTATCGCGAATAGCCCCCGCGCTGCCGATTAGGGTTTCCCCGCATATAGAAGAACGACGGGGCGCCCATGCCGGTTGGCTCGAGCGCCCGTCGCAGAATCGGAGCCGGCCTCCGCGATTGCCGGTGGAAGAGGTTTGCTGGAACCCTCAGTCAAGGTGGGTGGCCGACGCCGCCCCGACCACGCGCTCGAAGGCGCCTCCGTCGGGGGTAGGCCGTCATGGCCTCCCAGGGTTCAGCTTATCGGTTCTCGCAAACGAATTCTTCCTTATCGCACAACGCAGGGGGCGGATCCGTTCTTTTCCACGCCTCAGTATACACACCTTGCCGGCCGGCCCGGCGCGAAAAACGCAAAACATCGTTCGTCAAAAAAAAAGTTCAGCCGAGCGGCACGCCGAGCTGTAGCGCCGCCGCGTCCGCCGTCTGGTCGATCAGCGTCGCGATCGTCATCGGGCCCACGCCGCCCGGGACGGGCGTGATCAGCGACGCCGGCTCGTAGGCGCCCGCAAAATCGACGTCACCGACGTTGCCTTCGTTGTACCCGGCATCGATCACGACCGCCCCGACCTTGATCCAGCCGCCCTGCACGAAGCGTGGCCGGCCGATGGCGGCGATCACGATGTCCGCGCTGCACACCAGGCTCGGCAGCGAGCGTGTCCGGGAATGACACAGCGTCACCGTCGCGTGTGCGTTGATCAGCAGCGACGCCATCGGCCGCCCGAGGATCGGGCTGCGGCCGATCACGACCGCGTACGCACCGTCCAATACGACGTTGTATTCCTGCAACAGACGCATGATCCCCTTCGGCGTGCAGGAGGCGAACGCGGGCATGCCGAGAATGATGCGGCCGAGCGTGGCCGAGGTGACGCCGTCCACGTCCTTCTCGACCGGGATCGTCTCGAACGCCGCCCGCTTGTCGATCGGCGCGGGAACCGGGTGCTGCACGAGAATCCCGTGCACCGCGGGGTCGGCGGCAAGCTGGCGCACCGTCGCGACGAGCTGCGCGGTCGTCGTGTCCGGCGGCAGCTCGAGCGCGATCGACCTCATGCCGACGTTTTCGCAGCGTTTCCGCTTCATCCGCACGTACGTCGCGGACGCCCGGTCGTCGCCGACGAGCACCGTCGCCAGCGTGGGTGTCACGCCGCTCGCGGCGCGAATCTTCTCGACCTTGGTCTTCGCCCCGTCGAGCACGCGCCGCGCCAGCGCGCGGCCGTCCATCAGCTTGGCGGGATTGATCGTCGTTGTCGTGTTGCCCGGCATCATCTCCCCATGATACCGCATGACACGCGCCTCCGACACGACACGCCCGTGCGGCGCTGCCCGTTCCAGCACGGTCAGGTAGAATCCGGACGTGCAGCCGCAATATCAACTCGCGCTCGAGACCTCCAGCCGCCGCGGCAGCGTCGCGCTTGGACACGACGGACACGCGCGGGCCTGGCGCGTGCTTTCAACGGAGCGCACGCACACCGCCGAGTTGCTGCCGGCGATCCGCGACCTGCTCGCGGAGGTCGGCGCAGGCCCGCGCGATGTCGGCTGCGTGTGCTTCTCGCAGGGACCGGGCAGCTTCACCGGCCTGCGCGTCGCGGCCACCGTGGCGCGGATGTGGCAGTCCGCGCTCGGCTGCCGCGTGGTCGCCGTGCCGTCGCTGGAAGTGATCGCCCGCAACGCGCTGGCGTATCCGGGTCGGCCGCCGCACGTCGCCGTCCTTCTCGACGCCCGCCGCGGCCGCGTGTTCGGCGCCGTGTTCGAGAACGCGGACAACTCGCCAGATGCGGCGACGCGCGCGAATAAAGACGCGCCCGCCGGTCTGCACGATGCCGCCGCCTGGCTGCCGACGCTGCCGAAGCCGTGCGGCGTGCTGGGCGATGGCGTGGCCGCGCATCGCGCAGCGCTCGAGGCTCTGGGATTGCAGATGCTGCCGGAAAGCTACTGGCTGCCCGACGCCCGCGAGGTGCTGGCACTCGGCCACGAACTCACCCTGGCCGGCCGGTTCTGCACGCCGGAGCAAATCGTGCCGCTCTATATGCAGCCGCCGGAGTGCGAGGAGGTGTACGAGCAGCGCCGCGCCGCCGCACAAGCACGACGGAAGAGGACATAACGCCGCCCACTTCCCGGCCGCGCGCGCGAACCCCCCGCAGCGTCCTACCGCGCCACAAACAGCAGCGCCACTCCACCGACCGCCACCAGCGCCCCCAGCACCGCGCGCGTGCTGATGTGCTCTTTGTAAATCAACCGGGCCAGCGGCAGAATCAGCACCGGCGGCAACGCCATCAGCGTCTGGGCGACGCCAACCGGGGCGTGATCGGCCGCCGTCAGCGACATCCACACACCGAGGAACGGGCCGCCAAACGCCCCGGCGAACGCAAAGAGCAGTCCCGCGCGCCACGCCCGCGACGCCGGGTACACGCCCGCGTTCCGCTCGCGCCGCTCGCGCGCCCAGTAGAACAGCACGAACGGTACCATCCCCGCCACGGCAAACAGCATCCGCAGCAGCGTCGCGGAAAGCGGCCGCAGGTGCTGCTCCGGCGGCAGCCAGCCGTGCCCCATCCCCTGCTTGCTCAGCAGCAGCCCGCCCGCCTGGCAGATCGCCGCGAATACCGCGAGCAACACGCCGCGGGCGCGCCGCCCGGACGTCCACGGGGTTGGTCCAACCGGCCGTTCGAGCACGACCCAGCCGACGCCGGCGACGGTGAGCGCGATGCCGAGGCACCCGAGCGGCGCAATCGTCTCGCCCAGCGCCAGCCAGCCGAACAGGGCCGCGAACAGCGGAGCCGTCGTCTCGATGAGCATGACCAGCCGCGGCCCGAGTTGCACGAAGGCCGTGAAGAGCGCCTGGTCGCCGATGGTCAGTCCCACCAGCCCCGACGCGGCCAGCAGCAACACCTGTCCGCCGACCGCCCGCGGCACCCACATCCCCGCCACCAGCCGATGCGTCACCGCCAGCAGAACGACGGCGATGACCAGCCGAACCGCGTTCGTCCGCGTCGGCCCGAGCCGGCGTGCCGCGGCGGTAAAGCACAGCGACGTGCCCGTCCACAGGCCCGAGGTCGCCAGCCCCGCCACGTGACCGACGTAAGCCGCAGGAATCACAAACATGGCGACGAATCATACCGGCGCGTGCCGCTGTTCGGAAAACCGCGGAGACGCCGAGAGCGCCGAGCCCGCGGAGCAAGCGCCGTGGCGTGCCACTGCGCTCGAGCAGTGCTTTCCGCGACCGCCCATCCCCCCGACACCTTTCGGCCAATCTCGCGTGGTCGTCACGCCCTACACTATGATGTCCGTATGTCGCTTGCGACCCGCCGCACACTGTCCTGGCTCGGCACGCTGGCTGTCCTGGCCGGTCTGGTGGTCGGCTACTGGCAGCTACCCGCACACGGAGGGGTTGCGGGCGAAATCCGCTGGTTGCTGGCGCGGGACCGTGTTTCCGCGGAGGCTCAGCGGCGCGTAGCAGAACTCCTATGGGACGCAGTTGAAGGCGAGGGAATCGCCCGAGACAACATCTTGAGCAATCTGCTAGCCGATACGGACGAACGCGTGGTCCACGGTGCCCTGTGCGCGCTTAGCGATTTGCTGGGCTCACGCGGCCTGCCAGGTTTCGACCACGCCAACCTCCGGCCGGTCTTCTCCCGGTGGTTCCAGCACGCCACCATCGAAGCCAAGGTCGCGCATCTTCCATACACGTTGCTCTGCGCACTGCGCCACCACATCCACCAGCCGCCTGAACGCCCCACAGAACTGTGGTCCACGCTTCGCTGGGCGGAGCGGCCAACGGAGGGCGACGCCCGCTGGGTCATCGCCGCGACACTGTCGCTGGAGCCCGATGCGCGCCCCGCTGTTGAGCGTGTCCTTTTCGGCGAGTACACGGGCAACATCGTGGAACACCGCCTGCGCGTCCTCGACGCCCTGAATGCCGCGCAGGCAGAGTCGGCCCAGAGCTGCCTGCCGCTGCTTGGGCCGGATTACTCGCGACTGGAAATGCCCATCGGCCTCGACAAGCTACGCCAGATGGCAAGCGATCCGATCCCGCAGGTCCGCTGGGGCGCTGGCCGCATTCTGGCCGTCGCCGGCGACCCGCGCGGGCTCCCCGCCTTTCGCGAGTGGGTAAAGACCAAGCGCAAGTTGCCCGCAAACGCAGAGAAAATGCTGACCGACTTGTTCGGCGCGAACTGGCGCGACCCGGCGTTCGTGCCGCCCGCCCCCAACGCCGCGCAACCGCCCGCCACGCAAATCGCCCCCGCCCCGGAGTCCCAGCCGTGAGAGCCGTCGTCCAACGCGTCAGCCACGCCAAAGTCACCGTCGACAACGAGACCGTCGGCCAGATCGGCCCCGGGCTGCTCGTGTACGCCGCGGCGGCGCCGGACGACGGCGACGCCGACATCGCGTACATCGCCGAGAAGGTCGCCCACCTGCGCATCTTCCCCGACGCCGAGTGCAAGATGAACCTCTCGGTCGCCGACGCCCGCGGCTCCGTGTTGCTCGTCAGCGCGTTCACCGTGCAGGCCGACGCCCGCAAAGGCCGCCGCCCCTCGTTCGACTCCTCCGCCTCGGGCCCCGTCGCCGAGCCCCTCATCGCCCAACTCGTCGCCGCCGTCCGCGCCTACGGCCTCCCGGTCGAAACCGGCCGTTTCGCCGCCCACATGCTCGTCGAATCGGTCAACGACGGCCCGATCTGCGTGCTGCTCGACTCGCGGCGGACGTTCTAGGAATCTGTGCCCCGCTCCCTCGCTCCCCGCCGCCGCTCCGTCACGCCGGCTCACCCCTCGGACGGCGGCTCCTCCAGCTCGTCCGGCGAGAACACGAAACCCTCGGGCTCGACCTCGTAGAGGCCAACATGGGACTCCTCGATGGGCTCCTGCCCGATGAACTCGCGCACGTTTGGGTTGGTCTCGCCCATGCGCTGCAGAAGGCTGAGGACCATGTCCACCGCTTCGTCGTGATTGCGTGCCACGACCTGGTAGTCGCGCGTGAACCGCGTGGGCGGCGGGCCGGACGAACCGTTGCGGCCGCGCAGCTCCAGCAGGCCGGGACGGTAGTCCGCCTCGATGACCAGGCTGTACCAGCAGGCCTGCGCGACGTACTCGCCGGTGGCCTCGCGATACGCCTCGCACAGTTCCACGGTGCACGCGTTGGCCTGATACGCGCGGCCGAGCAACCGCTCGCAGCGGGCGCGGAGCTTCTGGCGTCCAAAGAAGTCCATCGCCATCTCGAACGCGTAGCTCAGCTCTCCGCGGTCGGCATAGCGGGCCCGCGCCAACGTCCGGTCGTAGATCCCACGGGCGCCGGCCAGATCGCCCTCCTCCTCCAGGATGAACGCCCGCAACAGGCCGGCCCGCGCCGAGCGCGGCTCGAGTCCCCGCAGGCGGGCGAGCTGCTTGTACGCGGCCGGCAACTGGTGGGCCCGCACCGCCGTGACGCCCCAGTTCAGACGCAGAGCGGGCGCGTCCGGGTCCAGTTGCTCGGCCTGCTCGTAGCACCGGAAGGCGTCCGCGTATTCCTCGTCGTCGCTGTGGAGAATCGCGAGGGCAATCCACTGCCCGGCGTCCTCGGGAACGAGCGAGAGATACCGCTTCAGCGTGACTTTCGCCTCGGCGTAGCGCCCGCACTCGGCCAGCGTCGCAGCCCTGCGCAGCAGCACCCAGTCGATGTCGGCCCCCAGCTCGAGCGCGCGGTCGTAGAGTTCGAGCGACCGCTCGTACTCCCGCAGCTTCTCATAGACCAGCGCCAGATTGGCCAGCGCCACCTCGTCGGTCGGTCCGAGCGCCACGGCCTCCTCGAGCGCGTCGCGGGCATCCTCCAACTCGTCGTTGTTCGACAGCACGATGCCGAACGCGCCCAGTAGACGGACGGACTCCGGAAACTCCTCCAGCAGCTCGTCGAGCAGCTCGAGCGCTTCTTCGTGCTGCCCGGTCTGCGACAGGGCCCAGGCCCGCAGGCTGCCCCACTCGATCCGGTCGTCCGCGTCCAGCATCCGGCCGTCGACCTTGTCGAGGCACTCCAGGGACTCGTCGGGCTTCCCGGCCTCCAACAGGCGATTGGCCCGGTCGAATATCGCGTCAAGGTCTTCGGGATTCATGAATCGCTTCGCACGCTCCACGCCGCAGGCCACGGCGCCATCGCCGTACCGCGGGCCGGCCGGAGATCATCTCGCCAGCCCCATCTTGATTATACCGGTTCCGGTCCGCGCCAACATCGGCCGCATCCGGGCCCCGGTCGACGGTGTACGGCCGGATGTTGCCGGGTGGTGCCGATCAGAGCCCAGAGCGCAAGCGACGGGTTGCCGGCAAACACACGTCAACCGGAAACGCAACGCCATCCGGCAACCCCGCGCTTGCGCTTGGGGCTCTGTTGGCCGGGTCCCATCTCGCACTGCGGGACGGCGCGCCGACCACCACGGTCTTGCGGTACACCCCCAGGGCCTTTCAATTCTCGGCCGTGCGCGCGTGTGGTAGTGCGAAGTTGAACTTCGCACTACCCACCTGTGCGACGAGGGCCGGCGCTGCGGCAGAACTGAAAGCCCCTGGGTACACCCCCGGCCGGCTTGCAGCCCCGCCCACGGGCGTCGATCATGAGGGGCATGAAATCAGCGTGCCATCAACCGGGCCGACGCGCGGCAGACGCCGGACGAACGCTGCTCGCCGCGGCCGTCGCCTTGACCGCCCTCCTTCCGCTCGGCTGTGCCGACTGGAGCTACAACCAGATTGCGCTCCGGCAGCAATTGCGCGACTACGAGCGCGTCTTCCCGGAAGGCCAGTCGCGCCGAACCGAGACGACCGTGTGTTATTGCGAGCAGAATGTCGGCGGACGGACGGACGCCGTCGTCGTTCTGCTCACGCGGGACCGCCAGGTGTGCGGCAAGTTCCAGGCGACGCACATCGAGCGAAACTACGGCCTCGCCACCGAGGTCAGCTACGTCCTGCGCGGCGAGATCGATCCGGAGCTGGCGCATGTCAGCGGCAGCGGGCCGATCGACACGCTCCGGGTCATCGCCGACGAGTTGACCAGCCTCGGCGGCGACAAGTTCGCACGCGACGCCCACGCCTGGGTCGCCGCGGGGATCGTGCGCCTGCTGCAACGCTGGCCGCATCCCGGCGACGAAGGCCCCGCCTTCCCACGCCTCACCGACGCGCTCGAACACGTGCCCGGCGGCGGTCAAGCCCGCATCAGCGTCAACGAGCACGGCGTATACCTGGTCGAGTACACGCACGGCGTCAAACGCTGACCGCCACCGGCCGGTTGCGGGCAAACCCCCTTCACGCGTCCAACTCCGCGAACACGCGGCGGACCGACGCCGGAGTGGAGCTCTCCAGAGTCTCAAGATGCCGGCGACGCGAGAAGTAGTAGAGCGCCAGGCCGCCTTGAAAGAGGACGCTGAGCACCAGCACGAGCCCGTAGAAGCCGTAGCCCGCGATCGGCGCCCAATGCTCGATCTGTTGCATCAGCCCCGGATCCAACTGCGACAACGAGGACTGCAGCTCGGGCGAGCTGAACGCCGCGAGCGGCTGCCGGGCCACCGTCGCCATCTGAAAGATGCAGTAGCCGACAATCAGCGCCATGAACGCGAGCTGGTTGCGGCCGAGCAGCGTCGCCGCGGAGGGCGTACCCCGGCGTATGCGGCGGTAGCCCACGAATTCGATCACGCCGATCGCGCAGATGCCGACGACCATGAGCAGGGCGATACCGCTCGGCGAAAAAATCAGGAACGGGATGCCCGCGACGCCGATCACGAGCGTCGTGACCGCCGAGAAGCGCGCCGTACCGGCAACCTTGCGGACCGGCCGGCGCGCCGCCGCCGCGCGGCGCAGGAGCCGAAAGTCCTCTTCGCTCAGGGGGCAGGCCGGGGCCGGCGTGGCAATGCAGCGGGCCGTGGGGATCGGGGGCGAATCAAGAGGCTTGTCGGGGATAAAGTCCATGAAACCGGGCCTCGGCGCATCGCGCTGTAAGCTCCATCGGCTCGCCAGCACCATGAGTATAAGCGCGGCACAGCCACGCGACGCCGCAGGGCGACCAGCCGGCGACTGATACTTCGCGCCGCCCCGAAATGCCCGATTGCTCGGTTTACGCGTCGGCCTGGCTCTGGACCAGGTCTTCGCCCCACCGTTTCTCCGAGAAGCTGCGGGCCACAGACCAACCGAGGAGGCAACCGACCGCGATCAGCGCCGCGCCCAGCCAACGCCGCGGGATGAACGTCGCTGCCGTCAGCGCGTCGCCCACCATCATCATCTGGCTGCCAAACAGGAAGAAATAGATGGTGGCCGTCGAGAGGACCCAGCGCCGGGCCGCGCGCCACGTCAGCGGCGAGCGGCAGCGAAACGTCGGGTCGGTCTGGCGAATCTCGGCCTCGATTCTCCACCAGCCGGGGCCGCCGGGCTGCACTTTGCGGACGAACGCGATGAGCTTCTCCTTCGCGACCGGTTTGGTCAGGAACGTCACGAGCAGGGCGGTGCCGACCGAGCACGGCACCAGGTAGAGCAGGTTGAGCGGGAAGGGCGCCGAAAAGCGGCTGACGATGTCCGAGTGGCAGGCCGCGGCGACCTCCGAGGCCGTGAAGTACAGGAGCAGGACGCCCAGGCAGACCATCTCGGTCCAGGCGTTAATCCGCCACCAGAACCAGCGCATCAAGTAGACGGCGCCGATGCCGGCACTGAGCGTGCTGAGCAGGAACCACGCGTCGGTGATCGTGTTGTAGAACAGGCTCACGATCAGGCCGACGACCGTGATGACCAGCGTGGCGATCTGCGAGACGAAGACGTAGTGCCGCTCGGATGCGTTGCGGCGAATGAACGGCCGGTAGAAGTCGTTGAGCAGGTACGAAGCCCCCAGATTCAGGTGGCTGGAGGTCGTGGACATGTACGCCGCCAGGAACGCCGCCAGCAGCAGGCCGAGCCAGCCGGTCGGCAGAACAGCGAGCATGACGCGGATGTAGCCTTCCTCGGCCACCGCGCCGCCGGGGTATTGGCCGGTCACGATGTCGCGCGTGTAGGGGAACATGACAGCCGCGGCCAGCCCAACGACGATCCACGGCCACATGCGGATGCAGTAGTGGGCGATCGCGTACCAGAGGTAGCCGAGGGCGGCGTGACGTTCGTTCTTGGCGGCGAGCATGCGCTGGGCCATGTACGAGCCGCCGTCGGTGTACTGCAGCACGTACCACGAAAACAGCACGAAGACGAGGAAGGCCTTCCAGCCCATCAGGTCGAGGTCGCCGGCGCCGGAGACGGGGATCATGCTCACCATGCCGCGGGCGCGGTCGAGCGAGTAGATCTCCGACATTTGGTGCAAGACGCTGTCCAGCCCGCCGAGCTTCTGCGTGGCCATGACGGCCAGCACGATGCAGCCGGTCATGGCGATCCAGAACTGGATGAAATCGGTGACCAGGACGCCCCACAGGCCGGACATCACCGTGTACAGAGTCACGATGAAGAACAGCAGCAGGATAATTTTCAGCTTGTTGACGCCGGCCACCGTGACCGCGACGGCGTTGACGAATTGCAGCGCGGCCGGGGCGGCGACGTGCGCGTTCGTCGACGCTGGTTGAATGCTCGTCCAGCGTGCGGCCAAGTCGGCCTCGCGCGACTCCAGGCCGAGTCGAGCCAGGTACGGCGCGCTCTGCACGCTGCGCGCATACTCGCGCAGTTTCTCCAGCTCGGCGGTGACGTCGCCGCCGGACCGCCCGAGCTGTTTGTTCCGCGCCAGGGCCTGCGCGAACTGCTCGGGATTGGCGAGCCGTTGCTGGATGACGGCGAAGCGTTTCAGGATCAGCCCGATTTCCCGCATGACGGTCGGGCGCTGCGGCCGGCCGAGCTGGCTCCAATCCCGGTAATAAAGCTGGAGCGGGTCGACTGCCCCGCCGCGCATCGCGGTGCGTGCTTCGGGCGGCAGTTCATCGGACAGCGGCGTGTGCAGATAGGTCCACAGCATGACCTCGTCGACCACGGCCACGTGCGGGATGTCGGGCAGCGTGAGTTGAACGATTTTGGTCATCGCCAGGTTGACCCAGCCCATGACGATGCAGTTGTAGACGAGCGCGAAAAACAGGCCCTTGAAGCCGCGCAGCACGGCGGCCGAGCGGCCGGAATAGCGCAAATCGACGAACTCGTTGTCGGTGACGAGGTTGGCGCGCCGCCACAGCGCTGCGATGAAGAACACGCCCAGGAGCGTGACCGGCACCTGGCACCACCAGTACCAGTTTTGGGCCAGTCCGTTGGTCACGACCCAGCCGGCGAGCGTCAGCGGCGTGTCGGCGGCGAAGCTGGTTGCCACCATCGACGTGCCGAGCAGCCACCACGGCGTGGACGCGCCGGACGTGAAATACTCGCGCACAGAGCTGCGCCCGCGGCGGCTCCACGCCACGCCGATCAAGATAGACATGACGATGAAGCCGACGATGATCGTCCAGTCGATCCACGTCAGTACTGGTGCTGATCCGTTCATGGGATTCGAACCGTTGCCTTTGTGTGGATTGCCGGGTCTCTCATGGCCAACGCAGCACAGCAAACCGGCGTGTGACGTTCAAGCCGAAGCGGTCATAGAAGCGTTTGGCGTTTTCGTCGGCCCAGTTGAACCACACCGTGCGACCGTCGGCGGCGCGAATTCGCCGCACGGCCTCGGTGAAGAGCTTCGCGCCGATGCGCTGGTTCCGCAAGCCAGGCGCGACGCCGAAGGGGCCGAAGTGCTCGCCGGTCCACTGGCAATAACCGACCACGCGGCCATCCAGCAGCGCGATGAGCATCTCGTGCAGCGCGCCGCTCTGGAGCTTGGCGCGGGCCGCGATATTCCACGAACCTGGCAGCGACTCCGCCAGGAAGACAAACAGGTCTTGCACGCGCGCCGGCGTGAGCGACTCGACACGCACTTGCGGACCAGTCTCCCACGCCCAGCGCTCGAACGCGGGCACGTCGAAGTCGACCACCTCGCGGGCCATCGAAAAAGCCTGCTGATCGACGACGAAGCCGTGTTTCTGAAACAGGGGCAGCGCATGCGGATACGCATCGACGTCCACGCCGGGGAAGATCGACCCGGGCGCGGAGGTGGTCGTGCCGCAGACCCAGATGCGCCGGCGGCCGTGTCGCGCGAAGTACTCGAGCGCGGCACGGACGAGTGCCGTGCCGATGCCCCCGTGCTGGTAGCCCGGATCGACGGCCAGGTACGGAATCCACCCGTCTTCCGGCTCGAGGCCGAGGCGGTCGTTCGGAACCCGCCGGATTGTGGCCCGCAGGAAGCCGACGATCTTGTCGGCGTCCGCCGCGACGAAGAAGCCGGAGTCCGCGCCGGGCCAGTAATCCGGGTCGGCGAAGACCATGCCGACGAAACGCTCTGCGCTCGTCGAATTGCGGACGAGCGCCCGATTCCAGACGTCGATGATGGCCGAGAGGTCGTCGCCGCACAGCGTTCGAATTCCGAATCGGCTCATGGGTGGTCCTAGAAGATCAACACCGGCTCGGCATCGATCGGGAAGAAATCAACCCGGCGTTTGCGCGAGATGGGCGGCAAGCTGACGGTTGCCGCGTACTTCACGCCGACCTCGGCCCCGCGCTTCGCTGCCAGTCCGCTGTAGTAATGGAGATAGTCGAACGATATCTCGCCGCGCAACAACTCGTGTTTGCGGCAGGCCGCACGCCAAGTATCGAATACGTTCGTGACATCGACCCACAGGTCCGGGTGGTACTCCTCCAGGTCCTCCCAGTTCTCGAGGTAGTACAAACCGCGGATCAGATGCGCCGGCTGCGCGCGTTTGATGTCGGGCAGGGCCGCCAGGAAACCGCCGTCCATGGTGATCTGGTATGCCGCCCGGTGGTCGCGATGAAACGAGCCCCGCCAATGCGTCAGAACAACGTCGGGCCGCAAGCGGCGCACCAGGTCGCACATCTCGTGGATCGTATCCTGGTCGGCGTGCAGCTCGCCATCCGGGTGGTCGAGGACGATGCACTCCGCCGCCCCCAGCTTCCTCGCGGCCGCCTGCGCCTCGCGCACGCGCTGGCGGCGATACTCCGCCGCGTCCATCTTCGGATTGCCGCGCTCGCCGGCGGTGAGATGGAGCATCGTCGCGCGGTGGCCGGCGGCGGCGTACTTGGCCACCAGCAGGCCGGCGGTGATCTCCGCGTCGCCGATGTGGGCGCCGATGGCCAGAATGTGCTTTTGCGGCTTGCTCATCACTCTCACTCCTGAGGGCGGCGCGCCTCCTGCGTTCAGTCTAATGCGTCCGTCCGTACCATTCCCAAAGCGCCGTAAACGCGAACCAGCCCAGGCTCAGGCCCAACGCCCATTTCCACAAGCCGGGCCACGACTTCAGCCCGACCCACGGCCCAGGTGCGTCCGAGACCGTGTGCACCGTCAGGTTCGTCAGCCGGGCCGGATCCGGGGCCGGCTCGAAACGGCTGAGGACCAGCGTCGCCACGATCGCGTACGCGAACGACACGAACCCGCGGTACGCGAAGTTCAGCCGCGCCAGGGCCGGCAGCGGTCCCGGCTCCGCGCGCCCGGTGCTCCATATACTCCAGGCGTGCAGACCGATCGCCAGGGCCAGTGCGCTGAGCATCGCCACGAAGGCCGCGCGGGCGGTGGCCCGGCGCGAGAACACGCCGACGATGTACAGCGCGACCACCACGCCCATCAGGTCGCCGAAGAACTCCTGCACGAAGGTCACCGCCGATTGCCGGCTCATCGCGATCGGAATGAGCGCGAGCGCGAGTACCATCGCGACGGCCTCCAGCACGCGCGTGACGAGCTTGATCTCGCGGTCGCGGGCGGCGGGCCGCAGGAAACGCAGGTAAATGTCCTGCGTGATCAGCGTGCTCGACGCGGTCAGCAGACCGTCCGCCGACGACAGCAGCGCGGCCATCATGCCCGCCACGAGCAGGCCGCGCGCCCCGACGGGAAACATGTTGAGCATCACCCACATGAAGCCCTCGTCGGCCGGGACCTCCGGACGGTACTTGCGCATCGCGGCGCCGACCGCGAACGTGGCAAAGCAGGCGATGTTGGCCAGGACCGCCAGGAACAGCAGGCTCTTCTGGGCATCACGCTCGGTGCGGCTGGCCAGCAGCCGCTGCACCATGCCGAAATTGCAGGCGATCCACGACAGTCCCGCAAACGTCGCCCACAACAGGATGGCGGGCCCCGCGAAGAACACCGTCGTGTCCGGCTTCAGGTCCAGCGGCGGCAACAGGCTCCCGACCGGCACGCCGGCGTTGCCGGGCGCAGCGATAGTCGCCAGCGCCCCCAGGCCGCCGATCTCCGCCACGATCCGCCACGTGACGACAATCAGCGTGACCAGCAGGATCGCCCCCTGGTACACGTCCAGCACGAGCACCGTCTGCAAGCCGCCCGCAATCACGTAGAACGTGCACACGACGGCGATCGCCCCGATGCTCACCGCCAGCGGCCAGCCCAGCATGCGCGTGATCAGCAGCGCGCCGAGATACATCGCGCTGGTCAGGATGATCACCAGAATCGCGGCCATCAGCACCGAGAACAGCGCCCGGCACTTCGCGTTGAACCGCCGTTCGAGATACTCCGGCGTCGTCACAATCCGCGTACGCCAGTAGATCGGCACAAGGAACATCGCGGCGATCCAGCTCGTGAACCAGATGTGGACGCCGATCCACTGCGACAGGTACATGCCCCACAGAAAGCCCACGCCCGCCATGCCCATGTACGTGGGATCGACGGCGAACGCGAGCAGCGTCAGCCCCGTCTGCTTCCACGTAAACGTGCGGCCGCCGGTGATGAACTCCGACGTCGCGCGATGAGCGAAACGCCGCGCGACCAGCGCGCCGGCCACAAACACGAGCAGAAAATACCCGGCGACAATGAGCGAGTCCGGCGCGATCAGCGTGCTCACGGCCGCCTTCAGCGACTGGCTCACCGAGTCCTCCGGTCTCTACAGGTCCCGCCGCAGGATCGCAAACCGCCGCTGGGCCTTCAGGCCAAAACGCCCGTAGAAGCGCGCCGCCGCCTCGTCGGCCCAATTGAACCAGACCGTGCGGCCGTCGGCGGTACGGATGCGGCGTACCGCCTCGACGAACAGCTTCGCGCCGATGCCCTGGCTGCGGATGGCCGCCGTCACGCCGAACGGACCGAAATGCTCGCCCTCCCACTGGCAGTAGCCGACGATCGTCTCACCTTGCAGGGCGATGAGGACCTCGTGCAGGGCACCCGCACGAATCTTGGCCCGGGCCGCCATGTTCCAGTCGCCGGGGAACGCGGTGGCCATGAAGTTCAGAAACTCCTGCACGCGGTCTGTGCCGAGCGATAGCACGCGGATGTCCTGTCTGGTCTTCCAGGCCGCGCGGTGGAAGTGCTCGACGTCGAAGTCGACGACCGCGCGCGACATCGACACCGGCTCGTGGTCAATCACGAAGCCGTGTTTGCGGAACAGCGCCAGCCCGCCGGCGTAGGCGTCCTGATCGACGCCGGGGAAGACGTAGCCCGGAGCGGAGCCGCTATTGCCGCACACCCAAACGTGTCGCCGCCCGAGCGCCTGCAGATACGCCAAGCCGCGCTGCAGCAGGGCCGTGCCGATGCTCTGCCGTTGGTGGCCCGGATCGACCGCCAACGCCGGGATCCAGCCGCGCTCCGGCTCGAGACCGACGCGATCGTTCGGCCAGCGCCGGATGATCGCCCGCAAGAACCCGACGACGGTCCTTTCTTGCGTGGCGACGAAGAACCCGGAATCGTCGCCGGGCCAATAATCGGGATCGCCGAAGAGCCAACTCGTGAAGCGGCCCATGCTGATCGGGTCGCGCCGCAGGGCGCTGTTCCAGAGGGCGACGACCGGTTTCAGGTCGCCGCTCACGAACGTGCGAATCGTCGCTGCGGACATCCGGCAGCCCTACCTCTCCATGAGAACTTCGAGCACGAGCTTCATGACCTCGGCGTGGCATTCCGAGAACGGCTTCAGATAACGCAGATCCTCCGGGTACACCGCGAAATCGCCCGGCTCCTCGGTCAGCAGCGCGTCGCCGACAGACGCGTCCCACACCATGCGGTTTTGATCGCGCCACGTACGCAGCGCCGCGCGAATCCCGTCCGTATCGCCGGTCACCCACAGCCAGTAAAGCAGCCCCCGCGGATTGCCGCGCCAGCCGACGAGAATCTGCTTCGCGTAGAACCCCGTGTCGGCCTTCATCTCCGGCGTCAGCTTGGTCCAATCACCATCAGGCGGCTCCGGCAGCACCGACTTATCCCACGCACCCTGGCCAATCCAGCCGCGGACGTACGCCTCCAGCCAGAAATACCGCTGAATGCCGTACGGCCCCCGCCGGCCGTAGTTGCCGTACGCCTCCTGAACGTAGTCCGCGATCATCTTGGCCTGAATGTCGGGGTTGTCGCGGCAGTACGCATAGACCTGCGCATCGGGCCACTCCGGCTGCACGCCGTACGGCAGCCCGTACTTCGCCTTGACGTTCGTGACGGTGATCTGCCAGGGGCCGAT
>CAIWOY010000339.1 GCA_903914415.1 uncultured Phycisphaerales bacterium | reverse complement strand
CCGTGCGGGTAGGGGGCGGTCTCAGCCGCGCAGGGCTCCGAACGTCTTCCGTCGCCCGCCGAACACTTATTGGGGCCTTGAAGCTCCCACCGATCACGCGTCACGCTAGGCGCAGCGGGTTGGTGAATAATTCCGGTTGATGGGAGGAAACGGCTCATCAACGAGTGCCGCCTGGTCGAGGGCAGCCCAGAGCAGGTGGTGTACGATCTGGCGTATACGTACGATCAGCTCGGGAACCGGACGACGAAGCGGGACTACGTGGCGGCGGGGCGACTGACCGAGTACGTGTACGACACCGATGCGAACGTGTGGAGCGACCCGAATCTCGGCCTGGACGACCAGTACGAGACGCGGAATAACCGGCTGCTGCTGTACCGCAAGTATGACCCCAACGCGCCAGGCGGCAGTCGCCTGCTGCGCACCGTGCGGTATACTTACTACGTGACCGGGCACGTGAGCAACATCACGATCAAGGACGAGGACCCGAACGGCCCCGGGGACCCGAACAATCCGAACGACCCGAATAACCCCTACAACTGGTACCGCGACTTGGCGTTATGCTATTCGTTGAACCACGCGTTGCGGAAGGCCGCGGGGCAATCGGCCGGTCAGTCTCGGCCCTGCGCAGCGGGCTGCCACTCGACCCGCGGCGCGTCCCCCCACAGCCCGTCCAGGTCATAGTACGCCCGGTGCTCCTCGTCGAAGATGTGGATCACGACATCCACGTAGTCGGCGAGGACCCAACTCGTGCTCGCCCTGCGCGTCGTCGAGAAGGGCCGCCGGCCGAGCCCCCGGGCGTGCTCCTCAATGGCGTCGAGGACCGCCCGCATCTGCCGGTCCGACGTGCCGGTGCCGATCACGAAGAAGTCGGCCAGCGCGCTGAGCCCGCGCAGGTCCAGCACCTGGATTTCCTCCGTCTTCAGACTGTCCGCCAGGCGTGCGACGGCCACCGCGAAGCGGCGGGCGTCCTCCTCGCCCGCGTGCCGCTGAGTGTCCGTGTGCCCGGCCGACTCCGACGATGTCTTCGCGTCCCGCATCGCTACATTCTACGGGCAACCCGGCCGGCCGAAAACCGCACGCCGCCCCCGAACTGGACGCCCGGCTGACCTTGCCAGCCCAGGCGCAACCGGCGATAAAGCCCGCCATGGACGCCGAGCCCGCCCTGCCGTCGCCCCCGCCGCCGCCCGCGACGCTGGAAGCGCCGCCGCCGTCGCGCGGCGTCCTCGTCGGCCTGGGGCTCGTGCTGGTGGTGTTGGTGTATGTCGCGGGCGCCCCCAGCCTCGATGCCCCCTGGATTCTGGGCGACGAGTTCATCTTCATCGTCGACAACCCCGACGTGAACCCGGCCGCCGATCCCGACCACGAAAACGCACCGCTCGCCCGCCGCCTGGCCCACGTTTTCAGCACCGTCCAGGAGGACCTCTATCAGCCGCTGCCGATCGCGACGTACGCCCTGGACTGGGAGCCGACGGGCGGCTCTCCGCTCAGCTTCCGGCGCACCGACGTGCTGATCCACGCGCTGAACGCGCTGTTGCTGTGGTTGGTCCTGCGCGTCTTGCTGTCGCGGCTGCGTAGCGCCCGGCCCGCGGTGACGGCCGTGCTGGCCTGGATGCTCGCGCTGCTCTGGGCGCTGCACCCCATGCTGATCACCACGTACGCGGCTGACATGGGCCGCACCCACTTGATGTCGGCGACGTTCGCGCTCCTGTCGCTCGGGCTCTACCTCTCCTGGATGTCGCGCGGACGGACCGTCGCCCTGAGCGGCGCGCTCGTCGCGCTCCTGCTGGCGATGTTGTGCAAGCCGATCCCCGGATGCGTGCTCCTGGTGATCGTGCTCGAAGCCGCCCACACCGGCTGGCGCCGGACCGCGCGCTCGCCGCGGGTGTGGATCGTGGCGGGCGTCTGTGCGGTCTTTGCGGTCACGACATACTGGACCAGCAGCCAATCGGGGTTAATAGGGGATGCGTCCAAGGGGCTCTTCGGCGACCCGGTCGCCCGCAGCGCTCTGGCCGTTTGGATCTACTTCCGCAACCTGCTCGCCCCGCTGTGGCTGTCGTTCTGGTATCTCCCCGACCCGCGGACGGGATGGGGATACCCGCTCGTCTGGCTGGGGCTGGGGCTGGCGGCGGCCAGCGCGGTCCACGCCGTCCGGGCCTGGCGGCGACCCGATACCCGCTTCGTCACGGTCGGCTGGGCGTGGTGCTGGGCGCTCCTGCTGCCCGTCGTCGGGCTGATCGGAGCGCGCGAGTCGGCCGCCGTCGACCGCTACTTCTACCAGCCCCTCATGGGCATCGCGGCGGTCGTGGGCGTGCTCGCGGTCCGCACGCTGGGGGCCCGGCGAGCCGAGACCCTCCTGCGTATCACTGTGCCGATCGGCGCGGTGCTCGCGTTGGCGATGCTTGCCTGGGACCTGCCCCACTGCCGGATCGCGCGCAGCCCTATCCGCCGGGCCACGCGGCTGATCCAGCTCAACCCCGGCGACCCCCGCGCCCTGGAAGCCCTGGCCGTCGCCTACGATTTCGCCCGTACCCATCCCCTGCCGGCCGACGAGGCGGCGGATTTGCGCCGCGGCACCAGCCAGTTCGCCCACTTCGCCGCTCTGGCCCGCGATACGTTGACCCAGGCCGCCCACACCGCAGACCTCGCCCGTTTTTTTCCTGGCCCCGAAGACCTGGGGCCGTTTCGCCGCCGGCTTTCCTACCGGTTTCTATTGCTCGGAGACGCCCGGCAGTCGCTCGCGCAGGCGGAAGAAGCTCGGAAGCTGCTGCCGGACGAGTTCGTGACCTGGAAACGCCTCGCGCACGCCTACCAGGCCCTGGGGCGGCTCGACGAGGCCCGCGCGGCCTACGAACGCTGCGAGCAGCTCCTGCCCTCCGATCCGCCGGAGCTGCGGGCCGCCTATTACACCGACTGCGCTACGCTGCTGATGTACGACTTCGACCGGGATGCGGAGGCCTGCCCGAAGTTCGCCGCCGCCGTCGCGACCGGCAAGCCGCCGCTGGAGGCGAAGCTCGGCTTGGCGGTCTGCGAGATCCGCTACGGTCAGGGTGCGGAGGGGTTCCGGCTCCTAGTGGACGTGCTGGAGGCGATCCGCCGCCACGGCGCCACCCCCCTGACCCAGTTGCGGGCGGGGCTGGCCCTCGGCGAATACCGCCTGCGCAGCCACCACTGGGACGAGGCGTTCGCGGTCTACGAGGCCCTCATTCAGGACAATCCGACGGACTACACGGCCCTGCGCGGGCTACAGGAAACGTGCCTGCAAAGCGGCCGGCTGCGCGACGCCGTCCTCGCCTGGCAGGATGCGGCGGTCCGCGCCCCGGACCGGCGCGAGTTCAACTCGTTCCTCGTGTGGACCTTGGCCTTGGCTGATAATCCGTCCGCCGCGCCCGCCGCCGAGGAGTTTCTGGCCAAGGACCCTGACAACCCGCTGGCGTGTTTTGCGCTCATGCTCACGGAGGCCAGGGCCGGACGCCTCGACGAAGCGGTGTCGTGGGTCCGGCGGGCACGCGCGGGCACACCCATCCCCAAGGCGCGTGAATTCGAGCGCGCCGCCGCGGCCATCCAGGTCTTGACCGCCCGGAAGGACCTGCCGCCCGAGGCGACCCTCCTCCAGGCAGCGATCTACCTCGTGGGCGATTTCCCGGCCCCGGACCGGGCACGCGCCCGAGAGATCGTGCGCGACCTTCTCGCCGAATCCCCTCCTTCGCGCTGGCAACGGCTCGCCGAACAGCTTCAGTCCGAGCTATCGGACCTGGAGCCGGCGCCCTAGCGCTGAAAATCGAAATCTTTCGTGGATTTGCGCGCAAATGCTGTTGAAAGTGCCGCCGCGGCTGGTATACTACATAATGGCGGCGGAGCGTCAGGGGAAACACAAAGCCGCCGAAGCGGCGTAAGTGCTTCACAGAAAATGATTTGCTTCCACTCGCTGCGGCACCCTCAGACCGCGCCAATACCCACAGGGTGCCGCACGCCTTTTTTATGGGGAATCCACGCTCAACCTAACATTGGCTGAACAAATTCGGCCCGTGTCGCGCTTGAGCGTCCGCGCGCCGCACGCCACCGGCCCGGCCGCCGAGCTATAATTCCGCCCGTGAGCACGATGCCCCCGCGCCCGAAATCCGTGCGGCGCCGACATCCGTGGTTGTTCGCGCTGCCCACCGGTGCGCTGCCGCCCAGCGTCACGTGCCGCGGGCAAACCTACCGGCTCATCGACACCTTCAAGCACGACTTCTTCGCCGCGACCGGCCTCTATCAGGGACCCGACACGCGCGCCGTCCTGAAGGTCGGCCGCACCAACGATCTCCTCTCGTTTCCCATGCGCTGGTCCGGACGGCTGCTCGCCCGCCGCGAGCGGCGCCTATACGAGCGGCTCCAGGATCTGCCGGGCGTGCCGCGTCTCATCGGGCCGGTCGGCGAAACGGGCTTCTTGCATGAGTTTGTGCCGGGTCATCCGCTCGCGCGCCGCGAAAACGTCTCCGACACGTTCTTTGACGACCTGCTCGCGCTCGTCCGCGCCCTGCACGCACGCGACATCGCCTACGTGGACTTGAACAAACGCCAGAACGTCCTCGTCGGCGACGACGGCCAGCCCTACCTGATCGACTTCCAGATCTCGCTCTGGCTGCCGCCCGTCGGGTGGCGCGCGTGGCGGCCGCTGCGCTGGCTGCTCGCCCGCTTTCAGCACGCCGACCTGTACCACTGCCTCAAGCACAAACGCCGGCTCCGCCCCGATCTGCTGACCGCCGACGAGATGCGCCGCCTCGCCCGCGTGAGCATCTGGATCCGGCTGCACCGCGGGCTGACCCGCCCGCTGACGCAGTTGCGCCGACGAACGCTGCGCCGCTTGCAGGCCGATGAGACCGTCCCGGTCGCCGGCTCGTCCGCCAAGTAGTGTCGTGTCTCGGAAAAAACCGATCGTATCACGGGCTGAGCCGCGGCCTTCAGGCCGCGCGGGACCACCGCGCGACATGAATGTCGCGGCTCCCATACGTCGCAGTTTCAATGAGACACTACAATAGCGCCCGACTGGGGCGGCCCCCTTGCCTGCGCTGCCGCTCAGACACTCGACTGCTTGGAACTGACGCGACTCCGCATTACAACATGCGCGTCCGCGGCGTGCCGGCCGGAGACAGACCGCCGGCGTCACCTGCAGCCGTACGCCGCCAGCCTGAGGAGACGCGCCATGTCCGTTCCGCCGAATCCGCCGCCCGCATACCCACCGTCCCCGGGCTATCCGCAGCCGGGCGAGCCGTATTCCCAGACGTTCGCCGCCCCGCGCACCGGCTTGGCCACCGCCGCGCTCGTGCTCGGCATCATCAGTATCCCCGCGACTTGCGTGTGCGTCGGCCCGGTCGTCGGGCTGGTGGCCGTAATCCTCGGAATCATCGCGACGGCCCGCGCAGGCAGCCAGCCAGCCACCTACGGCGGCCGCGGCCGCGCCGTCGCCGGGATCGCGACAGGCGGCGTGCCCGTCGTGCTGCTGCTGGTCGTGCTCGTGGCCGCTTCGCTCAACCCCGGTGCGTTCAGGTCGAGATTCTTGAAGTTCTTCAGTGCTGCTCAGACCACTGCGAACCTCCAGAGCATCGGCACGGCCCTCAGTGCGTACCAGGCGAAGTATCAGGAGTACCCGCCGGACCTGGCGACCCTCGCCCACAGCACGCCGATCCGAGCCACGCCGTTTCCTGGCGCCAGCAGCGATCCCACCGCCGGTGTCTGGTACGTCGCCGGCGTGAAGCCGACCGATCCGCCCGACTGGATCGTCGCCTACGCGCATGCCTCGATGTGGCGGCGGTCCGTGGTTATCGTCCTGCGCGCCAACGGCCGGCCGGACGTGCTGGATCAGCCCCGCTTCGACGAGGCGCTGGCGAAGTTCGAGCAGGAGTATCAGGCGCGTCGCGGCGAGCCGCCCACCATCCTGGCTCCGCCCGCCGAGCCCGAGTCGCAACCGGCCGAGGAACCGTGAGTGGACGCGCACCGGCGTTGGGTTGAGCGGTCGCGGGCGATATAGTACCCCTCGCCATGAGCGACCAGATTACCGATCGAAAAGCGAAGCTCGAGAAGATCCGGGCCCTCGGTGTTGACCCCTACGGCGGGCGGTTCGAGGGCGTCACAAAGAACGCCGTCATCCGCACCGCCAGCGAGCAGCTCAACATCGAGCCGGGGCAGATCGTCGAGAGCGACGCCGCGAAATTCCGCGCCGCCGGCCGCGTCGTGCTCTACCGCGACATCGGCAGCCTGATCTTCATGACCGTCCGCGACTGGACCGGCGACCTGCAATTCGGGCTTTCCAAGAAGATGCTCCAGGGTGGCGCCGGCGTCTCGCCGGGGAGCGCGGGCGTCTCGCCCGCCGTCGATGGTGACACCGCCTGGAAAGTCGCCAAGCTACTCGACCTCGGCGACATCGTCGGCATCGATGGCCGGCTCGGCCGCACGAAGACCGGCGAGCTGACGCTGTGGGCGTCGAAGTTCACGCTGCTCTCCAAGGCCGTCCGCCCGCCGCCGGAGAAGTACCACGGGCTGACGGACGTCGAGGCCCGCTATCGTCACCGCTACGTGGACCTGTTCGCCAGCCCCGAGTCGCAACGCGTCTTCGTGCTGCGGGCCAAGATCATCGACTACGCCCGCGACGTGCTCCGCCGCCGCAGCTTCATCGAGGTCGACACGCCGGTCTTGCAGCCGATCTACGGCGGGGCGGCGGCGCGGCCATTCGAGACGCACCACAACACGCTGGACATGAAGCTGTATCTGCGAATCTCGCCCGAGCTGTACCTGAAGCGCTGCCTGGTCGGCGGGCTGGAGCGGGTCTACGAGTTCGCACGCTGCTTCCGCAACGAGGGCATCAGCCCGCGGCACAACCCCGAATTCACCATGCTGGAGCTGTACCAGGCCTACGGCGACTACCACGACATGATGGATATCACGGAGGAGATCATCGCCGGGGCGGCTCGCGACGTGATCGGTTCACTGAAGATCAAGTTCGGCACGTGTGCCACTGCTCTTGAGCAGTGCGACGCGCGCCCCGGTGAGCCGCGATACATCGACTACACGCCGCCCTGGCCGCGGCGGAAGTATGCCGATCTGTTCGCCGAGCATGTTGGCTTCCCGCTGACCGAGCTGGCGAAGGTGCGGGCCCGCGCGCGGGAGCTGGGGATGGAGGAGAAGAAGCTCGACGACACCGTGGTCATCAGCAAGCTCTTCGAGCACCACGTCGAGCCGCACCTGGTCAACCCCACGTTCGTGATCGACTATCCGGCCCCGCTGTGCCCGCTGACGAAGCGGCACCCGCAGGACCCGCAGCTCGCGTTGCGGTTCGAGCCGTACATCAATTCGATGGAGATCGGCAACGCGTACAGCGAGCTGAACGACCCGGCGATCCAGCGCGAGAACCTCGGCGCCCAACTCGCCGGCGAGGGTGACGAGACGATGCGCGTCATGGACGAAGACTTCTGCGAGGCCCTGGAGCACGGAATGCCCCCCGCCGGCGGCCTGGGCATCGGCGTCGACCGGGTGGTGATGCTACTGACCGGCTCCCCCAGCATCCGCGACGTGCTGCTGTTTCCGCTGCAGCGGCCACACGCCTGAGCAAGGCCAAACTCCGCGCAACTCAGTGTAAATAAAATACTTACGCGCCACCACCATCGTCCACCCCGAGTGCAAGGTCGTGCGTCGTCGGACCGCCCCGAGTCGGCCAGGCACTTGCCCCTAGCCTCGACCCAGAATTCATAATTCATTCACATGCAAGCTAATTCTACTTGACAACTTATGGACGTGGTTCTATACTGGAACTCGCGTACACCCGAAGGGAAGGTGCGACCGTGACGGACGAACAAACGAAGATTCTGCGTAGCGTCCAAGAGAGAAGGGTCTTCCTATTCCCGGACATCCGGACGGACGTGGGCGTCGCCGCTTCGGACCGAGTGAGCTGCGCTCGCGTCTGGAACTACTTTAAGAAGAACCTCCTGGACAACGGTGCAGTTGTCGAGGACAAGGGGGAGGGAGCGAAAAAACGCTACCGAACGTACCGCTTGGTCGCTCCAGCGCGCGTTGAGGGGCTGCTGAGAGGTGCGCGGCTCCCTGGGCCAGAGGCGGGGACCGCGGATGTGTCGCGCGCGGACTCGGCAGAGCGCGCCTGCGTGTTGACCATGCTCCGTTATCGGCTTGCTGACGGACGCTTTGCCGAGCTAACTCTGCCACCCAACGCGACGGCGCGCGAACTGCGCAAGCTGTTCGGTCACCTCCAGATCGACCTCCTGGATGCTGATCAGAATGACGAGGGGAAACCGTGAAGCGTGGCAAGCTGATCCGCTACGTGGTGAGCCGTCAATGCGAGCTTGTCCGCGAGGGCAGGAAGCACTCGATCTATATCAACCCCGCAAATCGACAGACGGCCCCAATCCCTCGCCACGCGGACATTGATTCGTCGTTGGCGTTGAAGATCTGCAAGGAACTAGGCGTCGAGCCCCCGTCGGAGCGCTAACCCGCGATCGGCACCGTCTCGACCTCGGACGTCCCGGTGCGCTCGCGCAGCGCCATTTCCCGTCGCGCGGCCATCAACTCGTTGAGCGCATCGAGCACGTTCTCGCGGGCCTCCTCCTTGGTACGGCCCTGCGAGAAGGCGCCGGGGACTTCCGGGATCGTGGCGATCCACCAGCCGTCCTGGCCGAGCTCGAAGATGATGGTCAACTCGTTGGGCATCGCTCGTCCTTCACATCCTACATTCTATCGACCACGCGAGCCGGCTGGAAGCAATATCGCCGAACCGCGTGAGCCCCAGCGAGGTTATCGACCCTCGTGAGGCCGCAGTGCTTCCGGTGGTACGTACGCTGCATGAGCGTGCCGACGCACAAGTCGCCGCTTCCAGCCCGCCGATCGGTGGGAAGCGCGGTTATAATGGCGTTGGACGGCCAACGGCGAGGTGCCATATGAGCTACCAGGGCAAAGTGACGAACGGCGTGGTCGTACTCGACGACGGCGTGAAGCTCCCGGACGGGACCGTGGTCCGCGTGGAGCCGGTGAGTGACGCCGACAGATCGAAGGCGCCCAAGGGGTCCCTCGCGGAGCGCCTGCTGCGCTTTGCCGGTGCGGCGGGCGCTGGTTTGCCCGAGGATTTGGCCGAGAATCACGATCACTACCTGTACGGTACACCCAAGCGATGAACCCGTACTTCGCGGACACGTTCTACTACCTGGCCCTGCTGAATCCGTCCGACCAGGCGCACGAGCAGGTGTTGCGGGTTACCGCTGCGCTCGACCGGCCTCTTATCACGACTGCTTGGATCCTCACCGAAGTGGCAGATGCCCTCTGCGCCCCGGAACGCAGGGTGGCGGTCGCCGAATTCGTCGACAGTGTCCGCGCCGATCCGGCGGTAGAGCTCGTTCCGCCGACGGCTGAGTTGTTCGCGCGCGGGATCGCGCTGTTCCGAGGCCGACCGGACAAGCACTGGTCGCTGACCGACTGCATTTCGTTCGTGGTGATGGAGGAGCGCGGCATTCGCGACGCGCTGACCGCCGACCGGCATTTCGAGCAGGCCGGGTTCGTGGCGCTGCTGAAGTAACACCGGTCGGTCGCCCCTGCAACGCCGCCTGGGAGCAAGCTCATGACCGCTGGGCCGGCCGGCCGGAAGCGAGTTTGTCGAACCGTCGGAGCGGGACGGCGATAACAGGGGGTTTGGTGGGCTCGGCCGTGATCGGGAACGACCGCGCTACGCGACGCCGCGCGGGTTCGTGCGCCGGTTTGAAGCGCTCCACGATGAATCGCCGTCCACCGTGCGGCACAACGCGCGCTCCATACGCACGCGCCTTGTGCCACGGCTGTGTCGGCCGTGCCCCCCGGCCCGATTACCCCTACGCCGCACGGCTCACCGAGCAGCGGCACGCGCCTACATCCGCTCGATCACCTCGATGCCCAAGAGCCCCAGCCCCAGCCGCAGCGTCCGGGCCGCAAGGTCGCACAGCCGCATCCGACTCAGCCGCGACGCATCGTCGGGCGCATCCAGCACCGGGCACGACTCGTAAAATCGCATGAAATCCGCTGCCAGGTCGTACAGATACGTGCACAACACGTGCGGCGTTAGGTCCGCCGCGACCACGTCGATCGTCTCGCGCAGCCGTGCCAGCCGCAGCGCCAGCGCCCGCTCCGCCGGATGCGCGAGCGCAAGCGTCACGCCGGCCGCGTACACGTCCGGCGACCCGATCCGCTCCGCCGCCTTGCGATAGATCGAGCGGATGCGGGCGTACGCATACATCATGTACGGCGCCGTGTTGCCGGTCAGCGCCAGCATCTTGTCCCAGTCAAACACGTAATCGCTGTTGCGATCATTCCGCAGGTCGGCGTACTTCACCGCCGCGATCCCGACCCGCCGGGCGATCTCACGCTGCTCCGCGGGTGCCACGGCCGTGTCGGCCGTGAGAGACGGGCGCGCGGTCCCATCCTCCTCGTCCCGCCGTTCTTCCGCCGCCGCGGCCCTTTGCTGGAGTAACTCAAACGCCCGGCGCTCCGCCTCATCCAACAGCTCGCGCAGCTTGACCGTCCCACCCTCGCGCGTCTTCAGCGGCCGGTGATCGCCGCCCAGGACGCTCCCGAACGTGACATGGTCAACACGCACGGCGTCGGTGATCCAGCCGGCGGCGCGGGCGCAGGCGAAGAACATCTCGAAATGCAGCTTCTGTCGCGCGTCGGTGACGTAGATCACGCGCTGCGCGCCGACGCCCGACGGGAACGGCAGTTCTCTGAGCCGGAACCGAATCGCCGCCAAGTCGGTCGTCGCGTACAGATACGCCTCGTCCGACTTCTGCACGATCATGCCGAGCTTTTTGCCGTCACGGTCCTTGAACAGCGGCTCGCCCTGGTCGTTGTACAGGTAGACGACGACGGCGCCCTCGTCGTCGCGGACCGCGGCGCGCACTCTGGTCCCCTCGCGGGGCAGACCTGCGGTCGCGCCGAACTTCTCGCGCAGCTCCTGCAAAACTTCCCGCAGGCGGTCCTTGGGGTCTTTGTCGTCGCCAAGGCTGTAGAAACTCTCCCCGTGAATGTCCTGCGGCGAAAGAAGCACCCCTAAGTGGGCGTACGTGTGGCTGCAGTAGTCGAGAGTAATGGCCCTGCAGTACTTCCAGGCCAGCATTTCCTGCGCATCGCCCAGTTGAAGCCAGCTCGTGACCCTCTGAGGCAGACCGTGATACGGATCGCCCTCACGGTCCTTTGAAATGTCCTGAAGTTGCGTGACATAGCGATAGGATAGCTCAATCTCGTCAAGCGAAACGGACTTGTTCTGGTGAATGCGCTCGAGAAAGGGCAGAAACACCAGCTTGCCCTTGCCGTCCGGCGCCCCCGTATCGTCGCGGTCGTAATCCCTGTCATGCTGCGACTTGACCTCGTCGAAGGCAGCAGTCCGGTTCTCCGGGTCTCGCTTGTTCGCCAAACGAGGCAGCATCTTCTGCAGGTAGTCGGGCTCTCCACGGTCGCGAGCCATGCAGATGTGCCATAGGCCGAGAATCACCAGACCGAACTGCGTGCCCCAGTCGCCGATGTGGTTCTGCCGGACGACTTCATGGCCCTCGAACGCGAGCACGCGGGCCAGCACGTCGCCGATGATCGTGCTGCGCAGGTGCCCGACGTGCATCTGCTTGGCGATGTTCGGCTGCGAGTACTCGACGACGACACGCTGCGGCTGTTCCACCGGCGACAACCCCACGCGGTCGGTCAGCGGCCAGGCGGCGCCCGTGTGCCCACGCTCTTGAGCAGTGCCCCCGGGCGCCACAGAACCCGTCGCTTGCGCTCTGGGCTCTGATGCACGCGTCGCTGGCGCTCCGGGCTCCGATGCACCCGTCGCTCGCGCTCGGGGCTCTGACAGCGGCGCGGGAATCTCGCCCAGGTATTGTGCGAGCAATTCGTCCTTCAGCCGGATGTTGAGAAACCCCGGCCCCGCGATCTCCAGCGGCTCGGCGATGTCCGCCAACCGCGACTCGACCGCGTCCTTGATCCGCTGCGCCACGTCGCGCGGCTTGGATTTCAGCGTCCGCGCCAGCGACATCGCCACGTTGCACTGGTAGTCGCCGAACTTCGGATCGCCCGCCGGCCGAATCTGCGGATCGACCTGGTCCGGCGGCAACCCGGCCACGGTTGCAACCGCTGCTGCGAACCGCTGCGTCAGAATGTCCTGCAAGCTGTTGTGCTTCATCGCGGCCTCAAACGTATCGGTCGCGGCGCCGCGATGCAAGCACTCTCACCGTAGCCGCGCTCCCACCGCGCCGGTACGCTACACGCCGCTTGACCGCGGGAGGGCGAGGCTCCGGCCGAGCCGTTCTGTGGGCATCCGCCGCGGCTCAGCGGGAGCTTCGCCCCACTGCTTTCACGATCTTCGCTTGACGTAAGGTTCGTGCGATGGCTGACTTGGGGAGACGCGGCCGCGGATCGGTGGCGTGCGGAGGTTGGCCATGGACGGCTTTCAGGCGGAGTTGTGGCGGCGCCTGCCGCTG
>CAIWOY010000338.1 GCA_903914415.1 uncultured Phycisphaerales bacterium | reverse complement strand
TGGAAGACTGGGAGGTGCGTGCTCACGTTCAGATCGTCGTTGCCTGCGAAGATACAACGGTTCCCGGATTGTCGATTTTTTTCGCTCATCATTCTCGACGTCGCAGGGCGTGCGCAGTTGCTGCTGTCGCCAGGCCCGCCCGGCCTCCCACCACCAATATTCCGCTCGGTTCGGATCGCCGTCGCGATACGCGCCAGCCAGGTATGTGGCCGCCCGCGCGGCGAGCGCGTCGGTGCGTTCCAGCGCCGGCACGGTCCGCCGCAGGTCGAGTGCGGCCGCGTAGGCGCCCTTGAGCGTCTTGATGGCCCGTTCCCGGGTCTCGGGCGTCGGCGCGGTGGCTGGCGTCTGCTCGGCGGCGCCCAGCGCCACGTACGCCGCGGCGAATCGGCACCAGACGGCCGTGTCGCGGGCGATGACTTTTCGTACGGGGTCGAGCAGGCGCGGCTCGGCGCGCAGCAAGTCGTCGAGGGCGGCACCGTAGTCCATTCGGCCGAGGGCCACGTTGGCGTTCTGCTCAGCGCGTACGCCGGCCCAGTTGCGGACGGCAAGCCAGCCGGCGCCGGCGGCGGCGGCCAAGCAGAGCGCGGCCCGCAGGCCGTTCAAGCAGCGTGTACGTCGCGCGGGCCGGGCATCTGCGCCGGTCGCGGGCCTCGGCCCCGGCTCGGGCTCCGAGTCCGAGCCGCAGATCGCCCAGAGCACACCCATGAAGGTCCAGGTGACCGCGGCCCCGCCAGGCAGGCGTTGGGCGGCCCCCACCATCGCGTCCGCCCAGAGAGCCGCCAGCCCGCCGAGTATCCCGAGCGCGTACCAGCGCTCCCGGTCCCGCAGGTGTCGGCGAACCAGCAGTGCGCCGGCCACAAAGGTCGCGAGCAGGCCGGCAACCCATGTCACGCCGCCGACCAGGCCGATTTCGCTCAACACCTCAAATAGCTCATTGTGGGCGTGCTCGACCAGCTCGCCCATGAACGCCGCCGGGTCCAGCGCCCGGTCGTGGGCGGCGAGCTGCCCGGCGAGGCGCGGATACGACCCCACGCCATGACCCTCGAAGGGCCGGCTGCCCCACAGCGTAGCGGCGTACCGCCAGGCGTAGACGCGGAACCGCATGGCCGCCCCGCGGGCCATCGTCACGTCCAGATGCGACGTGTAGTACAATGCCGCGCCGGCGACCAGGATGCCGGCCACGAAGGCCCCTGCCAGCACCCAGCGGAGACGGCGCCCCACGAGGAGCACGACAACCGCCGCGAACCCGACGAGCAGCGCCAGCGACGCCCCACGCGACTGCGTCAGCGCCAGGCACCAGATCAGCGGCACCAGCGCGATCCCGGCCGCCACGGCCGAGCCCGTTCCGGCCAAGCGGCGGGCCCGCACGGATTCCGACACGGCGGCGCCGATCGCGCAGAGCGAGATCACCACCGCGGGCAGAATCATCGCCGCCAGCACCGTCGGATTGCCCACGGGGAACCCTGGCCGGTGGTTCGGATTGCGCTCGTGGTAATACCAGATGCACAGGATCGCCCCCACCGCAGAGATCGCCACCGCCCCGGCCAGCAGCCGCGGCAGATCGCAGCGGCGGAGAGTGTGGGCCAGCGCGACCGCCCACGCCAGGTTCAGCGCGTACAGCAGCGCCTGGCCGCGGGCGAAGTCCGGCTCGCCCGACCACAGGCTGCTGGCCAGCGACAACAGCACCCAGCCGGCCAGAAACACCTGGGCATAGCTCGCCACGCGCGCCGCCGCCGGCGCCGCACTACGGGCTTCCGCGCGGTGCGGGGTCACCAGAGCAGACAATGCCAGCAGCACCAATCCCAGCGCGGCCGCAAGGTGCAGCGCGAAGTCCTTGATCTCCACGCCCCGCGCCGTCGCCAACAGCCCGTTGAGCGACATCAGCTCCGTCAGGGGCCGCAGGATGGAAAGGTCGCGCCACGGAATCGCCCCGGGGTAAGTCTGTCCGGGCGACGGGCTGATGAGGAGGAAGCTCGCGGCCAGCAAAAGCAGAGCCAGGATCAGCGCCACCCGCGCGCAAAACAGGCGCAGGCCGGATCGGTTTGAAGCCGGTCCCGCGGAGGCGATCGGATTGGTCGGCTCCGTGCTCAGCGTACGCCCGCCTTGACATTGGACGGCAGTTGCTACAATGGCGACACGGCTGCGGATTCTTGCGGTTGGCCACGGACGGCAACCCGCCGCGCCACGGAAGGTGGTCAGTATAGCCCAAGACCAGCGCCCGGTTCAGCCCGGCCCTTCAGCGAAAGCCCCGCCTGGCACAAGGAATATCGCTCCACCTTTGCAGAACCCGGACAGCGTTTTTTGCGGGCGGTGACTATGGCACCCGTTGCGGTCTCCAGCGAGCGGCCCCGCGCCGGCATCGGTATGAGCTCGGCCCAGATCGAAAAACTGCGGATCCACATGGTGGGCATCGGCGGCTGCGGCATGTCCGGCCTGGCCGCCCTGCTCCTGCGGCGCGGCGCGCGGGTCAGCGGCTCCGACGTCCGCCCCTCGCGCGAGCTGACGCGGCTTACCGAGCGCGGCGCACGCGTCACCACGACACAGCACGCCGAGAGCGTCCCGCACGACGCCGACGTCGTCGTGATCTCCGCCGCGATTCCGCCGGATCACCCCGAACGCGTCGAAGCCGAGCGGCGCGGGCTGCAGGTGATCAAGTACGCGGAGCTGCTCGGGCTGCTGATGTCGCGCTACGACGGCATCGCCATCAGCGGCACGCATGGCAAGAGCACGACCACGGCGTGGCTCACGTACGTCCTGCGGCGCGCCGGCCTCGATCCAAGCTTTGTGGTCGGGGCGACGGTCGAGCAGCTCGGCGGCGGCAGCGGCGCCGGCGACGGCGCCCATTTCATCGTCGAGGCGTGCGAGTACGACCGTTCCTTTCTGAACCTCACGCCGCGCCGGGCGGCGATCCTCAACATCGAGGAGGACCACCTCGACTGTTACCACGATCTCAACGCCATCCAGCAGGCGTTCACGGCGTTCGCCAGCCACGTGCCGCCGGATGGGTTGATCGTCCTGAACGGCCAGGACGCCCGCTGCCGTGCGCTCGCCGACACGGTGGCCGCGCGCGTGCAGACGTACGGGGCGGCCGACGGCGTCACGTGGCAGGCGGTCAACATCGCGCTGGATGGCGGGCACTACACGTTCGAGGTGCGCCATGCGGACCACATCCACGGGCCGCTGCGGCTGGGGATTCCGGGCCGCCACAACGTGGACAACGCGCTGGCGGTCATCGCGCTGGCCCGCGACTGCGGCGTGGCGTGGGAGCCGCTCGAGGTGGGTCTGGCAGAGTTTCGCGGGGTCCATCGCCGGCTGGAGCCGCGCGGCCACGTCGGCGGCGTGCACGTGCTGGACGACTACGCGCACCACCCGACCGAGATCCGGGCCACGCTGCTGGCGGCCCGCGAGCGCTACGCCCCGCGGCGGCTGTGGTGCGTCTTCCAGCCGCATCAGCACTCGCGGACGCGCTTCCTGCTCGCGGATTTCGCGCGGAGCTTCACGCAAGCGGATGAGGTGCTCGTTCCGGACATCTACTTCGTGCGCGACAGCGCGCGCGAACGGGAGATGGTCTGCGCACAGGACCTGGTCACGCGGATCGACGCGCACGGCGGTCACGCCCGCTACCTGCCGGACTTTGCGGAAATCGTCGCCCTGCTGGCGCGCGACGTGCGCCCGGGCGACGTCGTCTTGACGATGGGCGCCGGCAACATCTGGAAAGTCGCCGATGACCTGGTTCAACGGCTTGGAGGAGATCTGCCAGCCTGACGTCCCGCTCCGGGACCACACCTGGTACGGGCTGGGCGGGCCCGCGCGCTGGTTGTGTACGCCGCGCGACGAGGACCAGCTCGCCGAATTGCTGCGCCGCTGCGGCATGCAGAACGTGCCCTGGCGCATCCTCGGACAAGGGGCCAACATCGTCGTGCGGGACGAGGGCGTCGAGGGGGCGGTGATTAAGCTCGCCGGACCGCCGTGGGACACGATTGCGTTCGATCGCCCGCGCGTGTACGCCGGCGGCGGCGCGGATTTCACCAAGGTGGTCAGGCAGACGGTCGACCGCGGGCTGGCCGGGCTCGAGCATCTCGCCGGCATCCCCGGCACGGTCGGCGGAGTCATCCGCATGAACGCCGGCGGCCGGCACGGCCACGTCGGTCAGTGCATCCAGGACGTGCGCGTGATGACGCCGGACGGAACGCGTCAGACGCGGACCGCGGCCCAAATGGCGTTCGGGTACCGCACGAGCAAGCTCGACGGCGGCGTGGTGCTCGGGGCGACGTTCGCGCTGCAGCCCGCCGATCCGCAGGCGACCCTGGACCGCTTCCGGCGCATCTGGCACGAGAAGGCGGAGAGCCAACCGGCCGTCTCCGCGCGCTCCGCTGGCTGCATCTTCAAGAACCCGCCCGGACAAGCCGCCGGCGCCCTGCTCGACCAGGCCGGGCTCAAGCGGCGGCGGTGCGGCGGCGCGGAGATCAGCCCGAAGCACGCGAACTTCATCGTCGCGCACCCTGGGGCCACGGCGCAGAACGTGCTAGACTTGATCGCGCTGGCCCGCGAAGCCGTGCACAACCGGACCGGCATCGCGCTCGAGCTCGAAGTCGAGGTCTGGTGAAGGGAGAGACCGTATGACAGAACCCGCTCCGGCCCCCCCGCGCCGACGTTTGCGTGTCACCGTCCTCTGCGGCGGACCGAGCGCGGAGCGCGAAATCAGCCTGGATTCCGGCCGCGCCGTCGCCGACGCGCTGCGCCAGCGCGGGCACGACGTTTTCGTCTCCGACGTCGGCCCCGACGACCTCGCGGCCCTCGATCATCCCGCCGACGTGGTCTTCCCCGCCCTCCACGGCCCGTTCGGTGAAGACGGCACGTTGCAGCGCCTGCTGGAGGAGCGCCGCATCCCGTTCGTCGGGTCGGGTTCGCGCGCGTCGGCCATCGCGATGGACAAGGTGGCCACCAAGTTGCATGCGATCGGCGCCGGCGTCGATACGCCACGCTTCGAGGCCTGGGACCACGAAACGCTCGCGCGCCGGCAGGACACGGACGTCCCGCTGCCGGTCATCATCAAGCCGGTCAACCAGGGCAGCAGCGTGGGGATGTTGCTCGCGCGGACGACGGCGGACTTCTCGGGCATGGTCCGCCAGGTCGTCAGCCAGTTCGGCCGCGCACTCGTCGAGCAGTTCGTCGACGGCGACGAGCTGACCGTCGGCATCGTCGGCCCGGCCACGTTCGACCCCGTGCGCATCCGCACCAAGGCGGAATTCTTCGACTACAAAGCCAAATACCACGACGACACGACCGAATACCTGTTCGACACCGGCCACCCGGAGAGCGTGCTGACGCGCGCCCGCGACTGGAGCCGGCGGGTGTTTGACCGGATCGGCTGCCGGCACCTGTCGCGGTTGGACTGGATGGTTGACCGCGGCGGGCGGCTCTGGTTCCTCGAGATCAACACCCTGCCCGGGTTCACCAGCCACTCGCTCGTGCCAAAGGCCGCTGCCCGGGCCGGCATTCCGTTCGACGAGTTGGTCGAGCGGCTGGTCGGCATGGCCCTTGAGGACGCCTTGTGAACCGCCCCCTGCCCAAGCGCCCGGGGAGCTTAGCCGCGGCCGTGAGCCCGGAGACCGGGCTGCGGCTGTCGCGGACTTCGCTCTGGCGGACGTGGGCGCTGTTCGGCTGGGCCGCGACGATCGTCGGCGCCGTCTGGGGTCTCCGCTGGCTCGAGCAATACGTCCGGGCCACGCGCACTCCGGTGGCGTGCCAGCTCACGTGGGTGAACCTGCCGCCGTGGCTGACGATGAGCGAGAATGACTGGGTGCTGCAGGACATCACGCGCGCCGCGGCCCTCCAGCCGGACGACGATCTGTACGACCCGAACCTGTGCGGGCGCGTGGGCACGGGCCTGCTTGCGTCGCCGTGGGTGGCGAAGGTCGAGCGCGTCGGCAAGCAGGCGGACGGAACGATCGCCGTGCGCGCGATCTTTCGCGAGCCCGCCGCCTGTGTCGAGAAGCGCGGCCGCGTGTTTCTCGTCGATCAGGCCGGCGTGCGTCTGCCGCAGGACTACCCGGCCAACAGCGTGGATTTGTCCAACCCGTCCAGCCTGCTGCTGATCACCGGCGTAGCGGCGTCCCCGCCCGCGATCGGGGCGGTGTGGGCGGGCCAGGATGACCCGAATCAGCCGGCCCCCGATCTGGTCGCCGGCCTGAAGCTCGTCGAGCACCTGCGCGAGGCCGCGACGCAGGGCCGGTTGCCGTTCCGCTCGTCGCTGCGGGCGATCGACGTAGGCAACTACTATCTGAAGGAGAACGCGTTCGACGGAAAGCTGCGGCTGCGCACGATCTCGCCGCGCTGCTACGTCCGTTGGGGCGAGCCGCCCGGCTCGGAGTACCCGGTGGAGCCGAGCGCCAGCCGCAAGCTCGACATGCTGCGCAGCCTGTATGCGGAACAAGGTCAGTTCCCCGATGGCCAGATCCTCGACGTGCGCAAGGAGGAGGGTATCGAGGTGCGGCCGTTCTCCGGGCGCTGACGCTCAGCGCCCAGTAGCGTCAGCCCTCTGCGGCTGACGGCGTCCGTAGCGCCGGCCCCCCGTGGCCGACGTAGAAGACAGAAAGCCCTGAACTGGCGGCCAACCGCAGGGAGTGTCGACTATGGAGACGACGACCGCCCCCATCAGCCTGTGGGATGCGTTAACCCAGCACCTCTCGCCCGACGCCGCGTGGGTTCCCGTGGGCGGTGCGCTGCTCGCCGCGCTGGTGGGCCTCTTGTTTTTGGTGAAAGGCGCCCGCCTGGCGCCGATCCTGGCGGCGCTCGTCTTCGCCGCCCTCGGCGCTCTGGGCGGTACGGTGCTGGCCTACGTGCTGAGCCTGCCGTTCTGGCCGGCGGTCATCGTCGCGACCACGATCGGCCTCGTTTTGGGCGTCGTGCTGTTCCGACTGTGGTTCGCGTTGCTCGTCGCCGGCTGCATGATCGCCGGCGGCCTGAGCGTGTATTCCGGCAACGTCCTCCAGCCAGCCCTCCGCGAGTACCAGGTCCGCGGGCTGCAACCGGGTGC
>CAIWOY010000337.1 GCA_903914415.1 uncultured Phycisphaerales bacterium | reverse complement strand
CTACTCCTGGACCACCAATCGCCTCTGGCGGAAGAACCGCCGCCAAGTGGGCTCGTGCTACGGCATCGACGACAACCGCAACTACAGCATCGGCTGGGGTGGCGCGGGCTCGAGCGGCAGTCCGTGCGACGAAACCTACCGCGGCAGTGCCGCCTTTTCGGAGCCCGAGACGGCGGCCATGCGCAACTTCGCCCTGGCTCACACCAACATCGTCGCGACCCAGAGCTACCACAGTTACTCGCAGCTCATCATGTCCCCGTGGGGGTACACCGGCGCGTGGCCGCCGGATGCCGACGTCTTCGCCGACCTCGGCCACGCCATGCACGACGCGGTGTTCGCCGTCCACGGCGTGGCCTACAATTACGGCCCGATCTACACCACGATCTACCCGGCCGCGGGCGGCGACGTGGACTGGTACTACGGACACGATCCCAATCACCCCATCTTCGCGTTCACGACCGAGCTGCGGGACACGGGTACCTACGGCTTCGAATTGCCGGCGAATCAAATCGTTCCCACCTGCGAGGAGAACTTCCCTGCGGCGCTGTATCTGGCCGACTGGTCCACGAGCCCGGTGAAGTTCAGCTTCCCGAACGGTCTGCCGAGCCGCCTCGACCCGAACACGCCGCAGAACGTGCAGGTGAAGATCGTGGCCGTCCGCGCGACGATCGACGCGGCGTCGCCGCGCTTGTTCGCACGCTTCGGCACCGGCGGCGCGTTTACCGCGTACACGTTAACGTCGCTGGGCAGCAACACGTACCAGGCCACGTTGCCGGCGACGCCGTGCGGCCAGACGCTGTACTACTACTTCGAGGCCCAGACGACGACCGGCACGGTCGGACACTCCCCGAGCGACGCGCCCGCGACGCTGTACCGCGTGGTGGCGGCTCCGATCGTCGCAGTGCTCGACGTGAACATGGACACGGATCCGGGGTGGACGACGACGGGTCAATGGGCGTGGGGCCACCCGACCGGCGGCGGTTCGTACAACCATGACCCCACCAGCGGGCACACCGGGACCAACGTCTACGGCTACAACCTCGTCGGCGATTACGCGAGCAACATCCCGGTCTACTACTTGACGACGCCAGCCATCAATTAGCACCGGGGTGTCCGGCGTGCAACTCAAGTTCTGGCGTTGGCTGGGTGTCGAATCCAACAGCAACTATGACAAGGCGACCGTGGAGGTCAGCGGGAATAACGGCACGAGCTGGACGGTGATCTGGCGGGCCGCCGACACGGGCGCCGCGGTAAGCGATTCGTCGTGGCAACTGCAGACGTTTGATATTTCGGCGGTCGCCGACCACAGCGCGGAGGTGCGCATTCGCTGGGGCATGGGGCCGACGGATGGGTACGTCACGTATCCCGGCTGGAACATCGACGACGTACAGGTGTGGGCGGCGGACCCGGCCGGCTGTCCGCCGAGCGTGTGCCCGGGCGACGTCAACTGCGATGGTCAGGTCACCTTCGCCGACATCGACCCGTTCGTCGAGGCGTTGTCCGGCGAATCTGCCTGGGCACACGCGTGCCCCTGGCTGTCGGCGGACGCGAACGGCGACCGCAACGTGACGTTCGCGGACATCGACCCGTTCGTGGCGCTGATTGGAACAACGTGTCCTTAGGAGCGTTTCGCGAGAACGTCCTGGCCGACCTGCATCCGCCCGGGCCGACGGGGAGTGACCTTGGCCTGCGCTTCGGCGGCCGGCGGCGAGCAGACCACGAGCGCAGCGCGAGTCAGCGCCGCAGGCGGTACAAAGGCAGTACGGCGTTCCGGGCATCAGACTGCAAGGGCCGTGGGTAAGTCGCTACCGCGGCTGCCCGCGGCCTTGGCGCGGGGCAACCACGGGACAGGACACCCTCATCGAGGCAGAACATGTTGCGTATGACTTGGCTCGCGCTCGTAGCGGCGGCGCTGCTGGCGACGACTCGTGCGGCGAGCTTCGCCGCTGAATCAGAATCCGGCGACAACGAATGGCGGCGACTGGGCGCGCCAGACGTGCCGCCGTTCGTCCACGAACCCGGCGCGCACCAGCCGCCGGCCCCGCTGCGCGAGCGGGTCACGTCGCTGCGCTTGTCGCGCGACCGCCTGACGCGCAGCGGCTACACGAGCGTGCAGGTGAACGTGGACGCCAGCGGCGACAACATCGTCGGCGACGCAGCCAACGAGCCGAGCATGGCGATCTCGCCGGTCAACCCGAACTGGATCGTGATCGGCTGGCGGCAGTTCGACAGCGTGACTTCCGACTTTCGCCAGGCCGGGTGGGCGTACAGTCATGATGCGGGCCAAAGCTGGACGTTCCCGGGCGTGTTGACGCCGGGCGTCTTCCGCAGCGACCCGGTGCTCGGTGCCGATCCGAACGGCAACTTTTACTATTGCAGCCTGGAGGACAACTTCCACTGCTCGATGTTCAAGTCGGTCAACGGCGGCGTCAGTTGGTCCGCGCCGGTGTTCATGTTCGGCGGCGACAAGCAGTGGTTCACGATCGACGGCACGGCCAGCGTCGGGCGGGGCAACCTCTACGCGTCCTGGAGCCAGGGCAGCGAGTACACGAGCACGCCGTTTACACGTTCCCGCGACGGCGGCCAGACGTTCGACGGTCCGTTCGCCATGTCGCAGACCGTTTTCGGGGCGATGACGGTGGACCCGAACGGCACGGTGTACGTCGCCGGCGTCAACTCGCCATCCTTCTCCAATCCGAATACGCGCATCGCCCGCTCGCTTAACGCGAAGACGACCGGTACGCCCACGTTCACCACGCGCAACGTGCCCTTTGGCGGCAGCCTGGTCGGGTCGCTCGGGCCCAACCCGGTCGGCCTCCTCGGGCAAATGTGGATTGCCGCCGACCTCTCCAGCGGGCCGACCCGCGGTTACCTGTATGCGCTCTGCTCCGTTCAACCGAGCAGCGGCAGCGATCCGCTGGACGTTAAGTTCACGCGCAGCACCGACGGTGGCAACACGTGGAGCACGGCCGTGCGCGTCAACGACGACCCAAGCGGGACAAACGCGTGGCAGTGGTTCGGCACGCTCTCGGTCGCGCCCAACGGGCGCATCGACGTGGTCTGGAACGACACCCGCAACGATCCACGCTTCCCTTCGTACCCGACGTACTCCGAGCTGTACTACGCCTACTCGACGAACGCCGGCCAGACCTGGTCCCGCAACATGCCGATCAGTCCCCCCTGGAACCACTTCCTCGGCTATCCCCAGCAGCAGAAGATCGGCGACTACTACCACATGATCTCCGACAACGCCGCCGCCAACCTGGCCTATGCCGCCACGTTCAACGGCGAGCAGGACGTCTACTTCGTGCGCATCGGCGACTGCAACCACAACGGCGTGCACGACGGGACCGACATCGCCAACGGCACCAGCACGGACCTCGACAGCAACGGCATACCGGACGACTGCCAGGATTGCGATGGCGACGGCGTGGCCGACCCCCTGGAGATCATCAACGGCATACACGCCGACTGCAACGCCAACTGGGTGCCCGACGTGTGCGACATTGCGGACGGAACCAGCCAGGACTGCAACAGCAACGGCGTCCCGGACGAGTGCGACATCGCCAGCGGCTTCAGCGCGGACTGCAACAGCAACGGCATCCCCGACGAGTGCGAACTG
>CAIWOY010000336.1 GCA_903914415.1 uncultured Phycisphaerales bacterium | reverse complement strand
GAGCGCGGCGTACATCGCAGCGCACAACGCCGACCCGCACGCGTTCGTCTGGACGGCCAAAGCCGAGGCGATTTTGGAGAAAGTCCGCCGTGCCCGGGCCGTCTTGGATAAGATGCAAACAGCGTGAAGAACTACACTAGCGCGCGGTCAGGCGCGCTTCCGGCGCGAGCGGCGCCGCCACAGCACGTCCCGAAGCAGCGCATTCAAGGCCAGGTCGAGGCGCGTCTCGACGTCGTATGCGCCATCCGCCAGCGCGCGGCGCAGCGCCCAGATGCTCCGCATCGGCCTTGTCACGGGCGGCGACGGCGTATGCGTGACACGGGGCGGTCCCCCGCCCCTGTGCCCCCGGGCCAGCCTTCGTCGTCGGTCACCTGTCACGCAGGTTCTCCCGCCAGTTTCCCCAACACGGTCGTCCACGCCCAGGGCGGCCGGTTTACTAACGAGGGGGCACTGCGGGCCCTCAGCAGCTTTTATCGGCTACCGCACGCGCGCACTTTAGATGCGCCGGTTGTCAATTCCGGCCGCCAGCCCCCCAAGGCTCCGCGACTAGCGCTCATCGGCCCCCTGCGAATCCCCGGTGCGGCAGGCGAGAGCGCTCACGACGCGCTATCGGCCGACTGCGCTCCGCCCGGCAACGGCGTTTGTCGCCCCTTGCACAGCTTGAACTCGCCGATCGGCGCCACCTTCCGGTACCCCAGATACAGCGCAATATCCAGGACTTCGGTGAGCGTCGGGAACGGCCGGGCGTTTACGCGCTTGTATTCGTCGACCGCGCGGAGGAAATCCAACTGCTCCTCATTCATGTGGCCTTCTTCGGCCGCGCGGCGGTACTCCGTGCGCCGTCGCCCCGGGCCGCGGCGACGATCCAGGCTGGACCGACGGTCCACCCCCCCGCGCCGGTCGCCATCCGCTCGCCGGTCGATTTCCGACCGCCCTTCCGCCGTCTGCGGCGCGGGCGGGTCGTTGGCCACGTCATCTGGAGGAACGGATGTGGCAGAGTGCGGCTGCTTCATCATAACTGGACTATCGGCCGCGTGCCCCTATCAACCTGACCCCGCTTGGCTGGCCGTCGCGCTACCCCCTCTTCCTGGCCCCAGGGCTGCGTGCCGCGCCACGCAACCCCCCGGGCCAACTGCCCCCGGAGGGTGCTTACAGCTCTTCCTCTTCCTCCTCTTCGTCGAGGTCGTCGTCGAGCTCGTCGTCGTCCTCGAATTCATCGTCATCGAAGTCGTCGTCGAGGGCCTCGTCCAGCGCATCATCGTCGTCCTCGTCTTCGAAACTGTCGTCGACTTCTTCTTCGTCGTCGCCCGACCGGCGCCGCCCTTCGCCGCGCAGCCCGATGGCCCCGCTGTCGAGCTCGTCAGCCGAAACCGGCTCACCCCCGGCCGGTTCCTCGACTGCGGTCGCGGCGCCTGCGCCGACCTGCTCGTGATCTACGCCGAATTCGATCGCGTCACACGTTGGCCTGTCCAACTCGTTGCGCTCTCGATCGTCGAACATTGCTAACTCCTTCTGAACCGGTCATTCAGCGCACGCGCGCGGGTACATACTGCCCCTGCCCGACTTCGTCAAGCCGGATTTTTCGTCCGCCACCGGCTGCGTCCTCATCCTCGGCGCCTTATCGTGCATTCGCGCGGCACACATAGCATATAATCCCATTGTTCGCGACCAGGAAAGGAAAATCGCATGGCACTTTTCGATCGCTTCGCGCGGCGATTCGAGCGGCAGCAGGAGCGCAAGAAACGACAGGCGGATGTGGTCGACCCGGACGCCCCCCCCCTACCCGACGCACCCGTCGAGCAAGCCAAGGCCGAACACACCACCGGCCGCAACGACCCGTGCCCGTGCGGGTCGGGAAAGAAGTACAAGAAGTGCTGCGGGTCGAAGCCGTGAGCGCTTCCGAATCGCAGCTCCCTTGGTATGCCGCCGGCCTGCGGTTCGCCTGCACCCAATGCGGCCGCTGCTGTAGCGGTGCCCCCGGCCACGTCTGGGTCGTCGCCGAAGACATCGACCGCCTCGCGGCCCACCTCGGTCTCTCCCCCGCCGAGTTCAACCGCCGGCACGTGCGGCGCGTCGGTCTCGGCCGCAGCCTGCTCGAGAGGCGTGGCGGCGATTGCGAGTTTCTCGCGCGCGACGGGGACGGCCTGACCCGCTGCTTGATCCATCCCGTGCGGCCCGTGCAGTGCCGCACCTGGCCGTTCTGGCGTTCCAACGTCGAATCCGCCGAGGACTGGCAGGCCACGGCCCGCGATTGCCCCGGCATCGGCCGCGGCTCCACGCACACCCTGGCCGTTATTCAGGAGGCGTTGCGACACAACGGCGACCGCCCGCTCTGAGTACCAGCATCAGCCAACCGGCCACGCCCGCCGCCGCACCGCCCCAGACGAGCCCCGGCATCTCGGCCAGACCCTGCGCCGCAGGCCCGGACAAGCGCAACATCGCCAGCGCGCCGCCCAGCAGCAGGCAACTCAGGATTCGCCGCCAGCCGGACAACCCGGGGTGCAGCGCCACGGCCCATAATGCGAGCGCGATAATGAACTCGCGGCCGAGCGGGAATACGCTTACGCCATAGGCCAAGGCGCGGCCGAGGTTCGCGACCGTTTCCGGGGATAGGCGCGCCTGCGTGCCCGCTTCGCCGGCGGCAAGCGTCTTATCGCCCTCGCCCGGGGCCATAAGCTCCCCCTCCGGCGTGACCACCCACATGTGCTTCAGGTCTGTGGCCAGCCACGCCTGGTAGCCCATTCGCCGGAGCAGCGACGCCGCCACGACCGCACGTCCGTCGCAGTCTTCGCGGCCCTTGGCGAAGACCTCTGCGACCGTCGGCAGATAGTCCATCACGCCCCAGGTGTCCCAGTCAAACGCGTACGGGATCTGCTCGCAGACCGTGCGCTCGACCGCGGCCCGCAGGGCTTTCCACGAACGGTCGTCCCCCACGCGTGCCCGCACGAGGCGTTCGAGCGTCACCAGGCCCGGATAATCGGGCTGCAACACGCTGTTCAGGTTTTGCAGCCGCGTCATCCAGGTCGGGAGCAGCCAGACCTTGGGGTACAGCACGAGGGCGACGATCACGGCAAAGAAGGCGGTTTTCAGCGGCCAGCGCGCCCAGCGCGGCCACCGGTGCACGCGCTCCCATGCTGCCGCCCAACTCGTGCTGCGTTGCGTCGTCATCTCAGCGCCGTCCTCGGCCCCGGCCCACGAGGGATGGTAGGCCGGGCGGGGGCGCGTCAGCAACGGCCGGCGGCGGCGCGCAGGCTCAGCCCGTACAGGGATAGGCCGGTCCCTGCGGGGAGGCACCCGCCCGAAATCCCAGGTGTTGACCTGGGTGCTTCCCGCCGATCAGGAAAACGGTGGCTGGCAGGCAAGCACCCCCCCCCGCCCAACCCGTGGGGTGGCGGAGCGTGAGGGCGAGCGTAGCGCGCATGGACTTTACAAACCCTAACACATACCGTACACTTCCCGGAGTCGATTCGCACGTGCGAATGCCTCCCGAGGCTCGGCGGGCCGGACAGGCCAAGGAATCGGACGCCACGGACGGCGGGCCACCCGCCTGGGGAACGGACCCCGACCACGTGGGCTCCCCTCACGTCGTCGGGCAAACAACACACTGGCACAGGAGGGCCAGGACCATGCCTCAACACAGCCCCTGTATCGAAGACCTGCGGGCGCGACAGCTCATCCGCCTCGGACGCGTCTTGCCGCTTTTCGCGCCGGCGGAGCTTTCGGGCCTCGCCGACTTCCTCGAGCGGCGCGTCGCAGTGCGACTTGCGCGCCTTGCGCGAATGCGCGGATCTCGTCCACCGAGGCGTCCCCGTACTCGGCTTCCCATTCGCGCAGGCGGTTGAGCGCCCGGGCGCGAATCTGCGGATCCTCGACCATCAGCAGCAGGCCGGCCGAGCACAGGCGCGTGACCCAGTGCCCGGACAGCTTGGCCTGCTCGTACAAGGTCTTCATGGCCTCATCGACCTGGAAGTTGATCTGCGGCCTGCGGTTTGTCATGGCGACGCCTTTCAAGGACCTTTGGGTTTCCTAGGACGCCGTCATTCTCGCGGCGCGCGCCCCGCACGGCAAGCCCGCCGCCGCCCGGTCGCAGCCCCATGCGCCAGCGCGGGCTGGCCGGCCCCGGCGCGCTTTCCGGAAGCCCGTGGGCCGGTGTGCGCGACCGAATCGGCGGGCGGTAGCGGCGCCCTCTGCCCGCGCCGCGCCGCGGCGGATAGAATCAGCCCTCCGGCAACCAGGAAACGATGTAGCGCAGCATGGCGACACCAGACCTTCCCCATCACGATCCTCACGCGCTCGACGCCCGCGGTCGCGCAGAGCGGGCCGCACCGCCGGGGCGCGACTCGAGCACCAGTGACGAGCCGACCCGCATCACCGGCAGCGGCGCGCCCGCACCACCGGAGACACCCATCCCACTTGGACCCAGCATCGAGGGCTACGCGCTGAAGGAGGAAATCCACCGCGGCGGGCAAGGCGTCGTCTATCGCGCGATCCAACTCGGCACGAAACGCGAGGTCGCGCTCAAGGTCCTGCTCGAAGGGCCGTTCGCCGGCGAAACGACGCGGCGACGCTTCGAGCGCGAGATCGAGCTGGCCGCCTCGCTACGCCACCCGAACATCGTCACCATCCTCGACTCGGGCCTCAGCTTCGAGCGCTACTACTTCGCGATGGAGTACATCGACGGCATCCGCCTCGACCGCTTCCTCGCACAGCAGCGGCTGCCGCTCGACCAGACGCTGGTCCTGTTCGAGAAGATCGGCCTGGCCGTCAACTTCGCGCACCTGCATGGCGTCATCCACCGCGACCTGAAGCCGCCGAATATCCTCGTGGACGACCAGGGCGAGCCGCACGTCCTGGACTTCGGCCTGGCCAAGCCGGTCCACCGCCTGGAGGCCGGCGAATCCACGGTGCAGGTGCTGTCGATGAGCGGGCAACTGCTCGGCACCGTGGCGTACATGTCGCCGGAGCAGGCGGCCGGGGCTCAGGACGTGGACGTGCGCAGCGACGTGTACTCGCTGGGCGTGATGCTGTATGAGGCCCTGGTCGGGCAGCCCCCCTACCCCACTGACGGCTCGCTGGCCCAGGTGTTGAACCGCATCGCCAGCGAGGAGCCCACGCCGCCGCGCGTCTTCGGCCGGCGCTGCCCGTCCGGCTTCCGCGTGGATGACGAGCTGGCCACGATCCTGCTCAAGACGCTCGACAAGGACCCACGCCGCCGCTACCAGACGGCCGGCGAACTGGCCTGCGATTTGCGGCGTCGCCTCGACGGGGAACCGATCGAGGCGAAACGCGCCAGCGGGCTGTACATGCTCAAAAAGACGCTCGGCCGTTACCAGCTCCAGGCGGCGATGGCCGGCGGCGTCCTGCTGATGCTCATCGGCTTTCTGATCACGTTCGCGGTGCTGTTCAGCGCGGAGAGTGACGCCCGGCGCCGCGCCGATCTGAGCATGGCCGAAGCGCGCGCCGCGGGCGACCGCCGCGAGGCCGCGCTTGTCGAGGCGCGCGAGGGGCGGACCGCGGCGGTCCGTGCGCAGCAGAGCCTGCGGCGGGCACTGGCGCGGGAGCACATTCAGCGCGGCGACCTGGCGCTCCAGCGGCTGGAGTTCGGCGCGGCCCGCGACAGCTTTTGGGATGCCTTGGAGATCGCGCCCGGCCCCGCTGCCGTCTGGGCGCTGCGGCACTTCTATTTCCAAGCGACCAATCTGGACACGACCCTGCTCGCGCTGGAGCCGCACGGCCCGAGCTGTCTTTCGCGGGACGGCCGGCTGGCCGCGGCCTGCCCGGGGCCGAACGGGGTTTGGGTGCGCGACATCGAAACGGAGCGGGTGCTCGCGTGGGTCTGCACGCCGGGGCCCGTGACGCGCCTGGACGTGTCCGACGACGGCGGATTGGCGGCCGCGGGCCCCGGCTGGGCACGGGCGTGGTCGCTCGGCGCGCCGGCGGCAACGCAGACCGACGCGAGTATCGGGTTGCGACCGAGTGTCGCGGCGTCGCTGACCGAGGGCGGCGTGCCCCAGGCCCTATACGTTCTGAATGGGGGCGAGGGGCTGCTGCTGGTCAGCCGCCGGTCGGTGCGGGTGGTGGGCGGCGCGGCCGGCGAGCAGGGTAGGGCCGTGCTGCTGCGCGGGACGCCCACCGGGCCGGCCGATTACGCCCCGCGCGCCCGGCAACTGGCGGTGCCGACCACGGCGGGCGTCGAACGGATCGACCTGACGCAAGGCGAATTTCACCCGGTCCCCGCCTGGAGCGACGGTGAGCCGCCACCCCGGGCCGTCCGCTTCGACCGCGACGGGGTCCTCGGCGTACTGGCCGACGGCGTCTACGTCGCGAACCCGAGCGAGACGGGCGACGACCCGGCGGCTGCGGCCGGGGCCGCGCCGGCGCCCGCTGCGTCGAGGCCGACAGAGTGGCTGCGCTGGGCGCCCGCCGACAAAGACGTCACGTCCTTCGACTTCGACCGCGCGGACGACACGCTCGCGCTGCTCAAAGCCGGCGGACACATTGCAGTGCGCCGGGCGGACGCCAACGAGCCCGCTGAGCAACTTGTTATTGGCCAGCTCGCCGATTTGCGGCTTATGCCGGGCTCCCGCCCGCGGGACGGCGGCTCGGCGGCGCCGGAATCCGTTTCCGCGGTCGAGAACGAGCCCGCGCTGCTGACGCTCGACGAGCGCGGCACGGTGGCGAGCTGGGCGACGGCCAAGCGCGGCGCGCCCGGCCAACTTGTATTGGATATGCCGGCGAGCACGTGGGCCGCGTCGGCGGACGGTTCGACGGTCCTCGTTGCGCTGGCGCGCGGCCGCGTGCTGGCCTACACCCCCGCGCAGACGCCGGCCCTGCGGACGATCGTGAAGCCGCGCCTGTTCGAGACCTTCTCCGCGACGACCGAGAAGCCCGATTTGTCGTTGGCGCTGAATGCGGACGGAACCCGGGCCGTCATTCGCGACAGTGGCACGCTCCGCTTCGACGACCTGGCCGCGCACACCGTCGCCGAACATCCCTGGGAAGACCGCTTCACGCCACTGGCCGACAAAGTGGCCCTGAGCGGCGACGGCGAATGGGCCGCCCTGCTCAGTCGCACGCCGCTGGGCGATCGCCAACGGATCACGTTCCTGCCCTGGGCGGCCGAAGCCGGACCGGGGGACGAGGGCGGGCCAACCAGGGTTCCGCCCGCTCCAGCACGCCCGGCGGCAGCATCCGGTCCACCCGCAGACCAACTCCAGCGGATACCCCAGGACTTCGTCGGGGCCGCCATCCGCGACCTGGCCTTTGTGCCCGGCACGCACAAGCTCCTGCTGGCCCGCTCGAACGGCGAGCTGCTCCTGCTCGACGGCGACACGTCGAGCGCGCCGCCGGCGGACACGCGCCCACCCCGGCTGTACTTCCAACTGGACGCCGCGCCCACGATGATTGCCCTTAGCCGTTCCGGCGCGTACCTGGCGATCGCCTGCGAAGACGGCGTGGTGCGATTGATTGCGATGCAATCAAAGGCCGGTGGGCCTGACGAGCCGGCGACGCCGGCCGGGGTCCAGTATCGGTTCACGGACGCCCGCGACGTCAGCGCGCTCGCGTTTAGCCCGCGCGACGAAGTCCTGCTGATCCGCACCCCGGACGGGCGGGTGCACTTGTGCGATCCCGCGACCGGCGAGAGCGTCGCCGACTGGCACATCCCCGCCGGCACAAAGCGTCCGCTGGCCGCATGGATCGGCGACGCGGAGGCCTTGTTGCTCAGCGCCGAGAACGGCGTCTACGAATATCGCCACGAGCTTACCGACGCCTTGATTGAGCGCGGGCGATCGTACGCCCGCCAGCGCCGCATCGCGCGCCGCCTCGTCGACGGTGAATTTGCCGCCGCCTGGAGCATCGCGGCCGACTACGGGGAGCGTGAGCGGGAGGCGGCCGAGGCGGTGCAGGCGGACCTTCTGGCGGCGGTGCTGCGCCGGCCGGATGCGAACGTGCCGGCGGACCCGGTGCAGTCCGTGCTGGCCCGCGCGCCGGCATACACGTACCTCCAACTCGGGCACGCCGCGTACGACGGACGGCGGTTCCCGCTGGCAGGCCAGTGGCTGCGGGCCGGGCGCGACCGTACGGCCGCGGTCGATGCGCTCACGACCCTGCGTATCGCGGAGTGCGACTACCTCGCGGGCGCGTACGATGCCGCGGTGACCGGCTACACCAGCGCCCTGGCGGCGCCCGACCTCGATCCAGCCGGAGCCCCGACCGTCGCGCTGGAGCGCGTGGCCGCCCTGGTGATGGGCGACCGCCTGCCGGAAGCCCGCCAGGCGGCGCTGCGGATCGGCGAAGCCGACTCGTGGCGGCGGTTCGGCGACCCGGTCGCGGCGACCGCCGCCCGCATCGTCGCGCGCGTGCTCACCGGGCAGGAGGATCAGGCCCCGGCCTTGGCGGGGCTCGACGACCTCGTGACGCGCTTCGACGAACGCAGCCTGCTCTACAAGGACGACGGGCCGTTCTTCATCGGAGAGCTGGCCCGCCAACGCGGCGATAACGCCCAGGCGGCGGAGCAGTACGAGCGCTGCATCGACCTGGCGCAGGACACGTGGCCCGCAAACTGGGCCCGGTATCGGCTGGCGGAGCTCGCCGCCCAGCATGGCAAGAGTTGACGGTTGCCCGGCCCTTCCGCCCGCGCGACCCGTCGCAGGGAAAGTCCATGAACGTACTCGTCATCGGCGCAGGCGGTCGGGAGCACGCGCTCTGCCGCGCTCTAGCCCGCTCGCGCCAACTCGGCAAGCTCTTCATCCTGCCCGGCAACGCAGGCACCGCGCGGCTCGGCACGAACGTCCCGGGCGATCCGTGCAACATCGCGCTGGCCCTCGAAATCGCGCGGCGGGAGTGGATCCGCCTGACCGTCATCGGGCCGGAAGAGCCGCTCGCGCTGGGCATGGCCGATGCCCTCGAAAAGTCCGGGTTGCGGGTGTTCGGCCCGCGCGCCGCGGCCGCCCGGCTGGAAGCGGACAAAGTGTTTGCGAAGCAGCTCATGCGGCAGTACGCCGTGCCGACCGCCGAGGCCCGGACGTTCACGGATTTCCGGCTGGCCCACCAGTACATCGAGACGCGCGACGAGCCGGTGGTCGTGAAGGCGGCCGGCCTGGCCAAGGGGAAGGGCGTTGTCGTATGTAACGACCCGTCCGACGCGATCCTCGCGGCCGAGGACATGCTCGTAAAACGGAAGCTCGGCGACGCTGGCGCGACGATTGTGGTCGAGGAGCGCCTGCTGGGCCGCGAGGCCTCGCTGCTGGCGATCGTGGACGGTCATACGTCCTATCTGCTGGAGCCGGCGCAGGACCACAAGCGCCTGCGCGACGGCGACGCGGGGCCGAACACCGGCGGCATGGGCGCCTTCTGCCCGTCACCGCTCATCGACGCGGAGACGCTGGGCCGGATCGAGACGCAGATCCTGGTGCCGACGCTCGACGCGCTCGTGCACGAAGGCATCCACTACCGCGGCGTGCTCTACCTCGGCCTGATCATGACCACGGCCGGGCCGCGCGTGCTGGAGTTCAACTGCCGCTTCGGCGACCCCGAAACGCAGGCGATCCTGATGCGGCTGCGGTCCGACTTCCTCGATTTGCTGAACGCGACCGTCGACGGGCGGCTGGAGGACGCCGAGGTCGCGTGGGACCCGCGGCCCGCGCTCTGCGTCGTGATGGCCTCGGGCGGCTACCCCAATACATACCCGACCGGGGTGCCCATCACCGGCGTGCCGGAGGACGGTGACGATGTCGTTGTGGATCACGCGGGCACGCGTCACGAAGGCGATCAACTAGTAACCGCCGGCGGACGCGTCCTCGGCGTCACCGCCCTGGGCGAAACGCTGGCCGACGCGCGCCGCCGCGCCTACGACGTGGTGCAGCGAATCCACTTCGATGGCGCGCAGTATCGCACAGACCTGGCGGCAGGCTTCTAGCGTGGTGTCTCGGAAAAAACCGATCGTATCACGGGCTGAGCCGCGGCCTTCAGGCCGCGCGGGACCACCGCGCGACATAAATGTCGCGGCTCCCATACGGCGCAGTTTCAATGAGACACTACATTAGCGCCGCGCTCACGCCTTCGCGCGCCCCTCCTCCTTGATCTGCCGATGGAGCTTGAACAGCTCCTTGAACGCCCGCAGGATGACCTTCAGATTGGCCCCCGTCTGGCTGCCGGCGATGCGCGGATAATGGTGTACGCCGACCTGCGCGATCCGCAGCCCCAGGTTGCGGGCCTTGGCCAGCATCTCCGTGTCGATCAACGCCCCCTGGCTGTGCAGCTCGATCGCCTCGATGAACGTCCGCGGATAGACCTTGAACGCGCAGTCGATGTCCTTCAGCCCGAGGCCGAACAGCAGGTTCACCAACGTCGACCACGCAAACGCGTTCGCCTTCCGCATGAACGAGTCCTGCCGGTCCAGCCGGTAGCACGAAATCACGTCGTGCGTCTCCAGGAGCGGGAGCAGGCCCGGCAGCTCCTTGAAATCGAACTGCCCGTCGCCGTCCGTGTAGAAGATCCAGTTCTTCGTCGCTTCGCGAAACCCGCGAATCAGCGCCCCGCCGTAGCCCCGGTTCGGCTTGTTGTGCACGGCTCGTACCTCGGGAATCTCGGCGGCCAGCCGGTCTGCAATCTCCTCCGTCCGGTCGCGGCTGCCGTCGTTCACGATCAGGACTTCGAGGTCGGCGGTGATCTGGCGTCCGACCTCCACGGCCGCGCGCGTCACCCGCTCGACGTTGGCCTCCTCGTTGTAGCACGGGTAGAAGATCGTGAGCGAAAACGGCTTGAGCGGCGGACGTTCCATGAAAGCGGCTCCTGTGCCGCGACCCGCCGGCGGGCCGCGGCGTGGAATCGTCAATCTACGGGCGTGCGCGCGGCGCTGCAACGCCAGCTCTGACGAACCAATATTTGTCGCACCTTTGCGGTAGCAGCTAGCGGGCGGCCGGGTCGGGTTGAGCCAGGGGTTAGCGGGGGAGTTTGGGGGTTGCCGGCTGCGGTTCAGGACCTGCCGGTGGAGGCGATCCGGCCGTCGCCGGAGAACGACCGGCTCTACAGGGCGATTGACCCCGACGACCCCGAGATCGTGGCCCTGGCCGAGAGCGTCGCGGAGTTTGGCGTCAGGGAACCCATCGTGGTCACGCGCGATGGATGGATTCTCAGCGGGCACCGCCGGTACGTGGCCGCCCTTCTCGCCGGCCTGAATTGCGTGCCGTGTCGGATCGAGCCGCTTCGTCGCAGCGACGACCTCGACCGGTTCGTCCGGCTGCTGCGGGAATACAACCGCCAGCGGACCAAGTCTCTGGACGAGCAGCTCCGCGAGGAGGTCATCTCGCTCGACCCGCAGGCGGCCTACCAGTAACTCGTAGGGTGGGCACCGCCCACCAAATCCGTCTGTCCGCAGGATGGTGGGCTGATAAAATCATCCTGACACCTTTTCCGCCCACCGGCCCGCCAGACGAAGCGACCGCCGTCAAGGCGGGTCGGGCGGAATCCGGGATGGGGCATCCCCCTGCAAATCACGGGACTCTACGGCCGCCTCGGCCGGTCGGGCGGAATCGGGGATGGGGCATCCCCCTTCGTCGTCGTCGATTTCTTACCCTCATGCGGCCCTATTTTACCCTCACGCTGCAGGCGAATTGTGTATTTTCCGCCTGCTGGCTTTTCTGATTCGCCCTCCAACCCGGTATCGGTCAGCCGGAGCTTCAGTGGATATGTATGCCCGTAGAAGCCACCAAAAGTACTTGCAAGCCATAGCCCTGTATTTTCTCCTCCGAGGGGGCGCATCACGATAGGGTAAATAGAACCGTCTCTTTCGCGTATTTGGTTGAAAAGCAGTTCTTCACCAAGAACTTGCGCGAAGATTCGTTTATGTTTGGTGTTGCCGGGCTCGCTTGCTTCTGCATAAATCACAAAATCCTTCTGCTCGGTAAAGACCAAACGAAGACGACTACGCTCGTCCCCATAGGTGATTGTGCCGCTGTAACGTGTGCCTGGACGGGTCGCCAGGATAAGTTCCTGTCGGGCCGCTGCCTCTTCCTGCTGTCGTTGTTCGTCTTCTCTCTTTCGTTGTTCTTCTTCCTTCTTTCGTTGTTCTTCAAGCGCTATTCTCGCTTGCTCCTCTCGCTCCTTCCGCGTTTGTTCCTCGCGTGCCTGCTGCTCTAGTAACGCTTTTCGCTCGCGTTCTCGCTGTTCCAGACCGGCCTTTCTGGCCCGCTCTTGAAGCTCCGCGTTTGCAGCCTGCTGCTTGAGGGCCGCGTTTGCCTCGTTGGTGCCGGTGACGTAGGATTGCGCGTCGAAGGCTCCCCGGGGCGCTCCGAATTGCTCCCGCCCGACCTGAATCTGTGGTGATTCCAACGTCCATTGGTCCATTGTGCGGTGAGCCTCAACGGAACCGTAAAGAGACACCTTGGTTCCTGCGGCCTGAACTACCGTGAGCAAGGTCACTGTTGGCGTGCCTTCCACCTCGCGCTCCACCTGATACAAGTCCTCTTTGGGAGTGACTATGGCCTTGAAGTTGACCTTTACTGCTTCAGGGCCAGTAGGTACCGGCTCCAACTCAATACTATCGAGCGAAAGAAACGGGGGCAAACTAGCGCGTAGTGCGTCTTGCACCTGATCCTTTGGTGGTGCCTGGGGTGTGTTTTTGCTGCACCCTGTCAGTGCGAAGGCAACGACGCAGAGGATCGAACACACAATGTGATGGGTCTGGGTTGTCATGTTCTGTTTCTCCAATTCCGACTGAGGCCGGGTGCCATGCCGACGGCTGTTTGCGTCGGCATATTCTTCAATCCGCGCCGGGCATAGCTGTCTCGCTCCGCACCGCGCGCGACAGGGGCCGAACGATCAGGCTGAGCGGCCGGCGCAAGCCGGTCCGCTCCGGCCTGCTGTTAACGGGGGGCCAAGTAGATGCCATTGGAGAGCGCACCAAGTCATGAGAGCGCCCTCACTACGAGGAGCAGCCCGAGAAGGAGGCTTCCGTACGTGACGATAGCCTCGCCCTTGGTGGCACCGGTGGTGGCCCGTAGAAGCTCCTTGACCAGAGCGGTCGGATAACCCTTGATTCCCTCGTCCGTGGTCACGTTCGACCCCTTCCAGGGGATGAGGAAATCGAGGACGACGTGAATTCTGGCCACGGGAGTAGGGGACTGGTCCCACGGTTTGAGCTGATCAGCCGTGGGTGGAGATGTCGCCCAGGCTCGGAGAACCTTCAGAAGGGCTGCAACGTAGACGGCCGCCACCCTCCGATTCCGGAGTTGCCAGCGCATGTAGATGTGAATGAAAAGCCAGAGCGCCGCGACTCCGACGAACGCGACGGCCTTGCTCGGGATAGGGAACGCGGGGACCCACTGAGGCGGCCAAGGCGTGGTACTCAGCACCGCAGCCGCTAGGGCGAGGGTTACCAGCATGGCAGCGTGGGCCATCGTCTCCTTGTGGTCGTGATACGAGTGCATCCTCGACATGCACAGGACCAAGAAGTCCGTCACGCGTTTACTACGCTGTTCCTCTTCAACGGTCATCGCCTCTCTCCGCCCCCAGCGTGCATGCGGCTCCGCCCGCTAACAATAATTAGATTGACCCGCATAAGATGCGGGGTTTCGTGTTCCTGCCCGTATAACACGCCGTTGGAACGGCTGCCAGAGTTGCGCCAAGCCGTTTATCTTGCGTTGGTTGCGCTCTATCCAACGGTTTAGCACGGCGTCTTGTGCGGATCGGCATAATAACCTCCTCGATTGCCTCAAAGCCCGTCAACCGGACTGGCGACTCCGAGTTTGAGAGAGAATCAGTGGGGCCGGCGTCCCCGCCGGCTCTGGCGGGCACGGAGGCCCGCCCCACTTGGTCAGGCCAGCCTTCGCAACCGCGTCTGGCACCGGTCCGTGACACGTTAGGCGGCCGTGGGAAACGTAACGGCCGACCCCCGTGTCGGCGGTGGAACGCCGCACGTCATATCGTTGGGCAGCTGGCCTTCTACGTCCGGCACGGAGGCCGGACGCTACGTTCCCCGCCGAAAGTGTCACGGACCCGTCTCTCACGGCCTTTTGAACCAGCGATTCGTCCCGGCGGCTGTAGTGCCGGGGGCATAACGCTTGACGAAGCTGGGCAAGCAGTTTGGGCCGCCGTGGCTGAATCGGGAGGTTCAGCCCGCGATCGGGCGTGCCCGGGCTGGAGTGGCTTGGCTGCATGGGTCGCACTCCCACCAGCGAAGGGGCTTCGGCAGGCGCCGCTGGCCAACGCACGCGCAGCATAACGCGGAGTCGGGGGCGCTGCAACGCCGACGTGGCGGCCCTGGCCAACCGCGGCGGGCGCTGCCGCTGGAAGATTGAGAATGAAGGCTTCAACATCCACAAGAACGACGGGTTCGCTCTGGAGCATGCCTACAGCACCCGGCCCGGTCCGATCCAGAACTGGTACCTCTTGTTGCAGAGCGCCCATCTCAGCCTGCAACTGCTCGAACGCGGAAATCTCCTGGGCCAAGCGGCGCGGCGCCTGTGCGGCAGCTTCCGCCACCTGGCCCAGCGCCTGGCCGAGAGTCTCCGCAACCACCTGATCCCCGCGGAGGCCCTCGACCCGCACGCGGGCCGGGCCATGCCGATCCGGCTCAACAGTTCCTGACCCTTCTGCCCGCGGTCGTCGTACCCGGAGAGAACCCGCCCGTTCGCCCCCGCCCCGCTGAGTCACCCGTCTCAGCCCCGGTATCCTGCGCCCACCTGCCTACCACGTCTCCGCGACCACCGCTGGCCTCGGACCACGCCACTTGGTTCGTCAGCGCTGGTGCAACGCCGGCCGACTTGTGCGTGTGCCGGTTCATCCGTAACATCATTCATCGTGACCAAACAGGAGCAAAATGCAGCCGTCGCGGTGCTCCGCACGTGGCTGCGCAACGAGCGTCGGCTGGGGGTTCCGCACTATTGCGTCCGG
>CAIWOY010000335.1 GCA_903914415.1 uncultured Phycisphaerales bacterium | reverse complement strand
CGACAGGGCGCCAGCGATAGAAGAGACAGACCCTGAGAGCGTGCGAGCGAGCTGCTTCACTGCGGCGCCAGCCGAGGTCACGGTGCCGGAGAGGATGCGCGACAGCACGCGGGAGACTAAGCCAGTCGGCGCGATAGTTCCGGCGAGTCCTCGACCGGTACGTATGACTACATCGCCAGTCGGAGTCATCGTGCCCGAGAGCAATCTGCCGGTGCGCTTGGCCAGGGATCCGACGAGGGAGGTCAGATCGCCAGCTAGGGCACGAGAAAGGGCACGGACCAGCGCACCAGCGGGCGTCATCCCCCCATCGAGGGACATAGCACCGCCGCCGCCTCCTGCCGTCTTCTGGGTGGTGAGGGCGCCGATGGGAGTAGCCCCGCCTGACGCCGCCTTCTGCGCCGCCTTACCCACGGCCCCTGAGGGCGTCATCGCGCCACTGACCGCTTGTGGCTTCGAGCGCGTCCCGCCGATATTCCCACCCGGCGTCATGCCGCCCGACAGACTGGCCGTGTACGCGGCGGTGTAGGTGATCTTGACCTGACCATTGAACCCGGCGCCGCCCGCCCGAGCGGTCCCATTCGATCGGCCCGCACCGCCGCCGCCACCACCAGGAACCAACGCGACGTTGCCGGCGGCGTTCCTCAGTCCGCCGTTGCCGCCCGACCCGCCCCCGTTCGAGCCGACACCTTGGGTGATGCTCGTGGAGTTGGCCCCGGCATTCGCGTTCCCGCCCGACGCGCCTCCGCCACCCCCGCCGTTTGCGCCATTCTGGTTGTTGCCTCGCCCACCAGCGTAGCTAGTGATGCCGCCGCCGCTTCCGTTCGCGACGCCCCCGGCGCCGTTGCCCCCCGGCGTGTACCAGATACCGAGCCCGCCACCGTTCGCGCTGACGATGGTGCCGGTATTGCCGCTCGCGTTGTTCGAGAAGGTGGTCGCGCCCCCGGCCGTCCCGTTGTTGTTTCCGGCAGGACCGCCCGCTCCGGCCGCCCCGATGGATAGGACGTGCGAGTTGCCAGGGACCAGTCCGGTCACGGCGATCCGGCAGTACGCGCCGCCACCTCCCCCGCCACCCCCGCCTCCGACCACGTTCCCGTTGCCGCCTCCCCCACCGCCTCCCCCACCCCAGATCTCAATGGTCCCCGCCGTCACGTTGGCCGGGACGGTCCACGACGTATTGGCGGTGGAGTTGAAGGTGACGACGCTCATGGCCTACACCTTCCACGCGTCCAGAATCTTGTGCATCTCCTCGACCTTCTGAGCCGGGGTGAGCATGTACTGGTGCCACAGGAATCCAGTGTCGTCGCTGAAGCCCGTCTCCTTGATGATCTGGAGGACGGTCTTGAACTTCAGCCCGAACCGGGCGATGTTCCGCGACAGGGTGTAGTCATCGATCAGGTGATCGCGGGTGATGATGGAGTGCAGCTCGACCTGGACCGGGTAGATACGCTCGACGGCTTCCGCAAAGGTCAGGTCGTCCAGGGGGCGCCACAAGTCCCGGCACCAACTGGACGCGACCGCGAACCAGTTGCACGAGCCGATGTTTCTACCGTCGCGCTTGAAGTACTCGTCGTACCGCCACCGCATCCCGGCCATGTCGCACCCGTTGTGCGCCACGGTGTCGCGCGGAATGTGGTTGGTCGGGTCAAAGAAGTCCGGATGTACCAGGGCGTCTGCGTCGATGAAGATGGACCAGTCATCACCGCGCCGACGGGCGAGGTCGTGGATCTGGAGCTTCTCGTACACCGGGGGCCAATCGGGGAATCGGCGATCCGCAATGACGTGGAGGGTCGCCCCGATCTTGTCCACCCACCTAGCCAGCAACGGCCTGGTGAGCGCGACGATCTCGGGCGCGTACCCCTCCACGTCGAGCGTGTATACAGTCGTGCCCATCTGGCTAACCCCCTGCGCTCATTATGGCGCAGGAAGTCATCAACCGCCAGCCGACAATGTGAGCTGGTACGTGGTGACAAAACTGTCGGCCACCGCCAGCGCCACGCCCGTGAACACCGACCGATCCAGGCACACGCCCGCCGCCGGCGTGGCCGACGACATCACGCAGTGCTCCGTCACGGTGTCCCCGGCAGTCAGGTGGGTGTGCGTGCCGATGGTCTTGTAGATGTTGGCTGACGCGCCTTCCTCGGTCGAGCCCGTCGGCCGCACGCTGCCGGTGTAGTGCGTGGTGGTGATTTCAGTGATGGGGCCGGTCTGGCTCTGGTTCTCGGCCGTGGAGCTGGTGCCCAGGCCGTGGTACTTCATCGTCTCCATCTCGACGCTGTTCTGGAACGCGTCGACGATGTAGCCCACGCCCGTGTCGGTGACGTACCGTCGAGACAGCACGCCGCAGTCGATGCCGTGGCCACCGAAGTGCGCCCCGAACTCCATCGCCTCCAGGCCGGTGCGGGCGGTCCGCATCAGGTCCTGGAGCTTCAGCACCTGCCACGGGGCGAGGCGCGACCAGTCCACCCGGTACACCACGCCGCGCAGCTCGGACTGGAGCTGCACCACGCCGCCCACTCGGCCCAGCACCGACTGGGCCGCCCGCATGGGCAGATCCTTCCGGGCCTTCCACGCCTGCCGCAGTCGCCACCCGAACGAGGCGCGCTTCAACTCGCCCAGGTCGCGGATGACCCGACCGTCGCACCGTCCGCCAGGGGCCACGCCTCCGCCTATGTCGTTGATGTTGTGCGCCACGCTACACCCCCACCTTTGCTTCGAGTTTGGCGATGGCCTCCTCCAGCGTGGCTCCGGTGGCCCGCAGGAGCGTATCCCCCTTGTCGATGTCGATCCGACGCCCGCCGTCTGGCGTGGTGCGGATCGTGTACGGGCAGACCCCGCCGGCCCACTGTCCGGTATCAATTTCATCCTGGGTGGCCGCGCCGCACGCCAGCAGAGCCGCCGTCAGCCGATCCGATTTCGTTGCCATATTCATGCTCCTATCCAGAAGAACAGCCAGTGAAGGAGACGCCGATCCGCCCTGATTGATGTCACTATTCAGCATGGTCAGAACCCAGCCAATCTTCGCTCGCGCCTTCACCGGGCCGGGGTATTGGTAGGCGGCCGAAGGAATATGTGCCTACCGATCTCCACGGTCATCTCGCATTTCAAGGCCCAAAAGGGAGGAGCGTTTCGGTACAACTCTGATGTCATATAGAACTGCGCGCCTCCCGTCGTGTCCTCGATCTTCCCCGCCATCGCCCGATCCGCAAGCGCCAAACACGCCGTCAGACTCGCCGGTAGGATGTGCGGGTCCGGGCCGACCAGGGCGCGCGCCGCGCTCATCACACACGCGTAGTTCGCCGCCCCGCCGATCACCAGCCAGCACGAGAACTGCGCCGGCCACAGGCACACGCTGCGGAACGTCTTGCCCCATCGGCCCGTCGCGCGCCGGTTGACGATCACCGAGGCGACGGCGCGCCGACCGGCTTCGTCCTCGCCTCTCGCCTCGCCGTAGAGGGTCAGGCCGAACGCCTGTCGCTCGGTCAGCGCCGCGCGGACTTCGAGGTCGGTCATCGCACTCCCCGCTCGAACAGCGTGGCCACCCAATGCAGCAGCGGACCGACGTGTGGCGCGAGGGCCGTGACGATGGACCCGCCGACGCCCGCCCCGACCATGGCCGCGCCCGTCTTCCGCCGCGTCCACGGCGCCCCCGTCGGGACATCGAGCAGCTCGCCCGTGTCCGGCACCACGCCTGCCGAAGCCATGGCGGTGATCATCCGCGTGTGTAACGCGCCCCGCTGACAGCCTTCCTTGTCGATCTTCATCACCGTGGCCTGCACCGCGGTCACCTGGTCGGCGATCGCATCGATCTGCTCAGCGACCGCTACCACAGACGCTTCGTTCTTCGTCGTGCGTCCATTCGCCGTGTCCTGCCGCGTCGTGATCCCCGTGACGCCTTTGTCGAGCTGCGCGGACAGCGCCTCAATCCGCGTATGCAGCCCATCGCGCAGTTCTTCGAGCAGCGTCATCGTCCGCCCGAACTCGCCCTCGGTGATGTAGTCGTCTGCCATGTGTGCTGTCCTCGGTCGCGGCGATCCGCTTGCCTGGGGAACCTATACCTACGGTTGTACCGTCACGATGCGCACGGCCCCGGTCGTGTCCTGCCCGGCCGCGTTCGTCGCGTGGATGACGAGCCTCTGTTTCTCGATCTTCACCTCGACGCTGATGAAGCCCGATCCATTCCTGTCATGGAACTGGAGCGACCAGGCGCTAGACGGCGTGAGCGTGCGACCGAAACTATCGACGGTGATACCAGGCGCGATGACGGCTGAGGGCATGGGCGTCTCTCCCGGCAACGGCACCATGAGCGGCGCGGGCGTGACGCGAGTGCCCCCGCGCAGGTTCATGATCGCTTCCTCGGCCAGCGTGTCATCGGACGCCCGGAACGCCTGCCACTTCCACCATCCCCAGCCCGCCGCAAACCACTGATACTCGTAACAGCCGTGACCCGGATTGCCCATGGTGGGGTCGTACTTCAGGACCACGACTTCGCGCACGCCCACATCCCCACCGCAGTCGAAGGCCGAGTAGTGCCGATCCACGGTCACGCGGTAGGCGACTGGCGCATCCTGCACGATCACGCCGCCGCGGAACCGCTGAAGATGGTTGGCGGGGCAGTCGATCACGTCACCGACTCTCGTCAGGCGCGATACCCACCGTCCCTCAGTGAAGTGATACGGTGCCGCGCCGCCTTCGGATGCCGGGTCGGTCGAGTCCTGATGGTGGTACACCGTGGTGTCGTCGTAGCGGTAGACCTCGAGACACGCCGGGTTCTGCCATTTCACGAACTGAAGCGTTTTCGGCTTCCCGGCCTCGTTCACGATGAGGTCGAGTGTGCCGCTCGAGTCGCCCAGCTTCGACGTGTGCGGCCACTCCCCGCCCACGAAGAATGGCAGCATGTCGATCGTCAGGTTCGGGTCGGCCAGGACCGGCGTGGTCACCGGCGCCGCGAAGTCCTCCGCCGTCACGATGGCCAGCCTGACTCTCTGGCTGCCCCAGGTGGCGACGAAATAGCGCGTGCCGTCTGTCGCGCAATGCGGCACGAACGAGTCTAGGCCGGGCCATAGGCGCAGCGTGTGGCCATCCTGGAGCCGACAGAGGGCGGCGGGCGGATCGCACTCGCCCACGGTCAAGTTCCCGGCCGTGCGCGGGTTGAGCATCCCTGCCTGAGAGGTCCGCACGTCGTCCACGCGCACGACGACGCCGCCCTCACTGACTGACAGGATTCCAGTCGGGCGGGGCGAGAGGCCGAGTATCGGCCCGCCGCCATCCCGCAGGTCTCGGAGCCAGATGGCCGACGCGCTCGCCTGAAACGCGCACCAGCGTGACGACAGCGCCAGCGGGTCGTTGCCGTAGAGCGGCCCAAGGTCCACCGTCGCCCCGGTAATGAGATGCACCAGACCGCCCGCCCCGTCTCGCACGTAGGCCAGCCAGGGCCAGTAGATCCTCGGAAACGCCGGGCCCGGTCCGACCGCCGCCGCGTAGATCGGCGAGCCTTCGCCCTCCATCCTGACGAGCAGTTGCCCCGGCTGTCTCGGGTCACCCTCTCGGTACGCGAGCAGCCAGCGGCCGTCAGGCTTCACGCCCACATCGGGGAAGCAGCCGTCGCCGAATTCGAAGGTCGCAATCATTTCTTCTCCGGCGGCTTCGCAGGGGGTTTAGCCACGACTTTCTGCGCTTGCACGTCCCACGTCCAACCCGGATGGTCCGTCTCGACCTGCGCCACCAGCCGCATCAGATCCGCGACGGCATCCTGCTGCTGGCGCTGAATGGCCGCGAGCCGCAGGTAGACGTTCTCGAGCTTCGTCGCGGTCAACTCGTTCAACGCTGGCGCAGCCGTCGTCTGTCCCTGCGCGTGCGCGGCCAGCCCCAGCACAAGGGCCACGGCCAGCACGAGCGCGACGACGTAGGCGAGCGTCACACTGAGGGCACGGGTCACTTGATCTCCTCGAGCCGCTTCTCTGCGGACTTCAGTCGGGCGTCCAGCTCTTGAATCGCGGCCGTCAGATACGGAATGATCGCGGTCGGTTGGTATCCGAGCATCCCCGTGGCGGGGTCGATGACCGATACAAGGTCAGGGACGACGGCCTGCACGTCCTGCGCGATGAATCCCCGCTGTTTGACCAGACCGGCAGACCGCGACCTGGTCGGATTCTTCACCACGTCAGGGTCGATGGCTCCGATGTAGTCGAAGACCGCGGGTTTCAGGGCGTTGATGACATCCAGACCGGCGGAGAAGTACTCAATGTTCTGCTTCAGCGCCCGGTCCGACCCGACGTTCCACGCCGAATTGACCCAGGAATAGCCGTCGTCCCGAAGGTAGAACAGCGACGTACCAGCGCTGCTATTGGTCACGTGGAAGGCGTAGGTGCTTGAAGTGGTGCCCACGCCGGAGATGGCCACCCTGAATCCGGACACTGAGTCCCTTCCGATTCCGACCAAGTCATCGACGCGCAACCCGCTGCCAGTGCCGAAACTCACTCCGTTGCGAATCCACACCTTGCCATAAGTCAAGATGTCACCCTGGCCAGTGATATAGGGAGCGGCCCCGGTTCCGGCTGATACCGTCCATTCGGCTTCACTTGCATCACTGGCTTTCGCTTGCAAACTCGCATTGACTGTGCCTGTGGATGTGGCCGTGTTCAACACCTCGACAGTACGAGTGCCTACTCCGGAATCGAAGGCATAAAGCCCGTAGGTGCTCCCGGAGAGGCCGGATGACACGAACCGAAAGGACCGCGTATTCTCGGGCCCAGTACCCACGTTCGCCCAGATGCCGGTGGTGTCCATCTGCACCCGCGACGCGCTCGACGCCGTGCGGATCGTCGCGCCCGTGATGGTCATCGCATCGATGGCCGTGGCGGAAATTTCGTTCGCCGTGATCGTGCCGGTCTGAATGTTGCCCGCCGTAATGAGCGTCACCCCTCCGGGTGCCCACGGCACCGTCGCCGTCGTCCCGGTCGGCACCTCGGTCAGCATCAGGTGCGTGAAAAAGAGGTACGGGTTGCTTTGGTCGATCCCAGTCGTGTACAGCGCCAGCAACATTTGCGTCTTACCCGTGGGGACCACCACGGTGACGACGGAGCGGCCAAAGCTTGCGAGGGATGTCCCGCCTGGCGTTGCGTCTGTCACGGTCGTGCCGTCGGTAAATCCTGTCCACCCGCTGCCACCTGCGTCGTAGAACCCCACCGCGACGAAACCGTGAGTACGGTGGCACCCGAGATACGCAGAAAACTGAATAGTGGTACCTGCTTGCACCGCAATCTGTCCATAATACGTGGCGTGCTTAGCCCCAGATCCTGAAGTGCCTCCGTCGCTGCGCCAGCCCACGCCTGATCCGGTGGGCGTATATGCGGCGTAAGCCACACCCCAGTTCGTCCACGTCAGGCCATCGCTGGCATCTCCGTCCGCCCATGCTGCCGTATTACCGGCACTCTCGCTGAAGTCGCGCCTGAACTCCACGTTGGTCAGCATGTTCGAGCCGTAGCCGACGGTAATCTTGTCGGCCGTAATCGTACCGGTCTGGATGTTTCCGCCGTTGATATTTGTGACGCCGTTCCCGTCGCCAACAAACGTAGCCACTCCCGCCGTCGTGATCGACATCTTCACGTTGCCCGCGTTGCCGATCCGCAGCCCGTTCGTGTCGTCCAGGGTGACCCACGATTTCGTCCAGTCTCCGAGGCCGACGCCGTACACGTTGTTCGACCCGTAGCCGTAGAGGTTCCGCATGTTGCCGATGGCCCAGCGGGGCGACCAGTCGTTGTACGTGGCGGAGTTGCGGACGTTGCCGACAATCGTCGGGCCGTACTCCGACGCTGACTTCACGCCCCGCACGGAGTACAAATCAATGAAACTCGCGCTCGTGTTGAAGACGGCATCCCCGGCTGACCAATCATTCGCCCCGCTGCCGTCGAGATTGCGCGTCACGGTGTACGTGTAGTTGCCCGCACTGCCGCCCGGCGCTGAGTCAATCGACAGGAACTCCACGGCGCCATTCGCCTCGAGATAGACACGGTTCCCGCTGGCCAGCTGGTTATGTTTCACGTGGATCGTGGTCGCCGCAGCGGCCAGGTCCGCCACGAGCGTCGTCGTCGGCCCGACGAGAATCCGCCCGCCGATGGTCGCAATCGTGTCCTGCGCGACCAGCGTCTCGACCCACAACTCGGCCGCGTGCAGCGTCAACCACTTCTTCGTGAGGAGGCCGAGATTGCCGGAGTAGCCCACGTTCGGGCCGACGTCGCCAGCGACCTGGACCTTGAACGTGGTCGGCGCTGTCGTCCCGAAGCCGGCGTTGCCATCCATCGTGAACGTGCCGTCTTGCTCGAATCGGAATGGCGACCCAGCCGCCGTCGCCGTGCCGAAGTGCAGGCTGATGGTATCGACCGACGTGCCCTTCAAGCCCGCTGTGCCCTGGAAGTAGCTGAGGCCGCTGGCGTCGGAGTTCCCGAACCTCCAGATGGGGTTTCGGGCATTCGATACGTACGTCGAACTAGCGAACCCGCCCGTGCCAGAGGCCAGTACGGTGCCGCCGAAGATCCCCGTCCCGCTGATGTTGAGGTGTCCGGTCTGCGCGGTGCCGGGTGTCGAGGCCTGGAGACTCACGAAGGCGCCGGCGGCGAGCTGCAGCCAACCCGTGGTACCGGTGCCACTCGTCTTGATCCACCGCGTGCCGTCGGTCTTCACGAACTCATCGCAGACCTTGCCGGTGACAACGCTCTCCGGGCCGCTCGCGCCAGAGGACGTCGTGCAGGGGCCGGTCAGGAGTTTGAACTTGTCCGCCTCCATCGTCCGTTGCGCGGACGCCAGCGCCGGAAGCAGGCAGAGCAGGATCGTCGCGAGGACTCGTTGTGTCATAGCTGCACCGTGCAGTAGCCGACCCGGACACCCGCCGAGGCGTTCGAGCCGATCATCTCCGCCTGATACTCGTG
>CAIWOY010000334.1 GCA_903914415.1 uncultured Phycisphaerales bacterium | reverse complement strand
CGCTGCACCCGGATGCGGTCTTCTTCCACTCGGACGGCTACTTCGACGACGCTATCGTCGGCGAGATCGAGCGGGCCAATCGCAAGCAGCGGGCCAAGATCCACTGCATTGTCTTCGACGACATTCTGCTGCAAGACACCAGCGGGCTGCCGCGCGACACCGAAGGCAGCCGACGACTCCAGAAAATCGCGGAGGCCAACGGCGGGAAGCTGCAGATCGTCACAGGAAAGGACCTGAAGCGCTAGCGCGTCGCCGAACGGCAAGGACCTGCGGGAGAGCCCATGCACAGCGAGAGCTTGAAACGGACGGCGTTGGCGGGAACGTGGCTGTTGCTCGGGGCCGTGCCGGCCCTGGCCCAGGTGCCAGGCGGTGAGCGGCAGCCGCTGCTGAAGATCATCCGCGAGGGGATCGAGGTGCCCTCGTACTTCATCTTCGCGGGCTCGATCGTCGTGATCGCACTGATCGTTGAGCACTTCCTGCGCGTGCGCCGGGCGGGCATCGCCCCGCCGGAGCAGGTCCGCCGCGCCAAGGAGCACATCGAGAACCGCAGCTTCCGCGAGTGCATGGACGGGCTGCGACAAAGCCGGACGTTCTTCGCCCAGACCATGACGGCGGCCTTGTCGCACGCGCGGCACGGGTTCGACGCGATGCACGAGGCCGCCATGGAGAAATCCGGCGAGCTCAGCGGACGGATGTTCCGCCGGGCGGAGTTCCTGAACATCATCGGCAACCTCGGTCCGCTGCTCGGCCTGCTGGGCACGGTGTGGGGCATGATCCGGGCGTTTGGGGCCCTCGGCGCCGGCGGAGGACAGGCCGGTGCCGGCGACCTGGCGGGCGGCATCAGCCAGGCCCTCGTGAACACGCTGCTCGGATTGTCGCTGGCGATCGTCGGCATCGGGTTCTTCGGCCTCTGCCGCAACCGCATCGACTCGCTCACGGTCGCGGCGACGGTCGAAGTCCTCGATCTGCTGGAGTACTTCCGCCCAGCCCCGACGGCGACCCGCCCACCGGCCGCCGCGGCGCCAGTGCCGCCAGCGCGTGTCGCGCCCACCGAGGGTCGGTGACGCAATGCTGAAGCGTCCTCCTAAGCCCGTGAGCATGACGCTCAATCTCGCCCCCATGGTGGACGTGATGATGTGCCTGATCATCTTCTTCCTGCTCGCCAGCAAGATGGTTGCCGCCGAGCGTTACCCGGTCGATTTGCCGTGGGCGGTGGCGGGCAAGCAGGTCGAGCAGAGCGATCTCGGCCAGCGGGTCACCATCACCGTGCGCAAAGCGAAGGACAGCGACGAGTCGGCGGAGTACGTGGTGGTCGACTGGGACGGCCGGCAGATCGTCGAACGCGTGCTGTTGCCCAGCGAGGTCGAGACATTGCTTCAGAACCGCGCGGTGCGGGCCGCCCGCGAGAACCAGAAGCTGCGCTGCGTGATCCGCGCCGACCGCATGGTGCTGTACAAGCACGTCGAGCACGTGCTGCGGGGGTGCGGCCTCGCCCAGATCCGCGACATCGTCTTCAGCGTCAACGAGGGCACCGAGGCGGAGGGACGGGGATGAAGCGGCCGCTGGAGCCCGCCGCCGAGACGGTCCCCAACCTGGCACCGATGGTCGACGTGATCATGGTGCTGCTGGTCTTCTTCCTGCTCGGCACCTCGCTGGACCTCGTCAAGCAGGGCATCCTCCAGACCGAGCTGGACCCGCGCAGCGGCCCCGGCGGCGGACAGGCCGTCCAGATCAACCCGCTCATCCGCATCGCGCTGGGCGACGTGAACCACGGCGCGTCGGCGTCGATCCGCGTGCTCGACACGGCGCTGCCGGAGGGCGATTTCCAGCGCCTGCACGCGTACCTCCGCGAGCGCCGCCAAGCTGGAGCCGACCCGGACAACCCGGTCGTCATCGGTGCCGAAACCGACGTGCGCTGGAAATTCGTCGTCAGCGCGATGGACGCGGCGGTGCGGGCCGGCTTCAAGAACGTGCAGTTTGCGGTCAGCTTCCGCGCCGGCAGCGTGGGGAGCTGACCGCCAAGACGCCAAGAGCGCCAAGGACGCCGAGAAACAGAGCATGAGGACTTGGCCGGTAACGTTACTTCTGCTCGCGATGATGCCGCTCGCTTCTGCGGCTCAGGAGGAGTCCAAGCCGGTCGCCGACGACATCCAACGCATGGTCCGCGAGGGGATGGTCGAAGCGCTGGAGACGAAGCTGCGCGGCGGGACGATCGAGGACCAGGGCCTCCTTGCGCAGGCGTACGCCAACAAAGCCCGCCGCGTTCAGGCCAACGACGAGCGCAAGCGGGCCTTCGAAAAGGCCGACGAGAAATATCGCCGGTGGATTGAGGCACTCGAAGAGGCGGCCAAGCGCGGCGGGGCCAAGGGCGCGGTGCGACTGGCGGCCGGTCGAGTCAGCTACGCCGGCATGATCCTCTCCGGGCCGATCGCCTCGGACCTGAACGACTTCGAGCTCAGCCTGGGACAGCGCGGCGATCGCGCCCGGCTGGTCAAGCTATTCGAGACGGCCCGCGCGCAGTACGAGAAGGCTGGGCGGGAGCTTGCGCCGCTGATGGACGACCTGACGGCCCAGGAAGAGGACTTATTGGCGGCCGGCCTCTACGACGTACTCCAGAATGCGAACCTCGATCAGAAGCTCAACCTCGGCTGGACGGACTATTACCTCGGCGTGCTCGAGAACAAAGACGAGCAAAAGAGGCGCGAGCTCTTCGTCGCCGCCGAGCGCCGGTTCCAGGAACTCGTCAATCTGAATCCGGCGGGGGCGTTCCGCTATACGTGCTATCTGGCCCTGGCGATGGCGCAGCGCGAGCAGGAGAAGTTCAAGGACGCCACCGGGAGCTTCAAGTACGCCTTGGCCGATGACGCTGAGCCCGTCACCGCGGCCCGCGTGCGGTACGAGCTGGCTCGCTGCCAGCTCAAAATGATGAAGTTCGACGATGCCCGCGCCACGCTCCGGCCCCTGGTTGAGAAGGACGCTCAGAATCTGGGCGCCGCCGATCGCCCCGCGCGGTTCTACATCAACCTGGCACACGTCTGGGACGCTTACAGCTACCTGCTCGAGGCCGACGCGATCCGGCGGGAGGCAAGGGACAGTGCGTCGCGCGCAGCGACCCTGAAGCAGGCCCAGCGGACGCGCGAAACGGGGCTGGGCAAGCTCAAGCACCTCGCCGACCAGGGCGGACCCTGGCCGGCCCTCGTGCAGATTTACGTGTCGGCGAGCATCAACCTCAAGGCCCCGCTCGACAAGCTCGAGCCCATTGAGTTGCTGTTCTCCGCCGGCGCATTGATGGAGCAAAAACGCTACGCCGACGCACTGGAGCGCCTGCGCGAGGCCGCGAAGCGTGAAGGCGTCGCGCCTGAGCTGCTGGGCGACGTGCTTTACGACCTGGGCCGCTGCCATGGCATGATGGGCGACTGGGAGCTCGCCTTAAGCTTCTACGGCAAGGCCATCGATGAGGCCCACGAGATCGGCGACCGGAAGATGGAGGCGTGGG
>CAIWOY010000333.1 GCA_903914415.1 uncultured Phycisphaerales bacterium | reverse complement strand
CCCGTGCTGTCGTGGATGCGCAGGTCAGCGCGTTCGAGCCAACGCACCGCCAGCCGCTGCTGGAAGCGCTGCACGTAGTCCAGAAAGGCCTTGCGATTCAGCGCTGGGCCGCGGGGCTGGTCGGTCTCAAAATCGGGCGCGAGCGCGGCCGCCAGCGCGTCGCTCCGCGATCGCACCAGGTCGGCCTGGATTCGGTCGAGCACCCGGACGGCGTGCTCGCGCTGCGTCACGACCAGAGCCTGCATGAGCAGGAGGGAGGCACCGACGCCCAGCGCAATCAGCAGCGGGCGCACGCGGCCCGTACGGCGCCAGTAGACCAGCAGCACGAACAGCGCCAACCCAACCACGCTGCCAAGTGCCGCGGCGGATTCAAAGAAAAACCAGACCAAGGCGTCCATGCACGACATTGCACCGCACGCAGCCGGCAGCCGTCAATGCGACGCCGCCGGTGCTCGGCCGGCAGTGTACAATCGGCAATCGCCGTTCGGCGCTGCGGAGCAACCCGATGCCTGACTTCGACACTTGGCGCGTCGTCAATACGACCCATACGCCGCACACGCTCGGGCAGTGGAACAGCGTGTGCACGATCTCGAATGGCTACCTCGGCTTGAAAGGTAACCTGGCCGAGCAACGCGATGGCGATGCGCCGGTGACGCTGATCAACGGCGTATACGACGAGCTGGACATGTTCGGGCTGATTCGCCCGTCGGGCACGCCCCGCGCGAACCTGGATCCCCGCTACTTCGACACGGCCGGCAAGAGCCCCGCCATCGCCAACCTGCCCAGCCCGCTGTTCGTGCAGGTCTTTCTGGACGAGCGCGAGGTCTCGATCTCACGCGGCGGGATCAGCGCGTTCGCCCAGGTGCTCGACTTGACGACCGGCGTGTACCGCTACAGCTTCGAGTATCGCGACGGGTGGGGCCGCACGACGCGGATCGAGATGGAGCGCTTCGCGTCGCTCGTCCATCCGCACCGCGTCTTCATGCGTTATCTGCTGACGCCGGTGGATCACGAGGACACGCCGATCCGCGTGCATTCGGGGATCGACGGGCGCGTGCGCTCGAACACGACGGGCGCGCGGCAGTTTGCGGTGACGGAGCTGTGGGCGGAGCCGGCGGAGCGGTGTCGGATGGTGGCGCGGACGCCGGCGCGGAAGCACGAGGTGCGGCTGGGGGTGGTGAACGTTCGGCGCGGAGCGCCGGACGCGGCCCTGCCGCCGCCGGCCGGCGTCGCGGAGCATGATGCGATCTACACGCGCTTCCAATTGGCCGCCCGACGCGGCGAGACGATCACGCTCGAACGCTACGTCGCGCTGACGTGCTCGGAGGACCTGCGGCAGCGCGTCGTCGCCGACCTGGACGCGGAGCTGGACGCGGCGGTCGAGCAAGGTTGGGATGCAGCCCTGGAAGAGCAGCGGGCGGCGTGGGCGGAGTTGTGGCAACGCTGCGACGTGCAGATCGAGGGCGACGACCCGGCGCAGCTCGGCCTGCGCTTCTGCCTGTTCCACCTCTTACAAGCGGCCCCGCGCTTCAGCGATCGCCTGAGCGTCCCCGTCAAGCTGCTGACGGGCGAGTACTACCAGGGCAACACGTTCTACGACACGGACCTGTACATCGTGCCGTTCTACACATTCACGCGGCCGGACTTGGCGCGGACGTGCCTGGACTTTCGCTACGACGGCTTGCGGCCGGGGCGCGAGATCGCGCGGAGTCTCGGTTATGACGGCGTCAAGCTCGCGTGGCAGGCGGGGCCGCACGGCGAGGAGTGCCTCGGCCCGTGGTGGCGGTTCGTGCACACCAACGTCCATATCAATGCCGACGTGGCACATGCCCTGATGCAATACTGCGCGGCCACCGGCGACGAGCGCTACCTGTACGAGCGCGGCATCGACGTCCTCGTCGAGACGGCGCGGTTCTATGCTTCGCGGGCGGTCTACGATGCGGCACGCGATCGGTACGACATTCGCGACGTCGCCGGACCGGACGAGGGGCACTGCGCGAGCACGAACAACTTCTACACGAACTACCTGGCGGCGCACAATCTGCGTTGGGCGGCGCAAGTGCTGGAGCAGCTCATCGAGCGCGATCCAGCGGTCCACGCCGCCACCGTTCGGCGGCTGGCGCTCAAACCCGACGAGCGGGAGCACTGGCGGCAGGTGGCGGACCGGCTGACGCCGCCTCTCGACCCGGAAACGAAAGTGTACGAGCAGTGTGAGGGATTCTTCAGGCTGAAGCCGATGCCCGCCGACCTGCTGGACGAGCGAAAACGCTGGTGGGCGACGGTGGCCCCATACCAGGCGCTCAACCAGCCGGACGTGGTGATGGCGCTCGTGCTGTTCCGCGACGAGTTCCCGGCCGACGTGCTGAAGGCAAACTGGGAGTTCTATAAGGCCAAGAGCCTGAACGTCTCGTCGATGAGCTACGCGATCAACGCAATCATGGCAGCCGAGGTCGGCGACCTCGACGAGGCGTACAAGAACTTCATCATCACGTGCGGCGAAGACCTCGACGAGGGCCTCACAGACCGCAAGGACACCTACGCCGGCCTGCACGGAACAGCTTGCGGCGGAGCCTGGCTGGCGGCGGTGTGCGGGTTCGGCGGGATATGCCTATCAGAGCAGGGCCTACGCATCAATCCACGCCTGCCGGCGCAATGGAACGCGTTGCGGTTCAACCTCGTGCTGCGCGGCGTGGTGGTGAACGTGGCGATTGATCGCGTACAGGTCGTGTTGACTGTCGGGCCGGAGCGGAAGGCGGAAATCTCCGTGACGGTGGCGGGGCAAGCGCTGCTCCTGCGCACGAGCGAGAGCTACACCGTGCGGTACGGTCGCGGCTAGACCGTCCCCCCCGCCGTGCCAAAGACGAGTCGCCGGCAGCCAGCCGCGTCGGCTTCGCCCTGGGCCGCGGCCAGCTCGACGTAGGTTTCGGCGCTGACCGGCGTGTCGGCCAGCCCGAGGTCGGTGCGGGCGTGCTCGATCGCCGCGGCGTCCGGTCCCTCGATCTCGACCCAGTTCCCCAGGCGCGGCAGCTCGTCCAGGGCGATTTCGCACGGCCCGAGCCGCCAGGTTTCCCGGCGCTTCTCGTAGAAAACGACCTCGCGGAAGCCGAGGCGCTGGAGGATCCGCACCAGTTCCGCCGGGTCGGCGACGGCGGTCTCTAGCTCTTCGCGGACCTTCGGCTGGCGCGCCGTGCGCGGTCCCTTATACGTCAGCGTCGCACTGCACGCCGGCGAACCCGGCGCGGCCGCGAGGGCTACGGCTTCCCGCACGCGCAGCCCGCAATCGGCGCCCAGCAGCCGGCGATCGGGCGTGTCGAAGATGCGGCTGGTTTCGAGGACGGGGCCGGCGGGTCTTGCGCCCCGGGCGCGCAGCCGCTGGCGGACGGGCTCCAGCGCGGGGACGCGGAACTTGGCTTCCAGCTCGCGGCCCATGCGGCCCTCGGAGTTGACAGCGGCAGAACTCCCGGCCATGCTACCCGCGAACCTCGGGCAAGCATATCCGCGGCGCGGTGAAGCCCGAGGAGCACAGGCGCGGTAGGCGGTCCGGGCGCCGGGAGCGCGGCCGGACGGCAGCGAGTCGAAGCCATGCGGGTCAGCCAGATAGCGTTTGCGGCGGTGATGGCTCTCGTAATCGGCGGTCCCCGGGCGCAGGGTCAACAGCGCGGCGACGCCGAAGAGCGTTTCTTCCTTCAGCAGCGGTTGCTGGACGACCAGCTCCATGCCGAGCAGGCGAAGACGGCCCCGGTGCAGTCCCTGCTCGACTTCCAGTGGGGCGGCTGGATCGACTACTACATGTTCGATTACGACGACGGGGAGCAGCGGTCGCGTTTCGGGCAGCGGCCGAGCCTGGCCCTTTGGACGCGGGCGAGCATCGACAACGGTGCCCATGAGCTTTTCGCCCGCATGCGCCTGCGCTACACCTGGTTCCGCCCCGGCGATGAGGTCGACCGGCAGGAAGACTGGTTTGGACCGGACTTTGAGCAGGCGTGGTACCAGATCGACGTGGGCAAGGCCTTTCGTCTGAACAAGCCGTCCGACCCCGTGCAGCTCAAGGCGCGCCTCGGCCGGCAGGAGGTCATGTTCGGCACCGGCTATGCGCTCGATCTGCCCATGCAGGCCGTGCTGCTCGACGCGAAGCTGTATGACTTTCGCGTGCAGGGCCTGCTCGGCAAGTCGATCCTGAACTACCCCAACACCATCGACCGCAGCCCACCGGTCCAGAGCCATAGCGACCGGGATTTCTACGGCGTGCAGGTGTCTTACGAGAAGCTGCAACGACACGTGCCGTTCGTTTACGCCGTGTGGAATGACGACCACACGAAGGAGCGGCCGAGGGACGCATTCCAGAATTACCGCTATGACAGCTTCTATCTGGGCTTCGGGTCGCACGGCTCGCTGGCCCACAATCTAAATTACTGGGTCGAGGGCGTGCTGGAGTCCGGGCATAACTACGGCGACGGCCAGTTTCTGCGGAAGGACTACATTGACGCCTGGGGCTGGGACATCGGCATCGAGAAGCTGTTCGACGTGGCGCTGCACCCGCGCGTGGTCGGCGAGTACATGTTCGGCAGCGGCGACGGGAACCGGCAGTGGAGCCCGACGAACGCCGACGGCGGCAATGCCAACGGCCGCAAGGACACGAGCTTCGCGGCCTTCGGGTTCCGCGACACCGGGATCGCCCTCTCGCCGACGGTGAGCAACCTCCACGTTTGGAAGGTCGGCGGGTCGTTTACGCCACTGGAGCGCTACGACTTCTTCCGCCAACTCGAACTGGGCACGAACTGGTTCCTGTACGCGAAGAACCGGGCGCGGGCGGCGATCAGCGATCCGACGGCGGACAACTACAGCGGATACGTCGGCTGGGAAATGGACTACTTCATCAACTGGCGTTTGTCCTCCGACCTGTCCTGGACCATCCGCTGGGGCACCTTCTGCCCCGGCAGCGCGTACCAAGACCAGCACACGCGGCATTTCCTCCTCACGGGCGTCACATGGAGCTTCTAGCCGTGCGCGTACACTCCAGTCAGACCACAGCGGCACAGAGACGCAGAGGCACACCTTGTTTTGGCCTTCGTGTCCTCGGCGTTGAAGCGCTGGGTGCGCTGCTGGTTCTCGCGCTCGTCGGCTGCCAGGCGCCACAGGCGACGACCCAGCCCGCGCTGGCGCGCACCGGGAACGCCGAGCTGGTGCAGTACATCAGCGATCAGCCGTTCGTGACCGCCGAAGCGGCCTATCGGGCCACCTACGTCCTGGCCAAAGGCGAGCCGTTCTCCGGCGAGTTCGACGAGCTGACCCAGACGCTCAAGGCGGAGAAGCTCATCGGCGGCGGCTGGAACTACGCTGCTGAGCGGTACGTCACGCGCGCCGACGTCGGCTTCCTGGTCTGCCGGGCATGCCAGATCCGCACCGGCGTAAACTGGAATCTCACCGGGCTCGGCCGCTACGCCTGGCGCGAGCTCATCTTCCACAACGTCGCTGAAGGCGGGGACGAGAATCACCTGATCAGCGGCGGCGAGTTGGTCGGCATCCTGCTGCGGGCGGAGCAGTACCGGGTCCGAGCGGGCAAGCAGGAAGCGCCGCCGGTCGAGTTGGGGCCACGGCCCAAATAGCCGCGGGACGGACGCGGGGGCTACTCTTTGTCGTGCGGGGATTTCCCGTTTCGCGGCGTCGTGGGCGCGGATGTTGGCCGCGACTCCGCGGCCGGCTTCGAGGCGGCCTCGCGCAGCTTGCCGATCCGCTCCCGCAACTGCGACAACTCCTGGGCGACGCCGGGCGGCCACTCGCACGGCGGGTACTGCTCGACTGCGGCGAGCGTGGCCGCGGCGCGCTCGACGGCGTCGGGGGTCAGCCGCATCTCGATCTCGGCCTTCACCGCGGTCCACAGGGCCATCGGGCTGAGCGCGGGGCTGACGGTGGCGAGAATTCGCGCCGCCGTGGAATCGTACCGCTCACTGACCAGCGCGTAGCGCAGCATGTCCAGGGCGATCCGCTGGGCCGTCTCCTGCTCGCCGCGAGCGGTGTCGAGTGCCTTGCCGTATTCGCTTAGTGCATCGCTGGGTTGATCGAGCTGGGCGTACTGGGCGGCGATCCGGGCATGCAAGCTGGCCACGCGTGCGGCGTCGGGCGGGTTCGACGACTCGGCGTTCTTGAGCAGCCGTTGGAGCAGGTCGAGCGAGCGTTGCGCGTGCGTGCGCCCCTCGCCGGGCAGGCGTGCGATCCACTCCTCGATCTCGGCCGGGGGACGCTTCTCCAGCAACGCCAGCGCGCCGCGCCAGGCCGCTTGCCGAACCGCCTCGTCGGTCTCGGGCGGGGAGGCCAGACGCGTCCACAGGGCCTGGAGGTGCCGATCACCGGACCCAAGCGTTGCCAGCGTCTCGATCGCGGCCTTGCGCACGGTCGCGTCGGGGTCGCTCACCGCGGGAATGAGGGCATCGGCCAGCTTCGGGTCGCCCAAGCCGGCGATTCCCCGGACCGCAACCATCCGCACGGCGACGGCCTCGGACCGGTCGAGCGCGGCCGCGAAAGCGGGACCGAAGCTCGCGTCCGCCACGTTGCCCATCGCCCACAGGACGCGCTCGCGCAGCGCGACCTGTGTCGGCGGCGCCTCGGCAAAAACGCGGGCCAGTGCCGGGACGACCCGCGTGCGGGACTCGCCGCGCAGCTCGCCCCGTTCCGCCAGCCGCCCCAACGCCGCCACGGCTTCGGTGGCCATCTCCGAATCTGTCGTCTCCAGGACGCCCAGCAGCGCCTCGGCCGCCGCCCCGTTCCCGACGTAGCCCAGGCCGTTGATCAGGGCCAGACGCACCGCGCGGTTCCGGGCCGTCGAGAGCATGGCGACAAACTGCTCGGCGTCCTGCGGGTTGCGGAAACGCGCCACCGTCTGCACCGCGGCGGCCTGCTCACGCGGTTCGTTGCTGTTCATCAGGTCGCGAATACGGGCGACCAACTCGCTCGGGAGCGTGTCCGGAGCCCGGCCCTCGTCCAGATGACGCTGCGTCAGCTTCAGACCCAGCAGGCGGATCGTCGTCGAGCTGTCCGCCAGGTACTCCGCGAGCAGGGCCCCGCGTTCGGCATCCGGCGCGCGCTGGAAGTTGGACTCGAGCACCTTGGCGAGCCGAGCCTCGACCGTGTCCAGCCGCGCCCGCGTCTCGCGGTCCCGCTGCACGAGCCGCTCGATCTGGAGCCGCTGCCACTCTTCGTCCGACAGGCTACGGGTTGTCTCCCACCACTTCTGGGCCTCTGCCGGATCGTCCTTGAAATCCAGGGCGGTCGCCTGCTGGAACGCCGTCAGCGCTGCGGCCGCGATCAGGGCGTCGCGGTCCCCGAGCGGCTCGGCGAGCCCGTCGATGGCGGCCCGCTGGGTCATCAACCCCAATGCGGTGATGGCACCCAGGCGTGTCCGTTGCGGCAAGTCCGGGTCGAGCGCCTGCCGGCGTAGCCGTGGAACCACCCCCCCATCCCGGTATCCGGCCAGCGCCCGCGCGCCGGCCGCGCGCACGTCGGCGTCGGTGTCCGCCAACAGGCCGAGCAACGGGTCCACGTAGGCCGCGTCGAGAACTTGCGGCAATTCGGTCAGGGCCGCGGCGACCGCGACCTTTGCGCCGACGTTCTGGCCGCTGAGGATGGCCGCGAGGCGTGGCGGCGTCTCGGTCCAGGGCTGCATCAGGAGCAGCCGGGCGGCCCGGCGGCGGGCCTCCGGAGGGTTCTTCGGGTCCTCGACGAGGTTGATCAGGTCGCTGACGTTCTCCTGCGTGGTGGCCACCGCCCGGGTCGTAGGTTGCGTTGCAGTCGCGGGTTCCTGGGCAGCGCAGGGGTAGCGGGTCGCGAAGAGCAACAACAGCGCGATCAATGCCACCCTGCCCATACTCACCGTTGGCCTCCTGCGACGCTCGCGCAAGAGCAGACCCGCTCGGCCCCCCACCGTTAGGCGCCTGCGGTTTGGAAAGCGAGCGGCCCGCTGAGGGACCGGCCCCCAAGCCGCACCATCCGCAGGCATTATACCGCCGTCCGGGACGCACGCGGCCCGCCGGAACACAATCCACGCCAGGAAACACGAAAAAGTTGCGCGTCCGGTCCGCGGCGGGCGTGGCGGTTCCACGTGTGGGCCGACGTGAATGCGGGGCCGGCCTTCTCCGATAAGATGGTGGAGGAGAACCCGGCCCGGCCAGTGGGCCGGTTGAAAGCCGACCGGCCGGTGCGTATCCTACTGGCAGTATCCGTCGCCCGGCAGCCGACCGGACGGCCGGTGTCAGCGAGACGGGCGGCGCGGGCGATCCGTGTCCTGCCCGCCGACATGAGGAACAGCCATGAGACGTAGCGCTGCGAGCGCGCTGGTCGTGACGGCCTTGCTCGGGGTGTGGAGCGCACAGGCCGGTCTGTGGCAAGACATCTTCCGCGGCCTCGATCTCGCGGCCACGCCGACCGGCAGCCCGGTGGCTACGACCGGAGACGGGACGCGCGTGAACGGGTCGCGGGCCGGGCGACTGCGGATCGTACCGAACGGGGTCATCGGCAAGGGCTACCGGCTGGAGTTCGATCGCTCATTCGGGCCGGATTCGACGGGGCGTGCGGAAGTATTGAACTTTGGCGGCCTCGGGTCGTTGACGCTACAGGGCGGCATCCAGGCGACGGCGGGCTACACCCAATTCAAGAAACTGTACTCCGGCACGACCAACCTGATCGCGAACAACCTGAACTATGACCTGAAAAGCACCGTCGGCCTGCAAGACGCGGAGCTGAAGGGGACCATGAACCTGCAGGCCGCGTTGCAGGTGAACATGCTGGGGTTCTACGACCTGACGTTGAATGCGAGCAACACGAACTCGACCTTCACCCTGGACGGCGTCCTGGCCCGCGACGACAAGACCACGAACTTCGACATCGGCCCCATCGTGACGAAGGGCAACATCTTCGCCGATGGGGCGCTGGCTGGGCTGTCGAGCATCGGGATCAGTCCCGACGGCTTGCTGTCTGGCGCATTCCCCAAGTCGCTAATCGATCAGATCACCAGCGCGATCGACCAGCAGCTACAGCAGCAAAGCGTCGTGGCGGGCGCGACCGCGCAGACCGACCTGGCCCCGTTGCTGTTGCGCACCGTGCTCGGCCAGGACCAGGCCGCCGCCCAGGAATTGACCAGCACCCTGGTCGCCGAGGCCGACACCAGCGTGGGGCGCCAGATCGCGGACGTGTCTTCAGCCGTCGTGCCGGAGCCCGGGACACTCCTGCTGATGGCCGCCGGCGGGGCCCTGGTGGGCTACCGTCGCCGGCGCTGACCACACGGCCGTCTTTCGGCTCCCGCCGCGGATCGAAGCGCTCATCCCCTCACTGTTCCGGGCTGCGCATGGCCACCCTGGATGGCCTCAATGATGAACAGGGGGCGCCCGCAACTCTGCTCGTAGATGCGGCCGAGGTATTCGCCGAGCACGCCGAGCACCAGCAGTTGCACGCCGCCGAGCAGGGCGACGCCGCCGAGGATGCCGACGGCGCCGGGGACCGGCCGTCCGAGCGCCCAGGCGAGCAGCGCGGTCAGCGCGAGCACCAACCCCGCGAGCGTAACGACGAGACCAAGCAGGTAGGCGAGCTTCGGCGGCCAGGTCGAACAAGCAATCAGAGCGTCGCGCGCCAGACGGTGGCGCTTGCGGAACGGCCACTTCGTCCGGCCGGCGAAACGCGGGGCCCGATCGAAGAGCAAGGGCTCCTGGCGAAACCCCATCCAACTCACCATTCCGCGGGTGAAGCGGTGCCGCTCGGGCATGGCCAGCAACACGTCGCACACGCGGCGGCTGATCAGCCGAAAATCACCCGTATCGAGCGGCACGGGCGTGTCGCTCAGGCGGTTGAGAACCCGGTAGAAGACCGCGGCGGCCCAGACCTTGAGCGGATTCTCGCCGGCCCGCCGCCGCCGCTGCCCGTAGACCACGTCCGCCCCGCAGTTCATCCGCGCGAGCAGCTCGGGCAGCAACTCGGGGGGATCCTGCAAGTCCGCATCGATGACCAGCACGCGCTCGCCGCGGCACACGCTCAAGCCGGCCGCCAGCGCCAACGCCTGGCCGTGGTTGCGCGACAGCTTCACCGCCACCACGCAGGGGTCATCCTCCGCAAGCCGGCTCAAAACCGACCACGTCGCGTCTGTCGAACCGTCATCGACCAGGACGATTTCGTAGCTCGCCGCGACCGCGCGACATGCGGCGGACACGCGGCGGTGAAGCTCTACGAGGACTTCCTCCTCGTTGAAGCAGGGGGCCACCACCGACAAGGCCGGCCTGGGATGCGAGGCGGCGCTGGCAGCAAGCTGGTCGGCCGACTCCACCATCGGAAGGTCACTCCTGGCGATACGAGCGCGTGG
>CAIWOY010000332.1 GCA_903914415.1 uncultured Phycisphaerales bacterium | reverse complement strand
TGCGTTGAATCAAGGCGTCCGCCAGGGCCGCGCTGCCGGTGCTGCATTCCAGGGCCACGCCGTGCACGCCACCGTGACCGTGAATCGCGGCGACGATGGCGGTCACGTCGTTGGCCACGCGCCGGTTGCGCAGCACCTGGCCCGCGCGGTTCAACACGCACACCTGCACGACGTACTGGTGGACATCCAGGCCGACCGACACGATACTCTCTGCGACGAAGGGCGTTTGCGACATAATCCTGCTCCTTGGCTAAAGGGTCTACCGCACGCCGTTTTACCGGCGAGCCAAGGAGCCTTCATCCCAATCTGATCCCCGCCACCCGCCAAGATCCGGCGGTACACCCACATGGGGCTTCGGAGCGGGCTGGGGGCTTCGCTGGCGGTGGCGAACGACTACAATAATGAGTTTACGGAGCGCAGCGCGTGTTGGCCCCTGTACGCACGACCGGCGCCAGACCGTTTGGGAGAATACCGCCGATGGCAAGGTTTTCTGGGCTCGCCGGGGGAATGGTGCGGTTGAGTTGTGCGCGGGCCTGGACCCGCACGGCCCTCGGCGTGCTTCTGCTGGGCCCGCTCGCGCTGCCGGCGTGCACGAAGTCGCAGGCGGCGGCCGAAGGGCAACGGCCGGCAGCGCCACCGGTGCCTGTGATGGTGGCGGTCGCCGTGCAGGAAGACGTGCCGGTACTGATTCGGGCCATTGCCCGCGTCGAGCCGTACCGCACCGTAACGGTCCGGGCTCAGGTCGCTGCGCAGGTCTCCGCGATCCATTTCCAAGAAGGGGACGATGTCAAGGCGGGCGACTTGCTCTTCAGCCTGGACGCGCGGCCGTACGAAGCAGCCCTGCGGCAGGCCGAGGGCATGTTGGCAAAGGACACGGCGCTCGCGAACGATGCCGAGCTTGACGCGCAGTATCAGACCGATCTGCACAACCGGGGCGTCGCCACGCAGCGCGAGTACGAGACGGCCCTCGCCGCCGCCGCCTCACTGGCCGGCCAGGTGCAGGCGGACCAGGCGACCGTCGCGAATGCGCGCCTCCAGGTGGAGTATTGCTCGATCAAGGCTCCGTTCGACGCCCGCACCGGCAGCCGGCTCGTCAACGTCGGGGCGGTCCTCAAAGCGAACGAGACCGACTTGGTCGTGGTCAACCAGCTCAGCCCGATTTACGTCACCTTCTCGGTCCCCGAGCGGCACCTGGCCGACATCCAGAAGTACCGGGCGGCCGGAACGCTGGCGGTCGAGACCCAGATCCCGCAAAGCAGCGAGCCGCCGGAGCACGGCGAGCTGACGTTCCTCGACAACAGGGTGGACACGACGACCGGCATGATCCTGCTGAAGGGCACGTTCGTAAACGCGGACCGGCGGCTGTGGCCGGGGCAGTTCGTAAGCGTGGCCCTGGCGCTGACGACCCGCGCGGGAGCGGTGCTGGTGCCGACGCAGGCGGTGCAGACCGGGCAGACGGGACAGTTCGTGTATGTCGTCAAGGCGGACCGCAGCGTCGAATTGCGGCCGGTCACCACCGGCCCCGCGCTGGACGGGCGGATCGTCATCGAGCAGGGGGTGGCCGCGGGCGAGACCGTCGTCACCAACGGGCAACTGCGGCTGGTTCCCGGGGCCAAGGTGGAGATTAAGGAGAGTCCGGCCAGCGCGCCGGGATCGCACGCATGAATATCGCTGGGTTCTTCATCCATCGGCCCGTCATGACGACGTTGGTGATGGCAGGCGTGGTCGTGTTCGGCATCATGGGCTATCGGGCGCTGCCGGTGAGCGACCTGCCGAACGTAGATTTTCCGGCCATCTCGGTGTCGGCGCAGCTTCCGGGAGCCAGCCCCGAGACGATGGCGTCATCGATCGCGACGCCCCTGGAGCGCGAGTTCTCGACGATCGCGGGCATCGACTCGATGACCTCGACCAGCGCGCTCGGCTCGACGAGCATCACGATCACGTTCGTGCTGAGCCGCAACATCGACGCCGCGGCGCAGGACGTGCAGTCCGCGATCGCGCGGGCGGCGAAGCGCCTGCCGCTGAACATGCCGAGCCCGCCCTCGTTCCGCAAAGTAAATCCGGCCGACCAGCCGGTGCTGTACCTGGCCCTGACCTCGCCCCTGCTGCCGCTCTACTCGCTGAACGAGTACGCCGACACGCTGATGGCGCAGCGGATCTCGATGGTCAACGGCGTGGCGCAGGTGAACGTGTTCGGGGCGCAGAAGTACGCGACGCGCGTCCAACTTGATCCGCAAAAGCTCGCGGCGCGCGCGATCGGCATCGACGACGTGGAGCACGCCATCGAGAACGCGAACGTCAACCTGCCGACGGGGACGCTGTACGGGGAGCACCAGGCGCTGACCATCGAGGCCACCGGCCAGTTGATGAACGCCGCCGCATATCGGCCGCTCATCGTTTGCTACCGCAACGGCAACCCGGTCCACCTGGAGGAGCTCGGGCGCGTCATCGACAGCGTGGAAGTCAACAAGACGGCGGCGTGGTTCAATGGGCAGCGCTCGGTGGTGCTCGCCATCCAGCGGCAGCCGGGCACGAACACGGTCGAGGTGGTGGACGCGGTCAAGCAGCTCTTGCCGTCGTTCCAGCGGCAGTTGCCGGCGTCGGTGACGATCAACGAGTTGTACGACCGCTCGGCGTCGATCCGCAACTCGGTGAACGACGTGAAATTCACCCTCATGCTGACGCTGGGCCTGGTCGTGCTGGTGATCTTCCTGTTCCTGCGCAACCTGCGCGCGACGATCATCCCCAGCATCGCGATGCCGATGTCGCTGGTCGGCACGTTCCTCGTGATGACCCTGCTGGGCTTCAGCCTGGACAACATGTCGCTGATGGCCCTCACGCTGTCGGTCGGCTTCGTCGTGGACGACGCGATCGTCATGCTGGAGAACATCGTCCGGCACATGGAGCTGGGCGAAGGGGTGCTGGAGGCCGCCCTCAAAGGGTCGCGCGAGATCGGCTTCACCATTGTCTCGATGACCCTCTCGCTGGTCGCGGTGTTCATCCCCGTGCTCTTCATGGGCGGGCTGGTGGGCCGGCTGCTGAATGAGTTTGCAATCACGATCGCGGTCGCCATTCTGGTGTCCGGGGTGGTGTCGCTGAGCCTGACGCCGATGATGTGCAGCCGTTTTCTCCGGTTGCCGAGCGTGGTCCACCACGGGCACCTGTACGCCGTGTCGGAGCGTTTCTTCGACGGCATGTTGCGGGTGTACGAATGGGGCTTGCAGCGCGTGCTGCGGCACCGGGTGGCGACGATGGTGGTTTCGGCGGTGATTCTGGCCGGCACGGTGCAGTTGTTCAGAATCATGCCCACCGGGTTTCTGCCGAGCGAGGATGCGGGGCGGATCTCGGTGAGCACGGAGGCGGCGGAGGGCATCTCGTTCGACGCGATGGTGCGGCAACAGAAAGAGGTCGCGGCAATCGTGCAGGCCGACGACAACGTGGAGTCATTCATGTCGGCGGTGGGCGGGGGCACCTCGACCACCAACACGGGGCGCATGTTCATCAAGCTCAAACCGCGCAAGCAGCGCAAGCTGGCTGCGGACCAGTTCATCCAGGCGCTGCGCCCCAAGCTGGCGCGGGTACCCGGCATCCGCGCCTATCCACAGAACCCGCCCCCGATCCAGATCGGCGGCCTGATGACCAAGAGCATGTACCAGTACACGCTGCAGAGCCCGGACGTGGACGAGCTGTTCGGGGCGGCGCCGCGGCTGGCCGAGCGCATGCGCGCCCTGCCGGGCTTTCAGGACGTGACGACCGACCTGCAGATCAAGAACCCGCAGGTCAGCGTGCAGATTGACCGCGACAAGGCCTCGACGCTCGGCATCACGGCGAACCAGATCGAAACGGCGCTATGCGACGCCTACGCCTCGCAGCAGATCTCGACCATCTACGCCCCCAACAACCAATACCAGGTGATCCTGGAGCTGGCCGAGGAGTACCAGGCCGATGCGGGCGCGCTCGCGTGGCTGTACGTACGGTCCAGCAGCGGCCAGCTCGTGCCGCTGGAGACGGTGGCCCGGCTGGTCCGCGACGTGGGCCCGCTGTCGGTCAACCACGCGGGGCAGTTGCCATCGGTGACGGTCTCGTTCAACCTCCAGCCAGGCTACGCCCTCGGCAACGCGGTGGCGGCGGTGGACAAGCTGGCGCGCGACGTGTTGCCCGACACGATCAGCACCAGCTTCCAGGGCACGGCCCAGGCCTTTCAGTCCTCGCTCAAGAACATGTTCGTGCTGCTGGTCATGGCGATCCTGGTCATCTACATGGTGCTGGGCATCCTGTACGAGAGCTTCTTCCACCCGCTGACGATCCTGTCGGCCCTGCCGTTTGCCGGGTTCGGCGCGCTGGCTACGCTGTGGCTCTTCCACGTGGAACTGAGCCTCTATGCGTTTGTCGGCATCGTCATGCTGGTCGGCCTGGTCAAGAAGAACGGCATCATGATGATCGACTTCGCGCTCGAGGCGCAACGCACTGAAGGCAAGGCGCCGGTCGACGCGATCTATGAGGCGTGCGTGATCCGTTTCCGGCCGATCATGATGACGACGATGGCGGCCCTGATGGGCACGCTGCCGATCGCGCTGGGGATGGGCGCCGGGGCCGAGTCGCGCCGGCCGCTGGGCTTGGCGGTCGTCGGCGGGCTGCTGTTCTCGCAACTGCTGACGCTGTTTGTGACGCCGGTGTTCTACTTGTACATGGAAAAACTGCGGACGCTGGTGTCGCGCGGGCGGAAACACCGGCCGGCTCTCAAACCCACACCGGCGGGTGCCGAGGTCGCTGTCGCCCTGGTGCCCGGCGCTGCAGCGGAACTGGTCACGCGCTCACCCGCCGCCCGGTAGCGACCGCGCCTCAGAGCGTCACGACGATCTTGCCGAAATGCCGCCCGTCCTGCATGTAGCGCAGCGCGGCCGGCAGCTCGTCGAAGCCGAAACGCCGGTCGATCACGGGCTCGATACGGTGCGTTTCGAGAAAGCGACAGAGGGCCTCGAAGGCCGCGCGCGAGTCGACCATGACGCCGACAAGCTGCAGCCGCTTCATCAAGATCAGGCCGGTCGTGACCATCCCTTGCCGGCCGGTCAGCGCCCCCAGCAGCGCCACGGTGCCCGCAGCCCGCGTGGCCTTCATCGAGCGGTCAAGCGTGCCGGGTCCCGCGGTCTCGACGGTGAGATCGACGCCGATGCCGCCGGTGAGCTCCAGCGCGGCTTGGTCCCAGTCGGGCGTCGTTTGATAGTTGATCGTGTGGTCGGCGCCGAGTTGACGAGCCCGCGCGAGCTTCTCGTCGCTGCTGCTCGTGATAATGACGCGGGCGCCCAGCTTCTTGGCGAGTTGCAGCGTGAAGATCGCCACGCCGCCCGTGCCCAGGGTCAGCACCGTTTGCCCCGGCTGCACGTTCCCCACCGTTACGAGCGCGCTCCACGCGGTCAGCGCCGCGATCGGCAGCGTCGCCGCCTGCGCGAAGTCGTAGCCCGCCGGCAGCGGCAACACGGCCTCGGCCGGCAGCACGACCTGCTCCGCGGCGAGGCCCGCTCCCGGCGTGCCCAGCGTCGTCGCGACGTACTCCTGACGGAACGGCCCGTCGATCCAGCCGGCGACGAAGTGCGACATGACGCGCTCGCCGACGCGAATGCGCGTGACGCCGGGCCCGACCGCGGACACGACGCCGGCGCCGTCGCTGATCGGCGTCGCCGGCAGCTTGAGCTTCGGGTTATACGTGCCCGTGACGACCATTAGGTCGCGGTAGTTCAGGCTGAACGCCTGCACGTTTACCGCGACCTGGCCCGGCCCCGGCTGCGGCGCGTCGCGCGTGACGAGCCTCAGGTTCTCCAGTCCGAACGCTTCGAGCTGATACGCGCGCATCCAGTGGTCTCCGTCCGACAGCTCTTCATGCCATGCGCCGCCGCCAGGCGCAACACTTGTGAAACTCTGACGGCCATCCTAGGCGCGTTCTGGGTTTCACGCCCACCGTCGCCGCGCACGGTCACGATAAAACCGCCCCGTAACCGCGATCGGCACGCTGGCCGCCGAACGCGCGGGGGGCGCCAGCGTATAGAAAGTTGATCGCGGCCGATCCAGCGCTGCCAAAGGCGAATGTTTTTTGCGGAACTTGTCCGATATGTATAAACGCCGACCCAGCATGAGCGCAGACGGTTGCACCCCGTCAAAGGAGGATTTCGATGCCGGCACAGACAACACGGTTCGCCCGCCCGAGAGCGCGCACGATGTCCATTAGCGCCGTCCCGGTGGCTGAAGGCCCCCACGACGAGTTGATTCGCGCGCGGGCGTATGAAATCTACCTGGCCCGTAACGGGGCCCCGGGGAACCCTGAGTCCGACTGGCGCCAAGCCGAGGAAGAGTTGCGCGGCCGCATGACGCTGCTCGGCCAGACGTGAGCCGCCAGGCGACACCGTCTCGTGTCGCCCGTCGATTCACGCACAGCCAATTAGCCCCAGACGAGGCGACCTCGACTCAGTCTCTGACAGGCCGATAGCCCGCCCCCAAGAACCCGCCGTCTCGGCCGGCTACGTGCTCCGCTCACCGGCCGGTGTTCGCATGTGATAAACGTGCTGTGGGCCGGGGTAGCGCCCGCTGGTCACGTCCTGCACGTAGCGCCGCATGGCCTCCTCATATACCGTCGCGACCCGCGCCAGCACGGGCACAAACCGGGGCGGCCGAATCGTCCCCCAGCCGAGCATGTCGTGTGTCACCAGCACGTGCCCGTCGCACGCCGGACCGGCTCCGCACCCGATCACGGGTACGCCGACCGCCGCGACGACGGCCTGGGCGGCTTCGTTCGGAACCGCTTCCAGCAGCAGCAGCGCGGCACCCGCGTCCGCCATCCGCCGCGCGTCGGCGACGAGGCTCGCGATTGACTCCTGGTCCCGTGCCTGGGCACGGTAGCCGTCGGGCGACGTGATCTGTTGCGGCCGGAGCCCGAGGTGCGCGATCACCTCGATTTCGGCGCCGGCGAGCCTGGTCACCAGCCGTTCGTCGCCCGACGCGGCCTCGAACTTGACGGCGTCGCAACCGGCCTCAGCCCCGAAGCGTTTCGCTGCGGTAACAACCGCTTCGGCCCCTGCGCTCATGGCTTCATAGGGCATGTCGCCGACCAGGTAGACGTGCGGCGCCCCCCGGCGGACGGCCTCGGCCAGGACGAGCATGAGCGCCAGGGGCACGGCGCGCGTGCTGGGATGCCCCAGGAGGACAGTCCCCATCGAATCGCCCACAAGCAATGCGTGCACGCCGGCCGCCTGCGCAATGGCTGCGGTCGGATAATCGTAGGCGGTCAGCATGGCGAATTTTCGCCCCTCGGACTTCAGGCGGCGGAAGAAAGCGAGGTCGTAATGCGGTCCGGGCGGCGTAGAAGTCGTCATGGCGCAGTGTCCTGACAGGTCCCGCGTGCGATGAGTATCAGACATTGCAGCAGGCGCCAAGCCGGCCACCCGGCCCCCCCGAGATTTATCGGCCGGCGACCCCAACCTGGTTCCGGGGCCAGTTTCCGCACGCCGGCGACAGACAATTTGAATGATTACAGGGGACGAACTGCCAGTCAGACGGTCTACAGGACCGTCCGCGGGCAGAGTGTCCGTGGACGGGATCGGCGGCGCGGCGACGTACGCGACCTCGCCGCCAGCGCGAATCTCGCGCGAGCACGCGCTGTTTGCCGCGTGCCGTGCGAAACCGAGAGTGGTGGAACGAAGATGCGCCCGGATCTGATCGACATCTGCATCATCGAGGACGATCCCGCGCAGCGGGTCCTGCTTGTGCGGCGGATGTTGAAGAGTGAGCAGACGGTGGTGGAGGCGGGCGACGGGGAAGCCGGGCTGGTGCAGATTCGCTGCCACCAGCCGCGCGTCGTCCTGTGCGACCTGCTCATGCCGGGCATGACCGGCATTGAGATCTGCCGGCGGGTGCGGGCCGACGCCACGATCAGCGGCACCTACATCATTCTGCTCTCGGCCTGCGACCAACGGGAGGCGAAGCACGAAGCATTGCGCACCGGGGCGGACGACTATCTGGTGAAGCCCTACGACGCGGACGAGTTGGACGCCCGCGTACGCAACGGGTTGCGGATCAGCAAGCTGCAAGAGCGGCTGCGGCGGGCCGCCCTGACGGACGGACTGACCGGCCTCTCGAACCACGCGGAGTTCCGCGAGCTGATCAAGCGCGAGTTTGCGCGCACGCAGCGCTACGGCGGGGTCGCTGCGCTGCTCATGCTCGACCTCGACCACTTCAAGGCGGTCAACGACACCTTCGGTCACGAGACCGGAAACCTGGTGCTCCAGGACGTCGCCCGGCTGCTGCGCGGGCTGGTCCGCGATACGGACATCGTCGCCCGCTACGGCGGCGAGGAGTTCACCGTCATTTGCCCGGAAACCAGCGTGGACGACGCCGCGCAGCTCGCCGAGCGCATCCGGGAAACGCTCGGGCGCGAGCTGCGCGTGCCGAGTTGCTCCGAGCTGACGGTAACGGTCTCGATCGGCGTGGCCGCCACGTCCGAGGCGACCGTGCACTCGGTTTCCGACCTGATCAATCGCGCGGATCACGCCCTGTATCTGGGCAAGCGGGCCGGGCGCAACCAGGTGGTCCGGTCGGACGCCGCCGGGGACATGGTGATGGACGCCGGGCTCGAGGTCGACCAGTTCGACCGCCTGCAGAAGCAGGTGGTGGCGTTGAGCATGCAGGCCAAGGAGCTGTGCCTGCAGAGCATCTGGGCGCTGGTGCAGGCGCTGGAGGCCCGCGATCAGCACACCGCCTGGCACTCGCGAAACACCACGTTCTATGTGAACACTCTGGCCCAGGCCGCGGGCTGGTCGCAGCCGCTGCGCATGACCGTCGCGAACGCGGCGATGCTGCACGATCTGGGGAAGATCGGCGTGCCCGACCGCATCCTGCAAAGCCGCGCGCCGCTGTCCGAGCCGGACAGCGCCGTGCTGCGGCAGGTGCCGCTGCTGACGTGCAAGATCCTGGGGCCGTTGCGGGTGTTCGAGACGGAGACGATCATCATCCGCCACCTGCGCGAGCGCTTCGACGGCGCGGGATACCCCTTCGGGCTGAGTGGCAACGCGATCCCGATCGGGTCGCGGCTGTTGGCCGTCGCCGAGACGTTCGACGCGCTCACGAGCGCCCGCCCCCATCGCCCGAGCCGCAGCCTCGACGAGGCCCTGGGCGTGATTCAGTCCGAGGCCGGGCAGCAGTTCGATCCGCAATTCACGGACCTGCTGGCCCGTGTCGTCGCCGAGCAGCGCCATCGTTGGGCCGCCCGCATCCAGCAGACGCTGGCCGGCCAGGACCGCATCGCCGACACGACCCACCTGCCGCCGGAGTGATCGTTCCGGCTTGGGCCCATGTCCCGTAGCGCGGGGCACCGCGCGCCGCCGCGCCGACCTGCCGCTACAATGACCGTGCGTGTTGATCCGAACAGGATCGGCGCATCGGCAACGTACCAACCGAAAGGAGTTGCGGCGCATGAGAGCACCTGCCCACCTGGCCCTTGCCGCGGTTCTGGCAACCGGGCTGACCGGAGCGGCCCAGGAGACCAAGCCGGCCCACCGGCTCCAGGCCCGCGTGAATTCGCGCGTCGAACTGCTGAGCCTCATCTTCCGGCTGGCCGGCAACCCGGAGTACAACCAGCCGAACGCGAAGTCCCCCTACGCGGACGAGATCGACGCGCACTTCGGGAAATTCCGGGACCACGCGGTGATCCGCCTGGCCCGGGAGCTGCGGGAGCAGCACGGGGTCAGCTACGACGCCGTGATGAGCCTCGCGGTCCATCTCGAAGACACGCGGAGCCTGAAGACCAAGCTGCCGCTGGAGCCGCGGCCGCCGCGCCTGGATGAGCGCTGGCCGCCCGAGCAAACGGGCCAGTTCCTGGAGCTGGCCCGCGGCTTCGTCCAGGAGACCGGCTTCAACGAGTTCTTCGAGCAGCACCGCCAGCAGTATGACACGGCGGCCGCGCGGCTGACGCGCAAGCTCGGCGAGCGCGATTACGTCGCCTGGTTCGACCGGTTCTTCGGCGCGCGCCCCCGCGCGCGCTTCGGCGTGATTCTCAGCCTGCTCAACGGTCCATGCAACTACGGCACGGGCGTGCGCTATCCGGACGGCCGCGAGGACATCATCCCGATCATCGGGGCCGGAAAGTTCGACGGCGACGGCGTCCCGGTGTTCGGCGACGCGGACGTGTCGACGATCGCGCACGAGTTCTGCCACAGCTACACGAACCCCTGCGTCGACCAGCACGCCGAGGAGTTGCGTCCCGCGGCCGAGCGCATCTTCCAGCACTGCGAGCGGGCGATGCGCGACCAGGCGTACGGCAACTGGAAGACGATGATGTACGAGTCGCTGGTGCGGGTGTGCGTCGTGCGGTACATGCAGGCGACGGCGGGCGAAAAGGCCGCCGGCGACGAGGTGCGCGAGAACGAGCAGCGCGGCTTCCGCTGGATCGGCAAGCTCGCCGAGCTGTTGGGCGAGTACGAGACGCAGCGCGCGCGCTACGCGACGTTCGACGCGTTCATGCCGCGCGTGGTCGAGTTTTTCAACGACTACGCCAAGGAATACGAAGAGTCGGCCGCCCGCGCGCCGAAGGTCGTACGCATGATCCCGCCCAACGGCGCCACGGATGTCGATCCGGGCCGCACGGAAATCAAGGTCTTCTTCGACCGGCCCATGACGGACAAATCCTGGTCCGTCGTCGGCGGCGGGCCACACTACCCCGAGAGCGCCGGCGACGTCAGCTTCGACGGCGAGCACAAGGTCTTCACCATGCCCGTGCACCTGAAGCCCGGGTGGTCCTACCAGTTCTGGCTCAACCGCGGCAAGTTCAACAGCTTCCGCAGCGCCGACGGCGTCGAACTCGAGTCCGTCGAGGTGAACTTCCGCACGCGGGGCGAGTAGCCGCGCGCGGCCAGCTTTATCCGCGCGGCGCGCTTCGCTACACTAGCCCCGTATGTTCGATCTACTCAGCGAAAAACTCGGCGGCGTGTTACAGAGCCTCCGCGGCCGCGGGCGCATCACCGAGGCGAACGTTCGCGAGGCGATGGGCGAGATCCGCACTGCGCTCCTCGAAGCAGACGTGCACGTCAATGTCGCGCGCCAGTTTTGCGACGCGTGCGCCGAGAAGGCCCTCGGGCAGAAGGTGATCGAGACCCTGCGGCCCGAGCAGGTGATGGTCAAGGTCGTCTATGACGAGCTCGTCGCCCTCATGGGCCCCATCGAGTCGCGCATCCCCTTCGTCTCGCAGCCGCCGACGATCATCCTGATGGCCGGGCTGCAGGGCTCCGGCAAGACGACCACCTGCGCCAAGCTCGCCCGCTACGTCATGCAGCGCGGCAAGAAGCCGCTGCTGGTCGCGGCTGACCTGAAGCGGCCCGCGGCCATCGACCAGCTCGAAGTGCTCGGCCGGCAGCTCGACATCCCGGTCTACGTCGAGCGCGGCCACATGAACCCGGTCAAGGTCTGCCGCAACGCCGTCCGCGACTCGCGGAAGCTCGACCGGGACGTGGTGATCCTCGACACCGCCGGCCGGCTGGCGATCGACGAGGACATGATGACGGAGGTGTCGCAGATCGCGACGGCGACCTCGCCGCACCAGATCTACCTCGTCATCGACGCGATGACCGGCCAGGACGCGGTCAACACCGCCAAGGCGTTCGACGAGCGGCTCGAGCTCGACGGGGCCATTCTGACCAAGTTCGATTCCGACACGCGCGGCGGTGCCGCCCTGTCCGTCAAATCCGTCACGGGCAAGCCGATCAAGTTCATCGGCGTCGGCGAGAAGCTCGATGCCCTCGAGGAATTCCACGCCGACCGGATCGCCAGCCGCATCCTCGGCATGGGCGACGTCGTCACCCTGGTCGAGAAGGCCCAGGAACATTACGACGCCGCCGAGGCC
>CAIWOY010000331.1 GCA_903914415.1 uncultured Phycisphaerales bacterium | reverse complement strand
CGTGAAGATCTTCAGGATGCTGTTGACGATGGTCGTTTTGCCGACGCCCGGCCCACCCGTGATGATGAGAACCTTGGATTTTGCTGCGAGCGCGACGGCAGCGAGTTGTGCCTGCGCCAGACGAAGACCCACCTGCTGCTCGACCCACACGAGCGCCCGTTCGATGTCGATGACCGGCAAGGGATGCTTGCCCATCTGAAGGCGCTGAATGCGCGCGGCGAGTCCGGTTTCCGCGTAGTACAGGGCGGCCAGGTAGATGCAAGTGTCGTCGCCGATCTTGTCCCGGATCAGCCTGCGTTCGGCGATCTCGTGGTCGATGGCGGATCGGATGATGGCTTCGTCGATCTCCAACAGCTCGACGGCCTTCTGGACCAATCCGTCCTCGGGGAAGGCGCAGTGTCCTTCCGTCGTCAGTTGTTGCAGGACGTAGCCCACGCCGGCCCGTGCTCGCTGGGGCGAGCTTTTGTCGACGCCGAGCCGTCCTGCCAACTCGTCGGCGGTCTTAAAGCCGATCCCGTGGATGTCGTAGGCCAGGCGGTACGGGTTCTGCTTGACGAGGCCGATGGCGTCGTCGCCGTAGGTCTTGTAGATGCGGACGGCCCGGGCGGTGCCCACGCCGTGGCCCTGGAGGAAAACCATGATCTCTCGCACGATCCGTTGGTCGCGCCAGCTTTTCGTGATCCGCTCTTTGCGCGTGGGTCCGATGCCGGGGACTTCCGTGAGGCGGGTGGGGTCGTGCTCGATGACCTCGAAGACCTGTTCCCCGAAGGTTTGGACGAGCTTCTTGGCGAAGTGGGGGCCGATGCCCTTGATGAAGCCCGAGCCGAGGTACTTCTCCATGCCCTCGGGCGTGGCGGGATGCGTCGTCCGCATGGCGTCGGCCCTGAACTGCTGGCCATGTTCTTTGTTCACGACCCATTGACCCGACGCTTCGATGAATTCTCCGGCGGTGGCGGATGGGAGATGGCCGACGACCGTGACGAGGTCGCGGAGGTGTTGCGCCTTGACGCGCAGCACGGCGAAGCCGTTGTCCGGGTTGTGAAAGGTCACCCGTTCGATGCTGCCCGTCAGGGCCTCGGTAGTGCCGCCCGTCACGCTCATTTCGGGATTATACACGGCCTACCACCGTGACCGTGGCGGGCGTTACAACGCCAAGGTCCGGGTGGCGAGCGGGCTGCACAGGTTCCCCCCCCCCGTCCTGTCGGCCCCTCCCACTCGGACTTTTGCAGAGCTTCGATGCGGCCCGTCAGGGCTTCGGTGGTACCGCCCGTCACGGTCATCGCAGGATTATACCCGGCCCGCGCGTACCGTTCGCCGTGGCAGAGTCCGTACGTCGAGCGACTCATCGGCTCGATCCGTCGCGAGTGCTTGGACCCCGTGATCGTCTTCAGTGGGGCTCACCTGCTGCGGATCCTCACCGAGTACTTCGCGTACCACCACGCGGCTCGAACTTACGTGTCGCTCGGCCGCAACGCGCCGATCCCTCGTCGGGTCGAGCCGCCGAGCCACGGCCGCGTCATCGCGATCCCGCACGTGGGCGGGCTGCATCACCGCTACACCCGGGCGGCGTGACACGACCAGATCTTCCGACCTCCGGTGCCTGCGCGACGAGCCCATCTCGCGCGCTGGCCACGCGCCTGCACGGAAAAACCCTGCCCTCGATGCCCTCGTTCCGATCCCCCATACTCCATATAGCCCGCCCAGCCCGTGCAAGTCATCGCTCGCGGCCCGAACCGCCGCGGATGGAGTATTCGGTATGCACAACGTGCGGTATGAAGCCATTGGGCTACACGAGCGCCATTTGCTGCTCGGCAAACTGCTCGCGGACGGCGAGGAACCGGTCTTCCTCCGCGACGAAGGCCTCCACCAAAGCCGGGTCGAAGTGTTTGCCGCTTTCCCCCACGATCATGCTTCGTGCGATGTCAGGGGCGAAGGCCGGCTTGTACACGCGCTTCGAGGTCAGCGCGTCGTAGACGTCCGCCAGCGCCACAATCCGCGCCGACAGGGGGATATCTGCCCCGACCAGGCCCTTGGGGTAGCCGCTGCCGTCAAAACGCTCGTGATGTCCCGCGGCGATGTCCCGTGCCATGCGCAGATAAACGACGCCGGGATACTGCCGTGCGGCCGCCTCCAGAGTTTCGGCGCCAATGAGCGCATGTTGCTTCATAATCACGAATTCACGGTCGCTGAGTCGCCCGGGCTTGAGCAGGACGCTGTCCGGAATGCCCACTTTGCCGATGTCATGGAGGGGGCTCGTCAGGTAGATCAGCCGAATGAACTCGTCGTCCACCGCGCCGGCGTGTTGGGGCGTGGTGGCCAGCTGCTGGGCTAGAATGCGGGCGTAATTGCGCATTCGTTCGAGGTGCTCGCCCGTCTCGGGATCACGGGATTCCGCCAGCTTGGCCAGGGCAAAAATGGCGACTTCACGTGTCTCCAGGGACAAGATGCGCTCGCCGGCCCGAATGCGGACCCGGAGTTCCTCGGGGTGAAAGGGCTTGGTCATGAAGTCGTCGGCGCCGGCCGTCAAGCCTTCGACGACATCTTGTATGTCGTCGCGGGCTGTGAGCAGAATCACATATACGTATCCGGATGACTCCGCCGCCCGAATCCTCCGGCACAGCTCGACGCCGTCCATCCCCGGCATTACCCAGTCCGAGATGACCATCCGGCAGGCGTGCTGCTCGAGGATCGCCAGAGCCTCCTGCCCGTCGCGCGCTACCACGGGCTCGTGACCCGCGCGCTGCAGTGCATGCCCGGGGACTTCCAGCGCAACTTCATCATCGTCCACAATAAGGACCTTCATCGCACAGCTCTTTCTGGCACTAGCCCGCGTTGCCCGCCCGGAGCCGCCGACGCCATGCGTCCGCCGACGCAGTTCGCGCTGCCGTGACGGTCGCACGGGGCGGGTTCTGTTCCAGTCGGGACGTCGTCATTCGCGGCCGAACGATCGGACGCGTCGGGCGCGTACCTCCGGATAAGATCGAGCAATTCGTTTCGTTTGACGGGTTTCGTGGCGTAGTCGTTGCAGCCGGCCGCGACGCATTTGTGACGGTCCTGCGCCATGGCATGCGCGGTCAACGCGACGATGATGCCGTTGTAACCCTGGGCGCGCAGTCGGGTGGTCGCCTCGTAACCGTCCATAACAGGCATCTGCATGTCCATAAGAATGACATCGAAGGGATTGCCGCTCGTGGCGGCCGCCGTAGCGGCTTCAACGGCGGCCTGGCCATGTTCGACGATAGTTACCTCGGCACCTGCCTTGCGAAGGACGTGCGCAATAATCCGCTGATTGTCCGGGCCGTCCTCGGCGAGCAGAATCCGGCACGCCAACGCTCCGTCCGAACCGCCGGATTTCACCTGATCGGGTTCTGCGGTGACGATAACGGGGCTCCCGCGACAGCTAACCAGTTCGACGTCGTTGAGCGGTCCGGTTGGAATGCTCAGCCGAACGTGGGTGCCAGCGCCCGGCTTCGTGTCAACGATGACGATATCGCCGTGCATGAGCTGGGCGAGGCGCTTGCAGATGGTCAAGCCGAGCCCCGTGCCGCCGTACTCGCGGGCCATCGACGTGTCCGCCTGTACGAAAGGTCGGAACACGCGCGCCGCCTGATCGGGCGTCATGCCGATGCCGGTGTCGATCACGTCTAAGTGCAACCAACCGTCGTTCGCAGGACGCCGTTCGCAGCGCGAGACGAGACGCACTTGCCCCCGTTTCGTGAACTTGATGGCGTTGCCCACCAGATTGACGAGGATTTGCCGCACGCGCGTCGGGTCCCCCTGAAGCGCCCGCGGAACCAGCCCGGCGTGTTCAACCACAAACTCCAGCCCCACGACTCTGGCCCGCGCTCCCATCATGGACGCGACGTCGGCCAATAGTTCGCACGGCGAATAGCGGATCGTCTCGCAGGTTACCTGGTCGGCTTCGATCTTCGACAGGTCGAGAATGTCGTTGATAATGGCCAGCAAGTGCGCACCGTTCCGGCGGATGGCCTCCAGCGCGTCACGTCTTTCCTGTTCCGACAGCTCGGTCTCCTCCAGCGTCTCAGCAAAGCCGAGGATCGCGGTCATGGGCGTGCAGATCTCGTGGCTCATGTTGGCCAGGAACTCGCTCTTGGCCCGATTCGCAGCCTCGGCTGCACTCGTTCTCGTCTCCAGGGACAGAATTCGCTCGCCGGCCTGAACGCGGACGCGCAGCTCCACAGGGTCGAAGGGCTTGGTGATGAAGTCATCAGCGCCGGCGGACAGCCCTTGAACCAGGTCGGAGGTCGTGTCTTTGGATGTCAGCAGGATCACGTAGACGTAGGCGTCAAACGCCTCATTGCGAATGCGTTGGCAAAGCTCGAGGCCGTCCATTTCGGGCATGACCCAATCGGAAAGAACCATCCGGCTAACGCCTTGGTGGAGCAACTCCAAAGCCTCGCGGCCGCTGTGCAAGGCGATGGGCTCGTGGCCCGCCTGCATGAGGGCGTGGCTCAGGACGCTCAGCGCGAAGTCATCGTCGTCAACAGCGAGGATTCTCATAATGCACCTACAGTGACGTACTCGGAGCGGCCGCATGCGGCTCATTCGCACCGGGCGATGCGTCAGGAGCGCATGCGGTACAGCGCTCCAGCTCGGCGTGCAGTTCGGCTAGGCAGGGCGCGGCCCCGCTCAGATCCCCGGCGCGGCCCATGCTCTCCAGACGCGCCGCCAGCTCACGCACGCGGTTGGCGGCAACGTAGCCAGCGGCCCCTTTGAGGCTGTGCGCGCGGCGCGTGGCTTCTTCGACAGCCCCGGCGGCAACGTCGCGCGCGAGCTGCTCGAAATCGGCCAGTGCCTTCTTCTGGAACTTACCAATCAGGCTCGTCACGAATGCTCGGTCCATTCCCCAGCGCTTGAGCAGCGTCTCGACGT
>CAIWOY010000330.1 GCA_903914415.1 uncultured Phycisphaerales bacterium | reverse complement strand
TTGATGAGCGTCTACCGCACGCTGCGCCTCCGCGGCCACGACCCCCTGCTGACCATCGCCAACGCCCTGCGCACCTACCTGCAAACCGGCCAACTCCCGCCGCTACCCGCCGCAAGTACTGCAAACGGCTGAACTCTTACTCGTTTTCTATCTTCATTCCGGCGCATCCTTATGCTGGCTTTGGAACAGCTGACAATAACCAGATCGATCCGCGTGACACACGAAACCTAGGTTTCGTGCGCGGCTGCCACGCGTCTGAACCGTCTGCGCAGAGGCACGCGAATCGCTTTATGTTCGGCAAGTTGCGCTCCGTCGCGCGGTTTATCAGGGCGTCTTATGCGAATCGGCGTAACAACCCGCTCACCTCGCGGCCGGTGACGAACCGATAGGGAAACAACATCGCCGAAAAGGCCTGGTTCTTCGTCCAGGCGCTCACCGTTCCGTTGGCGGCCAGATATATCTGGAGGGCGTCGATCGCGGGCTCGGCCATTTCGCCCAGATGACGGACGTTGTGAGAGAAGATGAACCGCTTGACCCAGTGGCAATAGGTCTGTTCCGTCCGGCCGCTGCAACGCCGCGCGCGCCGGGCCGCACGAGGCGTAGGCGTTGGGCAAGTCGCGTCTGTTTTCGACCTGCCGGCGGGGCTGAGCCGCATGGTTCCAGCCGCGCTCCGCCCTGCCCACACTCTCACGCTCTTCTGCCACCGCCAACACCCGCGCCGACGAAGGGGCCGCACCATCCGCCCCTGGCCATCTTCCCCGCAGCATACCGCCGCCCCCGCGCCGCAACAACCCTGCTCGTGCGCGTTCACGTCGTTTCATTCCTAATTCTTAATCCCCAATTCCCCGCCCGCCCCCGCTCCCGCCCGCAAGCTCACGGCTCAAAGCTCACACCTCGCCCGTCCCCCGCCCCTCCGCCCCTCGGTCCCTCAGTCCCTCGGCCGCACCGCCGGAGCCGGCGTCGCCCCTGCCTGCGCGCGCAAGCGTTCCTGTTCCCGCTGGAATTCCTCGCTGCGCTGCCGCCAGTATTCGATCTGCTGCTCGACGGTCATGTCCTTCAGCCGCTCGTGCACGCGCAACGCCGCTTCCCGTTTCATCTCGACGCAGTCAAATGTCTTGGCCTTCATACTCAATCACGTCCCGCATCGATTATACCAGCCCGCCCCGCCCGCGCCATAGCTGGCTTCGGGCCACGCTCGCCCGCCGCCCTGCCTGCCGGCGCCGTTCCCGCGTTCCCACGCCCCACGGCCCCCATCCACCACTCGGCCCCTCGGCCCCTTGGTGCCTCGATCCCTGCTTTTTCCCCGCCACCCGCCGCCAATCTCGCGCAGAATCTGCCTATCTCCGCCAATCTCCCCGCCCCGCCTGGTTTTCCGCCCGTTTCCGACGAATACTTACCCTGTCCGCGCGCGGACGCTCCCCGCGCCCGCGGCCCGATCAGAACCCCGCACGCGAGTGCGGGGCGCTCGATGTGGTACCTGATAGCTCTTCTATGAATCCGATCTCGACTAGCTGGGTTTCTCCGCGTCCTCGGCGCTCTTGGCGTCTTGGCGGTTGCCTTGCCCTACGTCCGGATAATCAAGTGTGCCAAGGGGGGGGTACACACACTTGGCACACTTGGCATTCTTCCCCTTCCCGCAGCCCCAGCGGCCTTTTTATCCGGAACTATGCCAACCGCTTGGCACTCTTGGCACCCTTGCCGCCTCGCCCTCCCTCGGCCGTCCGAAGGCGCCGGACGCTACTTTGCGGCTTCCGCCAAGCACTCGTCCAGGCAATCGACCAGGAAGTCGCAGTCGGCCTTCGTAATGCACATCGGCGGCTTGATGCGAATCACGTTGCCGTAGAGGCCGCCCTTGCCGATGAGCAGGCCGCGGTCCTTGGCCTTTTCGGCGATGTTGGCCGTTTCGGCGGTCGCCGGCTCCTTGGTCTTGCGGTCCTTGACCAGCTCGACGCCGAGCATCAGCCCGATCCCGCGGACCTCGCCGATGAGCGCGTGCTTCTTCTGCAGCTCGAGCAGCTTCGCCTTGAGATACCCGCCGACCTCTTGCGCGTTCTGCTGAATGTGCTCCTCGTCGATGATCTCCAGCACCGCCAGCCCTTGCGCCATGGAAACCGGGTTTCCGCCAAAGGTGTTGAAGTGCAGGCGTTTGCCCAGGTGCTGGGCGACCTCGGTGCGGGTGGTGACGGCGCCCAGCGGCGCCCCGTTGCCGATGCCCTTGGCCATCGTCACCATGTCCGGCACGACGCCCCAATTCTGGAAACCCCAGTAGTGCGCCCCAGTCCGCCCAAACCCAGTCTGTACTTCGTCGGCAATGCACAGTCCGCCGTACTTGCGCACGATGTCGTACACGATGCCAAAGTACTCCGGCGGCGGGCAGACTGACCCGCCGACGCCCTGGATCGGCTCGGCGATAAAGCCCGCGATCTCGCCGCTGGTCTCGTAGCGGATGACGTCCTCGACGCTGCGGGCGCATTTCATGTCGCACGCCGGATACGTCAGCCCGAACGGGCAGCGGTAGCAGTAGCCGGGGACGACGTGCTTGACGCCGGGCGGGGACGCGACGGGATACTTCCACGTCCCGACTGCGGTGAGGGCGAGCGTGGACTGCGAGCCGCCGTGGTAGGCGTTGCGCAGCGTGAGCACGTCGTGGCGGCCGGTGTGCAGGCGGGCCATGAGGACCGCGAGGTCGTTGGACTCGCTGCCGGCGTTGGTGAAGTACGTGACCTTGAGGTTCGAGCCCGGCGGCATTCGGCGGGCCATTTCGCGGGCGTAGAGTGCGATCGTCGGGTGCAGGTAGATCGTCGTGGTGTGCACGAGCCGGCCGACCTGCTCGCGGACGCGGGCGGTGATTTTGGGGTGGCAATGCCCGACCGAGACGGTGACGATGCCGGCGATGCCGTCGAGGTATTGCTTGCCGGTCTCGTCCCAGAGGTACTGCATGTGCCCCTCGACGATGCAGATCGGCTGCTTGTAGTACGTGAGAATGCCGGGGTTGAGGTACTCGCGGCGGAGGGCGAGGATTTCCGCGCGGTTGGGGCCGGCGTACGGGGCGGGCTTGTGGCTGCTGACGGGCAGCGGCACGCGTGTGCGTGCCGGTGAACTGGTCGATGGCATACTCGGGCTCCTTGCCTAATCCCCTACGGTGCGACGACTGGGCCGTATGATTCCGGGCGGCGGTCGCGGAAGAACTGCCAGACGTTCCGCACCTTGCGGATCTCGTCCAGGTCCAGGTCCGCGACGACGAGGTCGTCGCCGCTGCGTTTGCCTTCCGCGAGGATCTTGCCGCGCGGGTCGCAGAAGTACGACTGCCCGTAGAACTCGCCGATGTTCCACGGCGCCTCGCGGCCCGGGCGATTGATGGCGCCAATGAAGTACTGGTTGGCGACGGCGTGGGCGGGCTGTTCGAGCTTCCACAGGTACTCGGACAGCCCCGCGACCGTGGCCGATGGGTTGAACACGAGCTCCGCGCCGTTGAGGCCGAGGCAACGGGCGCCCTCGGGAAAGTGCCGGTCGTAACAAATGTACACGCCGACCCGGCCGATCTTGGTGTCGAACACCGGGTAGCCGAGGTTGCCCGGCCGGAAGTAGAACTTTTCCCAGAACCCCGGCTCACAGTGCGGGATGTGGCTCTTGCGGTATTTGCCGAGGTAGGTGCCGTCGGCGTCGATCACGGCGGCGGTGTTGTAGTACACGCCCGGCAGGTCTTCTTCGTACAGCGGGACGACGAGGACCATGCGGTGCTTGCGGGCGAGCTTGCACATAAGCTGCGTGGTGGGACCCGCGGGCACGGGCTCGGTCAGGTCGTACCACTTCTTGTCCTGCTCGGCGCAGAAGTAGGGGCCGTAGAACAGCTCCTGCAGGCAAAGGACCTGTACGCCGCGGCTCGCTGCCTTGGCGATGAGGGCGACGTGCTTGTCGAGCATCGACTTCTTGATCTTCTTGATCGGCGAGCGGGCCGGCTCGCTGAGCGTGGCCTGGATGAGGCCGCCACGGATGATGCGGGGCATGACGAACTCCTTGCGCGAGAGAAGTCGGCGCCGGACAGCGCGCCGGACCTTAACTCTAGCTGCCCCCGGGCCTGATTGTAAAGCCGCGCTGCCGCGTCACGGGGCTGCGGCGCGCGTTGACCGGCTCGGCCCAGCCGATAAGCTACGTCGCTGAGAATCGCCCTGATCTACGTTGCGCTGCGTCAATCGCAGATGGAGGATCCGACATGAGAAACCCCGTGGCTGCGTTGTGGGTAGCGTGTCTGCTCGGAGGCGTTTTCCTCTGGACCGGCTGCGCCGCTGAGTCTGCCAAACGCATTACCGTGCTGGAGGACCAGAACCGCACCCTCACGGCCGAGGCGGAGCGGTTGCGGACGGAAAGCGTCGGCCTGCAGCGCGAACGCGACCTGTGCCAGAACGATTTGGCGGTGACGCAGCGCAGCAACGAGAACCTGCGGAAGCTGGTGCAGGACTCTGGCGCGGCGTCCGGCGAAGGGGCTCGTGCCCTCAAGCCGGGCACCCTCGACGCAAAGCTGGCGGCCCTGGAGGGAGGGATTCTGCCGGATCCATTTCCGTCGGGGAGGGTCGAGCTCAAGCCGGAAAGCCGGGCCGCGCTCGATCGTCTGGCGGCGGAGATCAAGGCCAAGTACGCGGGCCGTGACATTTACGTGTTTGGCCACACGGATGCGGACGTCGTCAAGCGGAGCCGGTGGGCGGACAATCGGGAGCTGTCCGCGGAACGGGCGCTGGCGGTCGTCCGCTACCTGGAAAGCCAGGGCGTGGATGCCAAGCACCTGGTGGCGTGCGGCTGGGGCGACCAGCGGCCTGTCGACGACAACTCGAGCAAGGAAGGAAAAGCCAAGAACCGCCGGGTCGAGATTCGCGTGGCGGAGCACGCCAGTCCTGAGGGCAAACCTTGAGCCCGGCCGGCTTCCGTTGGCGCAACGGGGTGGGTAAGCCCGGGCACTCCGCAGATTGGCCGCGCGGCGCGGGCCACCCCTGTGGTATGCTACTGAGTTACCCCACGACCCCGGTCGCGGGTAGTTGGGCGAGCGAACGGAGAATGAACCTGTGACCACCGCGAAGCCCTGTCCGTGCCTCATCGGCGGACGCTGGAACCAAGCCCAGACCGAGCGTTTTGACGACATCTGGAACCCCTCGACTGGCGAAGCGATCGGCAAGACGCCGCTCTGCACCGCCGCGGACGTCGACCACGCCGTGCAAGCGGCCAAGAAGGCCTTTCCGGCTTGGCGGGAGACGCCGGTTACCGACCGGGCCCGGATCATGTTCCGTTTTCAGGAGATACTGACGCGGCACGCCGACGATGTAGCCCGCATCTGCTCCCTGGAGCACGGCAAGACGTTGGCCGAGTCGCGGGCGTCGGTGCAGCGCGGCATCGAGATGATCGAGTTCGCCTGCGGGATTCCGTCGCTCTACACCGGCGACATTGTGGAGAACCTCGCGCCGAGCGTGGACAGCGAGACCGTGCGGCACCCGCTGGGCGTCGTCGCCGGCATCACGCCGTTCAATTTCCCCGCGATGGTGCCGCTGTGGATGTACCCGGTGGCGCTGACGTGCGGAAACTGCTTCATCCTGAAGCCGTCGCCGCGCGTGCCGCTGTCGTCGGTCCGCATCGGCGAGTTGCTGTTGGAGGCGGGGATTCCGGAGGGCGTGTTCTCGATCGTGCACGGCGACAAGGAGTGCGTTGACGCGCTGCTGACGCATCCCGACATCCGGGCGATCTCGTTCGTCGGCTCGACGAAGATCGCGAAGTACATCTATGAGACCGGCACGGCTCATGGCAAACGCGTGCAGGCCGCCGGCGGGGCGAAGAACCACATCATCATCATGCCCGATGCGGACATGGCACCGACCATCGGCGGGTTGATCAACTCGGCGTTCGGCTGTGCGGGTGAGCGGTGCATGGCCGGCAGTTTGGCGATTCCGGTCGGCAACGTGGCGGACGAGGTCGTCGGGCGGCTGTGCGAGCGCGGCCAGAAGATGAAGGTTGGGCGGACCGACCGCGGCGACGACGTGGACATGGGGCCGGTCATCAGCCGGCCGCACCTGGAGCGTGTCCGCGGCTACCTGGAGATTGCGGAGAAGGAAGGAGCCAAGGTCGCGCTGGATGGGCGGAAGATCACGGTTGCGGACGGTCCGAACGGCTACTTCCTCGGACCGACGGTGATCGACCACGTGCGGCCGGAGATGCGGGTTGCGAAGGAGGAGATTTTTGGGCCGGTGCTGGCGGTGACACGCGTCAATTCGCTCGACGAGGCGTTCGAGCTGGGACAGCAGTGCGAGTACGGCAACGGGGCCGTGATTTTCACCCGCAGTGGCCGGGCGGCCCGCGAGTTCAAGCACCGCTTCAACGCCGGCATGATCGGCATCAACGTGGGCGTGCCGGCGCCGATGGCGTGGTTCCCGTTCACGGGGTGGAACCGCTCGTTCTTCGGCGACCTGCACATTCAGGGCAAAGAGGGCATCGCGTTCTACACGCAGCAGCGGATGACGCTGACGCGCTGGTTCGAGCCGGCCCAGGTGGACAAGCACGACCCGGTGTGGCGGCCGGGGAAATCATGAACTGCGTGATCAGGTGCGGGAGGGAATCTGCGCCACGGGTGTTGCCGGCGGGTGCGGCCGGCGGCCGTACTGCGCGATAATCACCACGGCCGTCACGATGACGGCCATTGCCAGCGCGACGCGGGGCGTGAAGGGCTCGCCGAGCAGCCAGCAACCCAACAGGATGGCAATCACCGGATTCACGTAGGCATAGGTTGCGATCCGGGCGGGCGTGCTCACCTGGAGCAGCCAGAGATACGTCGTCAGGGCGAGAATCGACCCGGCGACGACGAGATACGCGAGCGCCGCGAGCGACCGCCAGGAAACTGCGTGCGGACGGACGCGCGGGAACTCGCCGGCGGCCAGCGCGACCGCGAGCAGAATGACGCCGCCGGCGATCATCTGGGTGGCGGACGCGAGCCAGGTCGGCTGGGGCAGATTCGCGCGGCGCGAGTACAGCGAGCCGAGAGCCCAGCTCACGCAGGCGATCAGCAGGGCCACGGCGCCGGGGATGTGGATGGGCTGGCCGCCGAGGCGGTGGGGGCCGACGAGGATGAGGACGCCGGCGGTGCCGAGCAGCAGGCCGAGGAGCGTGATGCGGCGCGGGCGCTCGCCGCGAAAGCAGGTCCAGTCGAGGAAGACGAACCACAGCGGCACGGTGCCGACGAGCAGGGCGGCCAGCCCCGACGCGACCCACTGCTCGGCCCAACACACCAGGCCGTTGCCGCCCAGCAGCATGAGGCCGCCGACGAGCGCGGTGGCGCGCCATTGGGCCGCAGTTACGCGCGGCCGGCCGCGGAGGCTGGCGAAGGCGAACAGAATCAGCCCGGCCACGAGCCAGCGCATTCCCGCCATGGTGAACGGCGGCAGCGTCTCCACGCCGACGCGGATGGCCAGGTAGGTCGAGCCCCACACGACGTAGACCACGCCGAAGCCGGCGATGATCTTCCACGTGGGTGGACGCGGCGCGGGTACGACGATTGGGGCGGCGTTCACGCGGCGCCCCCGTTGGGCGACAAGGCACACACGCGCCGCTCGTGGTCGAGCAGGAACTGCTTGCGCCAGAGTCCGCCGCCATAGCCGCCGAGTTGCCCGCTCTTGTTGACCACGCGATGGCAGGGGATGACGATCGCGACGTGGTTGCGGCCGTTGGCCGAGCCGACGGCGCGCTGCGCCCCGGCCCGGCCGACCCGGTCCGCGAGTGCTTCGTAGGAGATCGTCGTACCGTACGGGATCGTCCGGAGCGCGTCCCACGTGTGACATTGAAACGGCGTGCCGTGGTACTCGACCGGCACGCTGAAGTCGCGCCGGGTGCCCGCGAAGTACTGCGCCAGCTCGGTGCGCAGTTGGGCCAGAAGGTCGTTCGTCCCGGGCAGGACCGTGCCGGCGAAGCTGCGCCGGAGGCGGTCGAGCGGCGGCGGCCCGTCCCGATCGACGAACTCCAGCACGCACACGGCGCGGCTGGTAGCGCCCAGCGTCAACGGCCCGATCGGGCTGGGCATCGTTTGCACGACGACGCAGTCGGCCGTGCGGCCGTGGCCGGGCGGCTGGCCGAAGGTTCGCGCGAACGCGTCGCGAAATCCGCTGGTCGAGGTGTAGCCGAGATCGAATCCCACCATGGTCAAATCCTCGCCCGCCCGCAAAGCCTGCAACGCCGCCCCCATGCGCCAGGCCCGACGATAGGCCTGGAACGTCATGCCGTAGCGCCGCTTGAAGAAGCGCCGGGCGCGGGCCGGGGCGACCCCCAGCGCTTTCAGGTCAGCGTCCCGCACGCGTCCGTCCGTCCGCGGGGCGGGCTCCAGCAGCCGACTCACCCAGGCGGGCACACGGCCGTCGGCCTCGCACGGCCGACAGCGCCGGCACGGGCGAAATCCGGCCTGGAGTGCCTCGGCCGGCGTCGCGAAGAACCGCACGTGCTCGGGGTGGGGCTTGCGGGCCGGACACGACGGCCGGCAGAACACGCCGGTGGTGCGCACGGCGAGCACGAACACGCCGTCGTACGACGCGTCGCGGCCGAGGTAGGCCCGCACGCGCTCGTGCCGCGACAGCCGGGCTGTTAGCGGTTGCTCGGTCGAACGGACGCTTGCATTGAACCGCTTGTACATATCAACATGCTAGATTGCGGCGCCCGGCGGCTCCACCGAAAACTGAGCGCCGTTTTCAAATGGGTGGGGGGGTGTTCGGGAGAGCAACCCGGGCCTGGCCGCCGCCATAAGCGGGTGCGCGGGCATGGCCGCGGGATGCGGCGCTACGGATCAGCGGTGACGAGCGCGAACGCGAGGCCGTCGTACCCCTTGCTGCCCACGGTCTGGATCGCCGTGGCGCACACACGTGGCTCGGCGGCGAGCAGCTCGTGGAAGCGGCGTGTCGCCTGGACGTTGGGATCGCCGCTGGCGGCATCGACCACTGCGCCGCTGCGCACGACGTTGTCGGCGATGATCAGGCTGCCGCGGCGGGAAAGCCGCAGCGCCCACGCGAAGTAATCCGGGTAGCCCGGCTTGTCGGCGTCGATGAAGATCAAGTCGAACGGCCCGCGACCCTCGGCGGCGAGCTGCGGCAGCGTATTCAGCGCCGGCCCCAGGCGCAGCTCAACGACATGGGCCAGACCGGCGCGGGCGATGTTCACGCGTGCGACTTCGGCGTGCCGGGGGTCGGCCTCCAGCGTGATCAGGCGGCCGCCCTGGGGCAGTGCCCGCGCGAGCCAGATCGTGCTGTAGCCGCCGAGCGTGCCAAGCTCCAGGATGGCGCGCGCCCCCTGGAGGCGGGCCAGCAGATGCAGCAGCTTGCCCTGGTTGGGCGCGACGTGGATCGGCGGCAAGCCGGCCGCGGCGCTGGCCTGGAGTGCCGCATCCAGGGCGGGGTCGGACGGCACAAGCAGGCCGGTGAGGTAGCCGTCGACCGCGGTCCATTGCTCTTGGGCCATAGTTCCTCATTCTAACGGAGCCACAGACCGACGCGTTGCGTCCGTCGGCTGAGCCCTCCCCGCCGCCACACTCGACGACCTCCTTGGCGGCGTCGTGCACCGACGTACCAAACTCCAGCCCTCGATTTCCGTCAACTCTCGGCCGCCAGCGTCTCTTCCAGCCGCGCCGCCCGCGGGAACAGAATGTTGTTCTCCTTGTGAATGTGCTGGTGCAGGTCCGCTTCCAGGGCCGCCAGCCCGCTGAGCACAGCGCGGTAGCTGTTGCAGGCGTCCGCCGGCGGCGTGTAACCCCCGGTCAGCCGGCGCAGCGCCGCGAGCGCGGCCCCGGCACTCTCGTGCTCCATCTCCATGACGCGAATCGGGTTCCGCACGCTGCCGCAGTGCACGCCCTCCGCCGAGCCCGTCGCCTCCATCTGCGCGATCATCGGAAATAGGATGACCTCCTCCTTCTGCATGTGCGCTTCCAGTTCGGCGCGCAGCCCGGCGAACACGTCGCGGCACTCGCCCAGCTCGGGATGCCGCTCGCCATGCACCTCGAAGACCTTCGCTGCCAACCCGGTCAGACGCGGCAGCTCGCGGCGCAGGTACGCGTGGTGCGTCGCCACAATGTGCTCGACCAGCTTGGCGAGCGGTGCCGTCGACCAGTCCGTCTCGCCGGGCACGGCGTGCGCATCGGCCTCCGCGAGGGCACGCGCGACATCCTCGGCGTCCACCCCGGCCTCCGCGCACGCCGCGGCCAGCGATTGCTTGCCGCCACAGCAGTAGTCGATGCCGTACCGCTCGAACACGCGCACTCGGTCCTGGTTCTCAGCCACAAGGTCCCCAACGGTCATCGACGTATCAATCGCGATCATCGGGGTTGTCCTTTCAATCATAAAGAGTTTACCAGAGCCATCTTACAGTCCGTGTTCCCGTCACATCGTCAACAACCTGGATGTCCGGGTTGACATTCATAAGTCTAGCGTGCAAAATCTGGATGTAAAGGTTCAGGTTCAGACCGCCAGAATCCTGGCGCCGGCCGCTGCGGCCCTCAGCACATGACTCCCACCGGGAGCACGGACAATGATGATCTCGCACACTGCCGAGTACGCCCTGCGGGCCGTCGTCTGGCTCGCCGGCCACGCCGACGCCGACCTCGGCACGCCAGAGATCGCCCGTGCCATCCAGGCCCCCCCGGGCTACCTCTCCAAGGTCCTCCAGGCCCTCAGTCGGGCCAGGCTGGTCGTTTCCCACCCTGGCCGCAACGGCGGCTTTCGGCTCGCGCGCCCCCCGGCCGACCTCTCTGTCCTGGACATCATCAACGCGGTCGACCCGATTCAGCGGATTCGGCAGTGCCCGCTGAGCCTCGATTCGCATCGCGGCGAGCTGTGCCCTCTGCACCGCCGCCTCGACCACGCCATCAGCCTGATGGAGCTGGCCTTCGGCGAGTCGACGATCGCGGAGCTGCTGGCCGGCCCCGCTGATATCACACCAGCGTGTGAGCTCTTGGCACCCAACGAGCGCCCCGGGGGGCGGACGGCGCCGCCGCGCGACGGAGCATTTGATTACTATAAGACACCGAGCTGAGACCATGAGCGAGCTGATCGACAACCGCGCCCACGCCCCTGCACGCCCTGGACGGCGAACGCCGCCTGCCGCAATACGACGCTCCCGCCGTCAGCGTGCCCGCGTTGCACGGGAGGTCACTGGCTCATGATCGCCGCCTCCGGGCAGTTCGAGCTTGACCCCGAAAGCTATGACGCGCTCGTGGACTGGCCCAAGCGCCTCGCCAACGAGGAACCCTTCTACCGGCGGCGCTTCGCGGAGGCTGGTGCGCAGCGCGTCCTCGACGTCGCCTGCGGCACCGGCCACCACGTTGCGCTGTTCCACTCCTGGGGACTGCACGCCGAGGGCGCCGACATCGACCCGCCCATGATCGAGTTCTGCCGCGTGCAGCACGGCCAGTCCGAATCGCTCAACTGGGTCATTCGCTCGTTCACCGAGCCGGCCGCGCCGCCCGGCACGTTCGACGCCGCCGCCTGCGTCGGCAACTCCCTCGCGCTCGTGCCGGACATCGAGACGGTCGCCCACGTCTTGAAGGCCATGCTGGCATCCCTCCGCCCCGGCGGCGTCTGCATCGCCCAGGTCGTGAATCTCTGGCGGCTGACGGAGGGACCGACAACCTGGCAAAAATGCCAGCGCCGGCCCCGCCCCGACGGCGATCAGATCCTCATCAAGGGGATGCACCGCGTCGGCGGCTGCGGACACGTCGATTTCATCGACATCCGGCTGGCTGGCACCCAGCTTCGCAGCGCCACCCACGCCGCCCGCTTCCTCGGCCTCCGCGACACGGACCTGCGCTCCGCCGCGCTCGCCGGCGGCGCCGACAACGTCCGCTTCTGGGGCTCGTATCAGGAAACGCCCTACGACCCGGCGACCAGCCCCGACCTGATCTTGACTTGTGTCCGCGCGTAGCGCTGCGCGACTACACCGGCAACTCCCCGAGCAAACCAACCGCCAGCCGTTCGCACGCCAGTTGCGGCGCGACGTTCGCGTCCAGCATCCGTTCCGCCTCGTTCACCATTTGCAGGCTCGCGTCCAGCCGGTCGAGCGACGCGCCGCTCGCCAGCGCCTCCGCGCGGCGTTGCTGCTGAGGCAGGTGCCGAATCGCGCTGGCCCCGACCTTGACCAGCAGCGCCTCGCGATACAGCGCCGCCACCAGCGCCAGCGCGAGCTTCAAGGCGTCCCGCAGCTCGTCGGTCGGCACGACGCGGCCGCCAGCTTTCGCCGGCCGTTCTTCTTCATCCTCATCCGCGTCAGGTTGCTCCTCTTGCGTTCCCGCCCCTGGTCGCGCCCGTTTCGCGATCTCCGTCGCCAGCTCGACCAGACGCTTGCCAAACGCCTCCACGTCGCCCGCGGGCAACGCGTCGAGGCTCTCGCCGACCGCGTCCACCGCCGCCAGCACGTCGAGCCGTTGCCATTGCAGCGCCACGCCCAGCCGCCCGCCTGACAGACCCGCCAGCGCCGCCGCGTCCGCCGCCGACACACCCGCCCGGGCACGCAGCTCCTGTGCCACGAACTCCGGCGGAAGCAGTCCGAACGGCACGCTTTGGCACCGCGAGCGGATCGTCGGCAGCAGCCGCCCTGCCGACGCCGTAACCAGGATCAAGCACGCCGTGCCCGGCGGCTCCTCCAGCGTCTTCAGCAGCGCGTTCTGCGCCTCCTCGTTCATCCGCTCCGCCTCGCGGATCAAGAACACCCGCCGGCGGCCTTGCGTCGGCTTCATCCCTGCCGGCTCGATCACGAAGTGCCGCACCAGGTCCACCGTCAGAAACAGCCCCTTGCGGGCCCGCACGACCGCGTCCGGGTGGAACTTCCGCAGACCGCGATGAATCACATGCAAATCGGGATGGTTGTCCGACGCCACCAGCCGGCACGCCCCGCACCGCCCGCACGCGTCCGCGTCCGGCGCCAGCGTCTCGTCGTCGCACAGCAGCCGGCTCGCCAGCGCCCGCGCCGCCAACTCCTTGCCGACGCCCTCCGGCCCTTCGAACAGATACGCGTGCGGGGTCCGCCCGCTGGTCAGCGCACGCCGCAGGATCGAGAGCGCACGGTCCTGGTGCCGGACGTCACTGAAACGCACGCTCCACCGCCTTGTGCACGTCTTCCCAGACCGCGTCGATGTCGCGCTCCCCGTCGATCAGCACCACCGGCGCCGGGTACGCCGCCGGCAGCTCCTGAAACAGCTCCCGCACGCGCCGATGAAACTCCAGCGGGCGACGTTCCATCGCGTCCGCGGTTGCGCCTTCGAAAATGCTGCGCTGCCCGACGTTGCGGCGGCTGCTGACGTGGTGGCGCTTGCGGCCGATGCGGGCAAACCCGGTCTCGGGCGGCACGTCGAGCAAGATCGTCAGGTGCGGCCACGTGTCGCCCACCGCCAGCCGTCCGAGCGCGATGATCTCCGCCGGCGGCACGCCGATCGCACCCTGGTAGGCGCACGTCGCGGAAATGAAGCGGTCGCACAGCACGGTGTGCCCCTTCTGCAGGGCCGGCCGCACCACCTCCGCCACGAGCTGCGCGCGGGACGCCATGAACAGCAGCGCTTCGCACCGCGGGTCCATCGTCGCCAGGTCGAAGTCGAGCAAAACGTGGCGGATACGGTCGCCGATGACCGTGCCGCCGGGGTCGCGGGCCCGCGTGCATTGCCCCCCCTGGGCCGTGATCCACTCGGCCAGGCGCTTGATTTGCGTCTCCTTGCCCGACCCGTCCGGGCCGTCCACCACGAGAAACTTGCCAGCCAGCTTCATGCCCGCGAAGGTAGTGGAAAGCGCCCGCCGCGGCAACCAACCGCCCGCTGCGGCCGACCCCGGCGCGCCGGACCGCCGCACGACGAGCGCAGGCCCGCGGCGCGCGGGGGTGTGACTACTCTTTGTGGAGGCGGGTGGTCCGGTCTGGCGAGGTCCGTCGTGGCGGACGATGCCTGGCCGTGGCGACCCGGGAAGGGGCGCGGGGCGCCGCATGCGAGCCACGCGCGGCAGCACTCGAAGCTGGCGGCAGGCGCCCGGCAGGTCGCACACAAACGCGACCTGCCCTACGCTGCTGCATCCGCGCCACGCGCGGGGGTGCGGGCGCGCAAAGGGGGCGCGGAAGGCGGTCAGAACCCGCTATTTCGGCGACCAGCGCGGTTCGGGTCCGTAATCGGAATGTGTTTTGGTGTCCCCGGTCCCCAGGGTGTGCGGCGTTGTGCAGGCGACGACGACGTGTCA
>CAIWOY010000329.1 GCA_903914415.1 uncultured Phycisphaerales bacterium | reverse complement strand
GTCGCCGAGGCGGTTGCCGCGCGGCTGCATGGCCGTCTGTCGCTGGGTGTCTTGCCGCTCGATGTCGATCTGCAGCCGAGCGGTGGCCGCGCCGCCGCGCTGCCCCACGTTGAAGCTCGCCGTGCGGCGCATCACGGAGCGCCCGCGGACAAGATCGCGCGCGGTGCCGCTCTCGCGCTCCGTGGTGTACTCCGCGGGCACAGTCGCGATTCGCCGGGCGGCCCGATCGACGTGCACGCGGCCGAACTCCCGTTGGAGAATGACGGCGGCCTCCGCCAGCACCCGATCCGGGTCCACATCTCGAATCGCCCGCTCGCGCGGCACGCCGACCGTGGTGGTGCCCTCGGCGCAGCCGCCCAGACCGATAAGCACCGGCAGCACGCACACGATGCATCGAAACGTCATCCGTAGGCCCTCATCGTGGTCCGCACCTCCGTTCGTCGCCCGAGGATACCCCAATTGCCTCGTGCCGCACAGTCAGCCACCCCTTGCGACGGCCCCACGGGTAGCGTCGGCCACGGACGGCCAGCCGTCACTCGCTGGCCGGTTCCTGGGGCGGCGGCGCAATGACCGGCTCAAACGCCTTGACCTCCGGCTTGGCCAGCGGCTTGATCTCCTCGCGGGGCGGCACCGACAGCGGCGGCTCGGCCGGTCCAAGCCCGGGGAATCTTGGCGGCGGCAGCACGCCTTCGCCGCGCAGCATCGCCGGATATTGCGCGATGGCCGTCCCCTTCTGGTCGAGCCGGGCCGCCTTTTCAAGGTCGGCCATGCCGCGCTCGTGGTCCCCCGTGTGGTACTCCAGATACCCCAGCAGGAACAGCAGCTCCGGGCTCTCGCGTTGGTGCAGTCGGGCCAGAATGTCCGCCCGCCGGATGTCAATCTGCTCCCCGCCGCCCATCAGCGCCTTCAGGTCGAACGCGAAGCGGGCGATCTCCGGAAAACGCTCGAGCCCTCGGAGCAAAGAAAACGCGGCCGAGCGGTAATCGCCCGCCGCCAGCAGCGCGTGCCCACGCCCCAGCAGCGGAAGCGGGTTGGTCGGGTCCATTACGCTCGCCGCCGCGTAGCGGTCGGCCGCCTCATAGAAATGTCCGATCTCCATCAGCGACTCGGCCTTCAGGACCTGGTCGTTGACCGCCGACGGCCCGCCCCCCGTAAAGGACCGGAGCGGCGTCTTCAACATCTTCTCCGTGAACTCCGCGACGCTCTTGGCCTGCTCCGCCGGCGTCGGCGCGAGCTCGGGCTGGGCGTGCGCGGTGTCCTGCATGTCTTTGAACCAGGTGGCCGTCGGATTGTGCTCGAGCGCGAGGGCCAGACGCATGTCCGTGAACACGTCGTACCCGGGCAGCACGCTGGCGTCCTTGACCCGCGGCTTGGTGAGGACCGTCGCAGCACCGGACGCCGCTTCCTGCTCGGCGCCGGTCTGCGGCACGATCAATCCCGGGCGCAACTGCCCGCCGTGCCACCCGGCCGCCCAGGGCGGCGACTGCGGCTCGGGCGCGCCCAATTTCGTCCGCCCGGTCCCGTCGCTCTGGAGAATAGTATCGAGCGGCGTGGACAGCGGTTCTCCGCCCATGCGTCGCCCCCGCGCGGCGCGCGCGTTTTCATCCGTGTCGAGCCGCTGGTCGGTGCCGGAGGCGGCCGTCTCCTCGGCCGTCTCCCGGCGCCAGGTGGACGGGGGAATGGCGGCCAAAGGCAAGGCGAGGCGCGGCGGCGTCTGCGGACCGAACAGGGTGCTCTGGGTCGACTGGGCCGTCCCCGGCGTGGGTGCGATCATCCGCGAGTACTGGTCCCGCTGCGCTTCGGTCACGGGCATGCGCAGGTCCAGGACGCCGCGCCCGGGAACCGTCCCGGTCAGCGGCAGGTCGCGACCCTGCAACAGCCCCCCCGACACCGCCGTGCGCGACGTGTCGTAATACGGCTGTCCGAATCCCGCGAATCCCAGCGGTGCGCTGGCGTCCGCCACGCTGACCGAGTCGCGCTGAAACGCGTACAGCGAGGCGCTGCCCAACGTCGCCCGAAACGCGTTCGAATCCGCGATCGGCGAGAAGCTCTGCAACGCCATCCCGCCGCGGATATTGCCGTTGGCGAACGCGTTGCCGCTCATGATTGGCGGCACGGGGCGGGCGTTGTTGTATAGCCCGCCCCGCAGCGACGGGTTGGCGTCCAATAGCCGCCCGTTCTGCCGCACGGCGGGGTTCACGCGGGAATCGACCGGGTACTGCGCCTGGGTTTGTAGCGCCCCGGCCAGGCCGGCGAGCACCGCCAGGCCCACGCGGCCGAGTCCCCGCCCTCCCCACCGCTCCCAGGCCGACGTTGATCGCAACATGGCCGCACCTCGCACAATCAGACCTTTCTCGACCCGTCGCAAGTCGCCGCACCACCGGCAAGTCACGACACCCTGATTATAAGCCCATCGGCGGGTCGACTCGCGATAATTCACCTTCTTCGCACCGGCGTCACACCAGGTGTCGGCCGCCATCAACCGGCAGAATCACACCCGTGAGATAGTCCCCGTCGCGCACGGCGTAGTGTACGGCGGCGGCAATGTCATCGGGCGTCCCGGCGCGCTGCAGGGGTATCTGCGCCGTCAGACGCGCGCGGGTCGCCGCGTCATAATGCTCGGGCCAGGCCGCGACGCCGGGGGCGATCCCCACGACGTTGACCTCGGGCGCCATCGCCCGGGCCAGCACCTTCGTCAGCGTCTCGAGCGCTCCCTTGGACACCATGTATGCCAGATGCCCGGGCCCGGGGTGCCGCGTCGCCGCGTCGCAGAGGTTCACAATCCGGCCACGGGCCTCCCGCAGAGCGTCGCGGGCCGCGTGCGCGAGCACCAGCGGGGCGGTCAGGTTGGTCCGCAGCGTCCGCTCCCACTCCGAAATGGCGAACTGCTCCAGCGTCATCGGTCCAAACACCGCCGCGTTGTTCACGAGCACGTCCAGGCGCCCGAACCGGGCCAGAACCCCCCGCACCAGTCCGGTCGTCGCCGCCGGATCTTCCAGATCGGCCCGAAAAAGCTCGGCCCGCCCGCCGGCGGCGCGGCAGCGCTCCACGGTCTGGGCCGCGTCATCCGCTGATTCGTGAAAGTGGACGGCCACCTGCCCGCCCGCCGCCGCCAGGCGCAGCGCAATCGCGCGGCCAACGCGCCGTCCCGCCCCGGTCACGAGCACGACGCGACCTGCAAGTTCCATGAGACCACTTCCCGCGAAAGAGGGCCCGAGCAGCTTGGCCGGACCCGTTCTTCCGCCGCGTTCACGCGTCACCACCGGCGGGGGGCGGGTAACGGACCCACTCGAGGCACAGTCCCTGCGGCAGGGCGGTCGGTCCGGCCTGCGTCCGGTCGCGCGAGGCCAGGATCTCCGTGACCCGCTCGGGCAACCAATGCCCGCGCCCGACTTCGACGAGTGTCCCGACCACGTTGCGGACCTGATTGTACAGGAACCCGTCGCCCTCCACGTCGATCCACACCTCGTCGCTGTGCCGCTCGAGACCGAGCCGGTGGATCGTCCGCACCGTCGAGGGCCGCGGGCTGCCCCGCCCGGCGAACGCGGCGAAGTCGTGCGTCCCGACCAGGGCGGCCGCCGCCGCACACATGCGATCGAGATCCAACGGATGCCAGACGTGCCAGACGTAGCGTTGCGCGAGCGTTTCCACGGGCCGGCGGCGAGCGTTGAAAATCCGATAGCGGTACAGCTTGCCGCACGCGTCGCGCGACGCGCGGAACTCGAGCGGCACGACGGCCGCGGACACCAGGGCCGTGTCGGCCGGCAGCCGGCTGCCGAGTGCACGGGCCAAGTTCTCCACCGGGATGGACGACGACGTGACGACGTTCGCGACCTGGCCATGCGCGTGGACGCCCGCGTCCGTGCGGCTCGCCCCCGCCAGATGCAAGGGGTGACGCAGGACGCGCTGGAGCACGGCTTCGAGCTCCGCCTGCACGGTGCGCACGCCGACCTGCCGCTGCCACCCGTGGAAGTCGGTGCCGTCGTACGCGAGCACGAGCTTGAAGTTGCGGTCCATCGGCGGCGATGGTAACGGGTCCACGGGCGGGCGCCACGGCCCGGACGCCGCGCCCCGGCGTGTCCGGGCGTAAGCACCGTCAAGCCGGGGTCTGGTCGTGCGGGCCGATGTCCGGCGGCGACCCGCCGTCGGGGGGAGCCGCCGCGTCGATCTCGGCCGGACCCTCGGGCAGCTCGGGCATGACCACACCTTCCTCGGCGTAATCGTAGAACTCGCGGTACTGCTGCCGGAAGTAGCCCCCGGGCCGCGCCTGCACGCCGTTGAGCACCGCGCCGATCACGCGGGCGTTGATGCGCTGGAGCTGCTCCCGGGCCCGCCGCAGCGTGCCCTTCGTCCCGTTGACCGCCCGCGCCACCAGCACCACCGCGTCGACTTGCGTCGCGACGACCAGCGCGTCGCTGATCAGCAGGCTCGGTGGCCCGTCCAGCACCACCCGGCCATACTGGCGCTTCACCGCCTCGAGCAGATCGCGCATCAGCGGCGATCCCAGTAGCTCGCCCGGATTCGGGGGCATCGGACCGCTCGTCAGCACGTCGAGGTTCGGAAGGTCCGTCTTGCACACGACATGGCCGAAGTCGGTGCGCGCCGCCAGGATGTTGCTCAGACCTTCCGCGCGCGTGTCCGGGAACGCGCGGCGGATCGCGGGACGCCGGAAGTTGCAGTCGATCAGGAGCGTGCGCTGATTTCCCTGGGCGAACGTCACGGCCAGGTTGATCGCGACCGCCGTCTTGCCGTCATCGGGGCGGGG
>CAIWOY010000328.1 GCA_903914415.1 uncultured Phycisphaerales bacterium | reverse complement strand
TGGCCCGGCGTTTGCGAGCGGAAAAAAACACGGGCGCGTTATCAGACGGCGCGCAGCGCGGCCCGATAAGCGCGGCGTGCGCGGCGCACGATTTGCGCGACAAACCTGCAACACGTTGCGGCTCACGAGGTTGCGAACTGCGCGGCGCACGAGACAGGTGTTTGCCCGGGGCGGTGCGGCGGCGCGCCGCACATTACAATAAACATCCGTGTCCACCGGAAGTCCGCAGTCGCCGCCACGCCGACGCCCGTGGGGTGCGTATCTGGCTGTCCTCATCGCCGCGGTGCTCTGTCTGACCGCGCTGCTGTTCCGCGCTCCGCTGCTGGCGCGCTACTGGGCTTGGCGCGTGGCGCACACCTCGAGCTTGACGGAGCGCGCCGCGTATGTCGGAGCGCTCTGCCGCGCCGGTGCCGCGGCGCAATGGGGCGCTGCGGCGCTGCTGGCCAACGGCGATCCCGAAGTGCGGCAGTACGGCATCGTGCTGCTGCAGGGCCTGAAGACGCGTTGGGCCCGCGGGCGTTTGCTGGACCACATGACCGATCCGGACGGGGACGTGCGACACCTGGCCGCGGTCGGCCTGGCGCTGCGCGGCGCCGCCGCCGTGCTGCCCACGTTGAAGCGGCTGTACCAAGGCGGGGACGTGCCGGCGGCGAGGACGGCGTGCGTCGCGCTGGAGTACCTCGGAACATCGGAGGCGATGCGCGTGCTCGAGGAGCCGGCGGCGGCGGAGCGCCGCGCGGCGCTGGTCGATGCCCTGGCCGGGATCGGCCGGGCCGGCTGCGTTCCGGGGCTCGTGCGGCTACTGTCCGATGAGCGGGTCTGTGACGTCTCGTCGCCGACGGAGGAAGCCGCCCGCCGCGTGTGGAGCGGCGTGCAGGCCGAGGGGTACTTCGCCGGGGTCGCGTCGCTGCCGGCCACGCGGCCCGGCGGGCAGACCATCGCCGAGCGCGCCGCGGCAGCGCTGGGGCGCATAACGGGGTTGCACGGGGCGAATTGGGCTGCGAGTTCGCCTGAGGAACGGGCCGCGGCCGGGCAGCAGTGGCTGGAGTGGTATGCGCGCCGCGCGGACGACAAGTAGCCGCGCTCAGCGCTGCTCCAGTTGCAGCCGGGCGATGCGGGCCTGGATTACGGCGCGGAGCGGGTCGTGCTCGTCGAGTTGCGGTTCGAGCCGGCGGTAGAGCTCAAGCGCCTTGGGGGTCTGCCCGTTCAGCGCGAGGGCCTCGGCGAGGTTCACGTGTGTGCGGATGTCGTCGGGGCGGAGCGCGAAGGCCCGCCGGGCATGGGTGAGAGCGGCGGGCGGATCGCTGTGGGAGAGCAGCGTCGCCAGATTCGAGTGCGATTCCCAATCGTTCGGGTCGAGCGCGATGGCGCGTTCGAACGTGGCGACGGCGCGTTTGTCCGGCTCCGGGAACAACAGGGCCTTCGCGAGCTCACGCACGACCCGCGGGTTGTCCGGGGCGAGCGCGATGGCCCGTTCGAGCTGTGTGCGGGCCTCCGCGTAGCGGCCGGCCTCCAGCAAGGCGTCGCCGAGCGTCAGTTGGCGGGCGACATCGTTGGGCTGCGCATCCGCGTCCGTCCGCAGCGCGTCCAGCCGGCGTTCGAGTTCCCCGCCGCTATTCTGCAGCCGCGCCAGGCTCTGGCGGGCGTCGCGATCGCTGGGCTGGAGCCGCAGCGCGCTTTCCAGATACAAGCGGGCGCCGTCGATGTCCCCAAGCTGGGCGCGGACCTGCCCGGTCAGCGTGATGACGTGAACGAAGCTCGGGTCGATGCGCAGCGCGGCGTCGAGGTGACGCAGCGCGGCGTGGAGCAGGGGCTGCCGTTCCTCGCGCACCGTGGTTTGCTGGGCAGCGCGAACGAGCGCCGAGGCGTAGCAGACATTCAGGTGCGCGCCCTGCGGATAGGTGGCCACGTCGCGGCCGAAAAGCGTCACGTTGTCCGCCCAATCCGCGTTTCGAACGACCGTACGCAGGCCGAGCGCGACGACGAGCAGCACCGCCAACAGGCCCAGCAGCCGGCGGCGCGGCTCCAGCACCCGGCCGGGGCCGCAGTAGCGGCGCCAGAATTCCGCGCTACCGACAGCGACCAGCAACAGAACGGGAACGGAGGGCCAGTACATCAGCCGCTCGGCGAGAGGCACGCCGATGAGCAGCACCGTGTTGGAGAGCAAGGCGTAACTGGCCAGGATCATCGCGCAGAGCAGCGCGACAGACCGCCACGCGGGCCCGCGCCGCGCAAAGCCCCACAGTCCGAGTCCCAGGCCGAGCGCGGCCAGCCCGCCGAGTGCGGTCTCGGCGGTGAATCCCTGCACGGGGTCCACGATCGCCAGGCCGTAGTCACAACTCAGGCGGTTGGGGGCCGCAAGCAGGATCACGTATCGTCCGAGGATCGTGAGCGGGGCGACGACCCGCTCGGCGGTCCGCGCGATCACCAGCGGGTTCAGCAGCACGTCGACGGGTTGCGCCCGGAACAGCTTGCCTTCCAGCGCAACGTAGCGGATCGGCAGGTAGATCAGCAGCGGGACCAGCAGGCACACCGCGAGCATCAGCCACCGGCGCCAGGTGCCGCGCGGTCCGGCCGGCGCCGTCCACAACACGAGCACGGCGATCGCGGGGTAGCAGATGGCGGTTTCCTTCGACAGGAGCGCGGCCAGGAAGGCGAGGCCCGCAGCCACGGCCCGCGGCCACCCCGGCGCCCCCGCCGCAGGCCGCAGCGCCAGGATTCCGAGCAGCAGGAACAGCGCCGCGAGCACCTCGGCGCGGCCCACGATGCTCGCGACCGCCTCGGCGTGGATGGGGTGAACCGCGAAGAGGAGCGCGGCGATGCTGGCGAGGGCGGCGTCGTCCAGCAGCCGCCGGGCGACCCGCCAGACCAGCCCGCACACGAGCGCGTGCAGCGCGATGTTGGTGACGTGGTACCACGGAGTACGCAGGCCGTGGACGGCGAAGTCGAGGGCGAACGTGAACAGGGTCAGCGGCCGGTAGAGGCGGTCGCGGTAGGTGTTCGGCTCCGTGACGTCCGCGCCGGGCCGCCACCAGTCCGACAACCACAGCGCGCGGAGATCGGTGAGCGTATGGATGCGCGGGTTGTCGAGGACGAGGGGGCGGTCGTCGTAGGTGAAGTCGTTGGGGACGGTGTTCAGGTAGCACAGGACGGCGAGCAGGACCGCCGGCCAGGGGGTCAAGAGGAAGCGCCGCGTGCCCCGTGCAGCAGGCGACGTCGGATCAGTGTCCGCGCGGTCCATCGGTAACAACGATGTTATTGTAGTCGAGCAGCGTGCCCTTGGCCTTCTCGAGCTGGATGATCCCGACGTTGTAGTCGGTGACGACCTGTAGCAAGGTGCTGCGCGCCTGGGCGAGCTGCCCCACCGCGGACAGTTCCGTCTGCAGGTAGGTCGGATCGATCCGCTGCGTGCGGGCCTGCAGGGCGCGCAGGTTCCGCTCGGCCGACACCACCGAGCTGAGCGAAGGCGGGAGCTGCTCGTACCGGACCATGAGCGTGCGGATCGCGCCGTTGACCTCTTCGACGACCGCGTCCGCGGTCTGGTTGAGGCCCACGACTGCCTGGGACTCCTGGAGCCGCGCCCGCCGGTACGCCGCCCGCGCCTTGCGCTCGCCGAAGTTGTACGAGAACGACGCGGCGAGCGTGTACGAGATGAAGCGGTTCGACGTCATGTCGTTGAACCCGTGCTCCGCCGAATTCCCCGTGCCCTGGACCTCGTAGGTGAACGTCAGGTCGAGCTGCGGCAGGACGGCGTTCTTGGCGGCGGCGGTGCCGATCCGCGCCGCGTTGATGCGCTGCTGGGCCTGGCGGATCTCGGCGCGGCGGTCGAGCGCCGTGCGCACTTCGCCGAAATGATCGAGGATCATGGCGGCGACGTCGGGGACCTCGGTCGGGATAATCTCGATGTTGTCGGAGAGCTTGAAGTCGGGGTCGTTGATGAGGTTCTTCAGACGGTCCTCCGCGTCGCGCACCAGCTTGACCGATTCGAGGTAGTTGACGTAGGCCGTCTGGAAGTTCGACTCGGAGTTGGCGACCTCGACCTCGGTGGCGTCGTGGCCCAGCCGCTCCTTCATGTTCTGAAAAGTGATGAAGTTCTGCGCGACGGACTCGGCGAGAATGGAGGCGGTGCGCCGGGACTGCGCGAGCCGCCAGTAGGCCGACTCAACGTCCAGCAGCGTGTCGCGGACGCGCTGCACGAACGTCTCCTGGCTGATCTGGTAGTTGACGCGGCCCAGGTCGATTTGCGCCCGGTTCACATCCAGCCCGAAGCCGCGTAGCAGGGGCTGCCGCAACGAGCCCACGAGGTTCGTGGGCCAGGTGGGGTTCCAGATCTTCAGCGGCTGTCCTTGCGCAGATGCCTGCGCCGCGCCGCTCCACAGCCGCTGTTGCCCCAGCGCAATCGAGGCCTGCATGCCGGTGGGCAGCAGCTTGCGGAAACCGCCCTGGAGCGCGCGGGTGTCGCTGGTGCCCGGCAGGGTGTCGGGCTCCACCGCCTGGTCCAGGCTCGCCCACGACGTGTTCAGGAAGAACTCGACGTCGAAGGCGGCTTCGGCCTCAACGATCTGCGTCTGGCTGATGGCCGGGTTGTAGGCCTCGACGCGGATCGAGTAGTTGTTGCTCAGGGCCCGCTGAATGCACTCGCTCAGGCTGAGCGGCTGTTGCTGGGGCAGCGCGACCTTCTTGAGGTATTCGGCCGCCTGCGCCGCCACCCGCTCGTAGTTGCGCACCACCCGCTGGTCTTGTTGCGCGGCCTGCTCGCGGCGCACGGCCTCGAGGCGTCGCCCGAACGCCGTGTCCGCGTCGCGCGGGTCCGGCATCTCGGCCAGGACCTCCTCGGGCGACGGCTGGCTCGCCGTCGCCGGCTGGGTCAGGAGCGACGCGCGCTGCGGCAGGTTCGCCTGCCCGGAAGCCGGACGCGCCACCGGATCGCGATGCAACTTGGGCAGATCGCCGGTCGATGGCTGCTGCGGCTGTGACTCGTCCTGATGCTGCACGAGCATCCGGTCGCGATAGGCTGAGATGGGCCCCTCGACACTGGGCGTGTCGCTCTGGCAGCCCAGGAACGCGGCGGTCAGCGCTGCCGTCCACAGCATGCCAATCGCGGTTCGTGGCCGCAGACCCTCAAACCCGCCGCGCCGTCCGGTCAAACCATGCTCGCTCATCGGTACGCCCATGCCCCCGCTACTCGCCGCGCCTTCTCTCAAACACACGGCCGCGATAATAGATATGCAGCCCGTGGGTGTCAAACGCGGCAGCCGGCGAGGCGACCCTGAAAGGAGGTACGTGATGGCGGCGACGGAGACCTGGGCGCGTGAGCTGATTGCCTTCGCCCAGGACAAGTTGGCGCGGCACCTGGCACAGGTCGCCCGGTGCGTGCAGCTTCTGGGCGCGGCGGAGGTCTGGCAGCGGACGAACGAGCATACGAACAGCGTCGGCAACCTCGTGCTGCATCTGACCGGCAATGTCCGGCAGTGGGTGGTCGGCGGACTGGGGGGCGCGCCGTTCGTGCGGGACCGGCCGGCGGAGTTCGCCCAGCGCGGGCCGTTGGCGGCCCGGCGGATTCTGCTCGACCTGGAGCAGGTCGTGCAACGCGCGCTGCCGATCCTCGGCGCGCTGGACGAGGCCGCGTTGCTGCGGCGCTACACGATCCAGGGCTATGACGTGAGCGGCGTCGCCGTCGTTTTCCACGTCGTCGAGCACTTTTCCTGGCACACGGGCCAGATCGTGCACGTCACGAAGATGCTCAGGAATGTGGACCTGAGCCTGTACGACGCGCACGGCCATCGGGAGCCCGGCGGCGCACCGTGAGCGGCGTCGTGCAGCAGGCGCGGACGGCGGAGGAGGGGAGCACCGCGGGCTGAAAAAAAGTGGGCCGGCGGTCGGGACGTGCGGGGGGGGACACGTACACCGACGCAGTCCGGCCCGGGGTCCGGGCATATA
>CAIWOY010000327.1 GCA_903914415.1 uncultured Phycisphaerales bacterium | reverse complement strand
TGGTCGACGCTCGAGCCGCTCCAGTACGTCGTGTACGGCCTGCCCGAGGGCAAGGGGTTGTCGCAGTCGCCGGACTTCCCGCCGGAGGATAACCAGGCGACGTGGCAGGCGACGAGCACGATCGATGCGGAGAACGGACTGTCCGGCAGCCTGGAATTCACCGCGAACGGCGCGCCGGAGGGCCGCCTGCGGCGGGCGCTGGCGGCCCTGCCGCCGGACGAGCGCGACGGGCTCTTCGACGAGACGTTTCAGCGGCTGAGCCCGAACGCCCGGGCGACGTTGGTCGCGTGCACCGATCCGGTGGATTTCTCGGGTCCGATCGCGATCCAGGCCAAGTACGAGGTTGACGGCTTCGCCCTCGGCGACGGCCCGCAGCGGTACCTGGCGCTACCGATGCTGAAGACGGTGTTTGGCGATCGGATGCTCAACGACCTCTTCGGGAACACGTCTGCCAAAGAGCGGAAGTACGGGCTGCAGCTCCGGGCCACGCGCCTGGCCAGGTTCGAGGAGACGATCGCGCTGCCGGCGGGCTGGGAGGTGACGCGGAAGCCCGATCCGGTCGATCTCGACTATCCGGTCGCGGGCCTGCATTTCAAGATCGATTCTTCGCCGGGGCAGCTCCACTACACGTGCGAGCTGGTGGTGAAGCGGTGGATCGTGCCATCGGACGAGTACGGCCACTATCGGAGCGTGATCGACAAGTTCGAGGAGTTGGCGGGGCCGGTAGTCACGTGTGAGGTGGAGGTCGCCCATGCGCAGTAGCGTTCAGCAGCGACGAAGCGACAAAACGCCGAGGCTGCGCGGGGCCGCGCTGGCGCTGCTCCTGACGTTCGGCCTGCCCGCGCTGCTGGTCGCGCAGCCGGCGAGCGCGCCGGCGACGTCGCGCACGTCGGCACCCGCGTCCGCGCCGGCAACGTCGCGCACGTCGGCACCCGCGTCCGCGCCGGCAACGTCGCGCACGTCGGCACCGGCCTCCGCGCCGGCGTCCATGCCGACCTCCGCACCCGTGCCGGACGCCGTGATCGAGCTGTGGGAGCAGCAATGGACGCTCAACGCCGACGGCTCAATGGTCTACCACGAGAAGAAACACGTCCGGCTCAACAACGAGCGCGCCTACGGCGAGTTTGCCGATCCGCGCATCACCTACCACGTCGAGCAGGACAAGCTGGACATTCTCGTGGCGCAGGTGCGGCGGCCCGACGGCAGCGTCCGCGAGCTGCCGCCGTACGCGCACGTGACGGTTTCCCCGAATGCGACTGCCGGGTGGCCGGCGTTCGCGGGCATCCGCCAGCACCTGCTCGTGATGAGCGGCATCGAGCCCGGCTGCCTCGTCGAGTTGGAATATAAGATCACGCGCCAACCCGGCACCAAGCCGTACCTGGCGGCCGATCTGCGGCTGGACCACCGCTATCCGGTTGTGCAGCGGACGATCGAGGTGATGGTGCCCGACGGCGCGAAGCTGTCGTACGTGTTGGACAATCTCTCGACGGAGAAAACGGCGCCCCCGGCGGAGCACGGTCCGTACCGCTGGACCTTCCACGACCTGCCGGCCAATCCGGACGAGCCGCAGGCCCCGCCGTGGCCGACGCGCTGCCCGCGACTGGCGTTCAGCACCGCCGGGCCGCCGGAGCAGTGGCTCAAGGCCATCCTGGAGCGGATTAGCGCGGCGGCGGATCAATCGGAAGCGCTCGACAAGCTCGCCAGGGAATGGACGAAGGGCAAGCAAGGCGACGCCGAAGTCGTGCGCGCCCTCCAGGACAAGCTCGCCGTGACCTTCAACTTCGTTGAGTTCAACGTGGCTTGGCGGCCTGCGCAGCTACGTCCCGCGTCCGAGGTCGTCGCGTGCAACTATGGCCAGCCGGAAGAAGCGGCCGCGTTGTTTCTGGCGCTAGTACACGCCATGGGGATCGAAGCGCGGCCGGGCGTGCTCGTGGCGGAAGACGGCTGGCGGGCGGGCGCGCCGCAAGACGGCATGGTGGCGGCGTACGTCGTCGGGCTCTTCCCGCGGGTGGACGCGAACGGGCAGTACGATCTGAGCGTCGGGGCCGATTTGTGGGAAGCGCGACGGGGGCGCATCGTTCGCGAGGGGCAGTGGGCCGGCTACCGGATCTTCCCGCCGCTCACGGCCGCAGGAGCGGAGCGGGAGTATTCGCCGCTGCGACGGTGGAGCTACGCGGCCGAGAGCCGGCTCGGCATCGCGGGCAAGGTGACGCTGGCTGAGGACGGCAACTTTGCGGGCAGCGTGTCTCTGCGGATCAGCGGGCTGTTCGCCGCGTCGGAGAAGCTGCGGACCGGCGAGGCCCAGAAGGCGCGGGTCGGCGCGCTGCTCGGCCGCCTGCTGCCGGACGTGAACGTCGAGAGTTACTCGGTGACCGCGCTGGCCGAGGGGCAGTTCGACGCGGAGGCCAAGGTCAAGTCTAGCAAGCCGCTGAAGAAAATCGGCGGCCGGTACTTCCTGGCGCTTGCGGAGGATGGGCCGTTCCTCGCGGACGTGGCGTTGCCGCTGGCGGCCAGCGAGCGTCTGTTGCCGATGCGGCTGCCCGGCCCGTTTGACGAACAGATCGAGTTGACGATCGAGTGGCCCGAGAAGTGGAGCGTCGAAGCGCAGCCGAGTGCCGGCGCGCCGGGACCGGGCGTCTTCGGCCCGTGGGGCCTGGTCGAGCAGGCGACCACCCCCGACGAGCACAGCCTGACAATCACGCGGCACACGGCCGTCAACCAGGCGGAGCTCTCGGCGGCGGATTTCCTCGCGCTGCGCCGCCCGCTGAACGAGCTGCGCAGCGAGCGTGCCCGGACGGTGATCCTGAAGCCGTAACGTCCCGCGCACGAGCACGCGGGCGCTGCGGTCGGGAATGTGGCGGCTGGGCCCCGTACCGGCCGTAGAAGGTCAACCGAACTCCTACGGCCGGTACGGGGCCCGGCCGCTACATTTCCAGTCGTGACTCGATCACGCGCCGCCCTACCGGCTGCCCGCGGCCTTCTTCTCGCTCGACGATTTCAGCAGCTCCATCGCAGCCGCGTCCTGTAGGTGTGTCAGGTCCGTCCAGAACGTGCCCTCGCCGGCGAAGATCAGCCGGATGCTCTCGGGCGCGAAGCTCTCGGCGAACGTGTAGAGGTTGTAGGCCCGCCCGGAGCCGAACGCCTCGACCATCATGCGCTTGCCATCGGCCCGGGCCTGGTTGATGAGGCGTTCCACGTCGGTCTTGGCGCGGCCCAGCACGCGTGTGGTCTCCGCGTCGAGCTCGGCGATCTGTTTTTCCACCGTCGCGACTTCCAGATCCCGCTGCGCCTCGGTCTCCTGGGCCTTCTTCTGCCCCTCCGCCTTGATTTCCGCGGCTTTCTTACGCGTCTCGGCGGCAATCCGCTCGCGGGCCACGTCCACCAACACCTTGGCGGTTTCCAGGTCGGCCTGCACCCGCGCCGTCTCCTTCTGAGCCTGTTTGGTCAGATCCTGCTCGCGCGCGATGTACCCGCGCTGGATCGTCTGCTTCAGGTCCATCCCTTCCTTCTCGGCCTGTGGGCTCCCGCGCACCTCAATGTTGTGGATCAGCGCGATCAGGATCTCGATGTCGCGCTCGCGGCACACGCGGCGGAGCGTGTCCGTGACGGCGTGCTGATACATCTCGCGTTTCTCGCCGCGGATGAAGTCGGTGCTCTCGTACTCCGACCCCAGGTTGCGACAGATGCTGCGCATCTGACCGAGGATAATCTCCTTGATTTTGCCCAGATCGCCGAAACGGTTGAGCATCTCGGCGGTATGCGACGGATGGCGCCCCCACACCACGGTCACCTCGACCTCGATCGTAAAGCCGTCCTTCGAGGGGAAGCTGATATGCGTGCTCAGGTCCTGCGGGGCCACCTGCTCCGCCTGCTGCGGGCTGATCTGCAACTGCTGCTGCGCGGCCTGGGCCTTTCGGCCAGCTGCCGCTTGCGGCTGGGCCGACTTACCTCCCTTCTGCGGGCTGATCTCCTCGACCTGCTGCGGCCGTACGTTCTCCAGGTACTGCACGCCCTTTTCGGCTCGCATGCGCTGCGCAAGCTGCGAGATCTGGTTGTAGCCCACCTGCACGATCTGCACCTTGTACACGTACGGGTTGAGGTAGTAGATCCCGGGCTGGAGCACGTCGCGCAGCACGCCGCGCTGCCCCGCCACCGCGAGTCTCTGGATCACCTTCGGGTGGCCCGCGACAGGCTGGCCGTCCGCCCCGCTGCTGATGTCCTCCACGGTTTCCGTGCCGGGCAGCTCGCCCAACTGCGACGTGACGACCCCGCAGAAGCCGAGCGGCACCACCGTCGCGGGCACGTGGTTGACCTCGTAGACGTAGGGGTTGATGCGATAGACGCCCGGCGTCAGCACCTGCCGCTGAATCCCCTGGTACCCCTCGTCGACGACCTCCTCCGCGTTTGCCGCCGGCCGGCCGACTTTGTTGACCACGATGCCGACTTCCGGCCAGTTCTTCAGGTCTATCTTCGGATTGGCAATATCCGAGGCGGCTTCCTCGTAGAACTCCTGCCACACGGCCGGCTCGCCCGCGGGAATCTCCACCAGCGGATGCAACTCCCAATCCCATACCCACGGGTTGAAGAAATAACGGCCCGGCCCCAGCGTCTCACGCTGGATTCCCTTCTGCCCGGGCCCCGCGATCTTCTCGCCCCGCGGCAGGTCTGCCCCCGTCTTGCGAATCAGCACGAGGCACTGGTCCGGCGGGACGTACACCCGGCAAAAGGCCCACAGGAAGCCGACGCTGACACCGGCGAAAACGACCGCAGCTCCAATGGCAGCAGCGATGATGCGGGTGAGTCTCATGGCTGACCTCCTGTCTCCGCCGGCTTCGCCTCGGCGCCGCCTGCCGCCGCACCGCGCGACTCGCGCGCTGGCGGCGGTTTCGGTGGCGCCGCCCCCCCCGGCGGGGCGTGCGAGAGCGCCTTGAAGATGTCCGCCAGCGGCCCGTCGGTGCTGGCCAGCACGCTCTTCACCGCGGGCCCGAGCTTCTGATAGAAGAAGTACTGGGCGTACGTCTCGCCGTCGCCGAACGCGAGGACCGCGTCGTGCAGCGGCTGCGCCTCGGCCGCGAACCGCAGCAGCGCGACCTCGGCCTCGGCCTGGCCGCGCGACAGGATCGCGGCAGCCGTTTGCCGCGCCGCCTCGAGGTTCAGCTTGGCCACTTCGAGCCGCTGGTTGGCTCCGGTGAGCGCCACTGACTTGCCCTGCTCGGCCTCCTTCACGACCGTGACGACCTCGCGGTTGGCCTGCCCGACGGCCTGATTCTGGTTCTTCATCTCCTGCTGCTCGACCAGCCGCGCCTCCGACTCGGCGACCTTCATCTCGTTCTCGTATTGCATGATCTGCTGACCGGCGACCTGCCGATCGCTGATCGGGCCGGCGATCTCGTTCGGCGGCACAATGCGGCGGATCAGCGTCGATCGCACCTCAATGCCCTGCGTGTAGCACTGTTCCTTCAGCCCCTCGAACACCCGTTTCTGAAGCGCGCCGCGCGTCTCCCCGCCGATGAAATCGCGCGCCAGCAGCTTCGACCCCTCGATCCGACACAGCGACCGCGCGTACGGCAAAATCAGCTTCTCGCGGATGTCGTCGTGCGTGCCGATCGCGACCATGACGTACGGGGCGACGTCCTGCCGAATCGCGTATTCCACCGTGCAGTCCACCAGGATCTCGAAGCTATCGTTGGAGGGAAACCGGATCGCATCGTCCCCCTGCATGTCAATCGTGTGACTGCGCGTGTCGATCGAATCGATGCGGCGGACATACAGGTTGTTGTAGTACATGCCCGGCGGGAGCACGTCCGGCTGAACGCCGCGCTCACCCGTCGCGACGACGTAGGCGTTCGCGGTCGCGGGGTCGCGGCCGGAGTAGAGCGTCTGCACGCCGACGTTGCCGGCGGTGATGACCACGGGCCGCACGCGTTTGATCTCGTATGCGAACGGGTTGAGGTTGTAGCGCCCGGGCCGGAGCACGTCGGCGAGCGGGCCGCGCTCGTCGGGTTGCGTGGCGACGATCTGCCCCGGCGGCAGCGGTCTGCCGAACTTGCGGACCAGGATGCCGATCTCGTCATCCTTGACCTGCTGGGCGAGGAACTTGAGGCGCTTCCAAAGGAAGGGGTCGTAGAAGTGGCGGCCTTCGGTCTTCACATCGTACAGAATCCCCTTGTAGCGCGTCGACTCGGGTTTCTCGCCGAGGGCCGCGAGCAGGCTCGGGTACAGCACGACCTGCTGGTCGACGGCGCCGGGCAGCTCTCGACCCTCCACCGCGCTCGTCGGCAGCTCGCCCCCGACTTTGCGCACCAGCACCAGCACCTCGCCGGCGTTGACCTCGACGCGCTGCACGAACCACCAGTAGCCCACCCCCGCGGCGACCAGCAGTGCGACGAATGCGGGGACGGCGAGGATCGGGTGACCGCCCGGCGGGCGCCGAACAGCCCCAGAGTAGGAGTCCGCTCTTCCGGGTGGCGGTGTCACGATCGGCATGGCTACACTCCCTGTTCCCAAGCCCTCAACGCGGCTAGTCCAGCTTCTGCCCACAGCGCCCGCAGAACAGCGCGTTCGGCGGATTGACGGCGCCGCAATCCGCGACCCGGCAGATGCGGTCTGGCCCACGCGCTGACGAGCGGCCGGTCCGCCCGATGAGCACGCCGGCCACGATGAAGAGGCCGACCAGCAGGATGACGATAATCATCGTTGGCCCGGCAGACAGCATGTCGGCACCCTCGACCGGGCGTAGCATACCACACGGGTGCCGCAAGGCGCTTACAAAGCCAGATTGAATTCGGAACGCACCCGTCTACCCGTTCACCAGCCCCATCATCTCCGGCGTATAGCGTTCGCCGGCGGCGGCGTGCAGCGGAAAGACGGCATTGATCTGGCCCAGCTCGTCGGGTGAAAGGTAAACCTGGAGTGCCATGACGTTTTCCTCCAGGTATTTGAGCCGCTTGGTGCCGGGGATTGGAATGATGTCCGGGCCCTGCGCCAAGACCCACGCCAGCGCGAGCTGCGACGCCGTGCAGCCCTTCTGGCGGGCGAGTTGCTCGATGTAGCCCACCAACGCGAGGTTCTTCGCGAAATTCGCCCCCTGAAAGCGCGGCACGGTCCGCCGCCAGTCGTCTTCGGCCAGGTCCTCGAATCGCCGCAGGCCGCCGCTAAGGAAGCCGCGGCCAAGCGGGCTGTAGGCGACCAGCGCGATGCCCAACTCGCGGCAAGTCGGCAGTGCCGCCGCTTCGGGGTCGCGCGTCCACAGCGAGTACTCGTTCTGGAGGGCCGCAATCGGGTGCACGCGGTGCGCCCGCCGGACCGTCTCCGGCGACGCCTCCGACAGCCCGAGGTAGCGCACTTTTCCGGCGACGACGAGTTCGGCCATCGCGCCGACGGTGTCCTCGATCGGCGTCTGCCGATCGACGCGGTGTTGGTAGTACAGGTCGATGTGATCAACGCCGAGCCGCTGGAGGCTGCCGTCGCAGGCGGTCTTCACATACTCGGGCCGGCCGTTCACGCCGCGGGCGGCGGCGTTGCGCGGGTCGCGGATGATGCCGAACTTGGTCGCGAGGAAGACGCGGTTGCGGCGGCCCGCGAGGGCCCGGCCGACGAGCTGCTCGTTGGTGTGTGGGCCGTACATGTCGGCGGTGTCGAGGAAGGTCACGCCCAGGTCGATGGCGCGCTGGATGACGCGCAGCGACTCGGCGTCGTCGCGCGGGCCGTAGAAGTCGGACATCCCCATGCAGCCGAGGCCCAGCGCGGAAACCTGCGGGCCGCCCTTACCCAAGCGTCGCGTTTGCATGATTTATCTCCTTCGGCACGTCACCCACGAATACGGTATCCGCCCGGGGGGACGGAAACCAGCGCACCGAGTCCGATATGTGGCCGCCGAGGTTTCAGAATCCGCAGGCAAAGCGTTACGATGAGCGCTGGAGGACCAGCGCGTGCTAACCACCAGAGCGCAGCAGATGATCGCGAGCGCGTGGCTGACTGTCGCCGTCGTTCTGTCGGTGGCCGACGACGAGGCCAGGGGCGACGGCTTCAAGGCAAACGGTGCCATCGACGTTGGGTTAGCCGCGACCGTGGCTCAGCACCACCTGCTGCGCTCGGAGACGGCGGGGACGTTCACGTTGGGCGGTGCCCAAACGATTTGCGATCCCGCGACCGGAGCGCTGTTGTGCTACTGCTTCGATTTGCAGCCGTGCGGGTATGTGGTCGTGTCCGGCGCCACAAGCCTGCCGCCGGTGGTGGCGTACTCGTTCACAAGCGAAGCCGGCTGCGATTCCGAGCCTGGCAACCCGCTGATTGACCTGCTCAGGTGGGATCTGGGGCTGCGTCTCGACCAGGCGGATCGGCTCCCCGCTGCGGTCGCCGCGGAACAGCGGGTCGCGTGGGACGAGTACTTCGCCGGCGTTCCGCGGACGCTCGCGAGCCGGCTGTTTGAGCAGTGGCCGCCGGCGGGGTCGACGCCGACGGGCGGGTGGCTGTTGACCAACTGGACGCAAAACGCGCCCTATTACAACCTGTGCCCGATGGACAACGTCAACCACGCGCGCAGCCTGGCCGGCTGTCCGGCGGTCGCGATGGCGCAGATCGTAAACTACCACGCCCGGCTCAACGGAACTCACTTCAGCGACGCGGACGACTATTACCACAGCTACCGCGGCAACTACTATTGGATCGACGATAATTACGCGTCGTGGGGTTTTCCTTCGTTTCCGCAACTGAACGCGCACCTGGATGCGTTGTTCGACAACTACTTTCACGGCACGACGCCGTCGGACACGCGCAAGGCCGCGCTCGTGTTCGCCTGCGGCGTGGCCGCGCAGCAGGTTTACAATGCGCAGGGTTCGGGGACCTTCGGCGTGTCGCAGGCAATGGACGCGTATCAGCGGTTTGGCTGCGCAACCGCGGAACTGCTGGACGCGAACACACCCGATCTACAGGTGCGCCTGTCGAAGAACATGATGAGCGGGTATCCGGCCCACCTGGCCGTCGTCAACGCGAGTTGGACGGTCGGGCACAACCTGGTCATGGACGGGTACAACACGGACGGGTACTACCACCTCAATTTCGGTTGGGGCGGGAGCTACAACGGCTGGTACCTGTTGCTCGTCGGCCTGCCGTACCAATTGACCGTTATCGAGGGCGTGATCGCCGACATCATGGTCGACGAGTGTGCGCCGATGGACTGCAACTGCGATGGCAAGGTGTCATGGAGCGATTTCGGCTATTTCCGCCAGGTCCTGGCCGGTCCGGCGCGGACATATACCGCTCCTGGCGCGAAGGCGTTCGACTCCAACGGCGACGGCGACGTGGACATGGACGATTTCCGCGTTTTCCAGACGGCGTACAGCCAGGCGGGGTCGTAAGGGGCGGTTCTAGGTCACTTGACGCGTCGGCGCTTCTTCTGCGGCGCAGCGGCGGGCACGTCGACGACGATCTCCTCGGGCGGAATCTAAACCACGCGGCCGTTTTGCCAGACGATGGGGCAACCCAGGCACTTGTTCGCCGATCAGCGTTTCGTCCGGGGAGTTTTGCGTGATGCTCGTCGGCGTGAGCTGCTTCGACCGCCGCCTCGGCCGCGTGCGTCCGGCGAAGCGGCTCCGCCCGGCCGTGCGGCTAGGGGCCGAGACGCTTCGAGCCCGTTCAGATATTCGACCAACCTATCGACCGTGGTCGAGGGATTGTGCGTCTCGGGACTGCAGTTTCGCGCATGGTAGGCACGGAGCTTCTGGGCGTTTTGCACGGCGGTTGTCTGGCTCGGCAGAAGCGTGTCGTAGATGTCCGACGACTTTGAATAGTCGGGGAGATGCTCCGGGACCTTACTCAGGGCAGCGGCTCTTTCGATCTGGGCACTTTGGTATACGTAATGCAGCAGAATCCACAACTCGAAGCATGGGTTGGAGAATGCCACCTCAAACCCGTTGTCCCGGGCTTGTGTCAGTGCATCGTCCCACCATTCGTGTTCGTCGCGATCGAAGACGCACCAAACGCGGTCGAACGGGAGCTTCTCGCTCCGCTGCTCCTTCGAGCGCTTTCGAGCATACTCCACTATGCTCTTTGGGTTGCTGCCACTTGTGTCGCCCGGGACAACCTCCAATGCCGTTGCAGAAAGTCGCTTGGCCTGTCGGAATCGCTCAAAGTACTGGAACTCCGTCTTCTCGCCTTCGCAAACGATCAGGGCGAGTGGCTTGACGCGCCGGGAGGGCGGCGGACGACGCAGTGACTTGCGGCTGCCGGCCATGCTGCGATCTCCGTCCGTAGCCTACGGAACATGCCGGCCCGGGATCGGCACGGCGCCGTACCGCCCGGCGAGGTAGCCGCGGCGAAGGTTCTCTTGTTGGCGCGGTGGTTTCTCGAAGTCCCACAGCGAGTACAGCTCGCTGCTCCCCTGCGCATCCTTCTCCGTTAACCAAACCTGGTCGCGACGGAGCAGCCCGCGCTCGAGGAGGCTCGCATCGTGTGCCGTGAAGATGATCTGGGCTCCCTTGGGGTTTGATTCCGAGCGCTGAAACAGCCCCACAACCCACTGGGTCAACAGCGGGTGGAGCCGGGCGTCCAATTCATCGACTGCAACTGTACACCCATGATCCAGGACGAAAAGCAGCGGTCCCGCGAGGGCATAGAGCTTCTGCGTTCCATCTGACTCATCCTCAAGCGGAAATTCGACTGAGCGTTGCTTCCGCGGATCGTCAGCGAGCAGATGCGTGGTTCGCACATCCAAGTCCGTCGCGTCCGGGGGCGTCCGCTCGGCGAAGTTCCTTCGCACGGTCTCGGGCAACTGGAGCCACGTGCGCGACTCGGCCAGTGGCACTTGCCGTACGGAGAAATCGGCGATCCCGAGGTCCGCTTGCTGCAGGAACCGCCTGAACCGCGTGCGAAGGCCATCGTCGTTGCGAGCAGCCATGCTCGTGAACGCGAATTCCCCACCCGCCGTCGGAAACCAGGAGACCTCACGCAGGACCTTCGTGAACCAGTCGTACACTCGTTCGGCGATCGGGCTCTTCATCTGCGCGCCGACCGACAGTAGCAGTGCGTTCTCGCGCGTCAGTTCCCTCAGAGCTTTCGCCGGCCCCCCCCAGGACGGGCCAAAGTAGAACTCTGCGGTCTTGCCCTTGCCATCGAGTTTGCGCGTGAACAATACTCGCTCGCCGCGCACGGGGTAGTTGCTGAGGTGCTCCTCAACCACGCGCTGGCTGTCGACCGCGAAGCCGTAAACCCAGCGTATGCTATCCTGCAGGAAGACGGCCTCGAACTTGCTCGGTTTCGCCGCGTGCTGCGCGTCGAGCCGGAACGGAGTGACCCCCGTCGGCGAGTCCTTAAGTCGCTCACGAGAGGAGCCGGCGACGAAGTCCTTCATGAACCGGATCGCATGTATCAGCGTCGACTTGCCGGAGGCGTTGGCCCCGAGAATGGCGGCCGCCTTTAGGACGTTCATTTTCGTGCCATGCGCAGAACTGACGACGCGCTCAGCCCAGTGCGACTTGTCCGCGCTCGCCGGAACCATACTGAGCGTGACGCGGTCACGAAAGCACCGGTAGTTTTCGACGCTGAACTGAATGAGCATTGGCACGTCCGATACGGTTCCGTGACAGCAGCTCGGCCATACGGCGAAGGTGCCCTTCAGGTTAGATCGGAAAGATAAGATGATTTTTGCAGTTCTTGTGCAAAAATCAAGTCGCATTTACAGAATACGTCGAAAATGTGACGCTCGGATGCGCTGCCGGGGACGAATCGGTCTGGGCCGCCCCCCAACGGTTCGGCATTCGCGTCGGCCGCAGCCCAACAGCTTGTAGGAGGCGGTTCAGGCGTACTTCATCGAGGCGCCGACGCTGCATCGCTGTTACGGGTAGATCCTCCCCATCATCCGCGCATACGGGATCGTTTCGCGGATGTGCTTGAGGCCGCAAATCCACGCCACCGTGCGTTCGACGCCGAGGCCGAAGCCGCCGTGGGGGACGGTGCCGTAGCGGCGGAGGTCGAGGTACCATTCATAGTCGGCTTCCTTGAGGCCGTCCTCCTTCATGCGCTCCAGCAGCACGTTCAGATCGTCCTCGCGCTGGCTCCCGCCGATGATCTCGCCGTAGCCCTCAGGGGCAAGCAGGTCGAGGTTGTTGACGACGCGCGGGTCGTCGGCGTTGCGCTTCATGTAGAAGGCCTTGCAGACGCGGGGGTAGTGCGTGACGAAGACGGGCTTGTCGTGCAGGCGGGCGATGATGGTCTCGTCGGAGCCGCCGAGGTCGCTGCCCCATTCGAAATGGGCCGCCAGCTCGACGTGGTGCGGAATGTTGTGGACGGCCTCCTCCTGATCGGCCAGCTCGTCGCGGGCGTCCATGATCTCCTGCGCCAGCTTGTCGGCCTTCCATTCCTTGACGCCGGCGGCGGTCCGCTCGGCCTCCTTCTCGGCGATGAGCTTCGTCAGCTCCGCAACGCGGGCTTTCGCCTGCTCCAAGTCCGCCACCAGCATCTGGCGCACCCGGTCGCTGTGCAGGATCTCGGCGGCCTCGGAGTACGTGACGCGGTAGAACGGCTTGCGGATGGCCTCGAGCTTCGTCAGGTCGCGGCCGAGCGTTTCCAGCTCCGCCCGCCGCTCGCGCAGGCACTTCTGCACGACGAACTCGACGAAGTCCTCGGCCAAAGCGATCACATCGTCGATGTCGGCGTACGCGATCTCCGGTTCGACCATCCAGAACTCGGTGAGGTGCCGCCGGGTCTTGCTCTTTTCGGCGCGGAACGTGGGGCCGAAGCAGTAGACCTTGCGGTGGGCCATCATCGCGGCCTCGACGTAGAGCTGCCCGGTCTGGGCGAGGTACACCGGCTCGCCGAAGTAATCGACCGCGAACAGCGTCTGCGCCCCCTCGCCGGCCGCCGGGGCGAAGATCGGCGTGTCGATCAGGATGAAGCCGTGCTCGTTGAAATACTGGCGGATGCCCTCGACGACCGTGTGGCGGACGCGGAGGATCGCCCACTGCCGTTGCGAGCGGAACCACAGGTGGCGGCGCTGCATGAGGAACTCGACGCCGTGGGCCTTGGGCGTGATCGGGTAGCCGGCGGCGTTCTGGACGATGGCGACGTCGCTCACCGCCAGCTCATGGCCGCCGGGGCTGCGCGGGTCGGCGCGGACGGTGCCGGTGACGCACAGCGAGGACTCCTGCCCCAGCCGCCGGGCGGTTTCGAAGAGGCCCGCGGTCGCGTCGGTTTTTTCGAGGACGCACTGACACAGGCCGGTGCCGTCGCGGACGACGAGGAACATGAGCTTGCCGCTGGAGCGGCTGTTGTACAGCCAGCCGCGGAGTGTTACCGTTTGGCCGACATGCTGGGCCAGCTCACAGATCGTCGCGGGCGTCGCCATGGCGCCGGGTCCTTTGTGCTCGGGGTCGAATGGGGGGTTAGTTTACGGGTGCCGGGCGCCGGCGTAAAAGGCGTCGTCCTGCTTGCGTGGCTGGCGACGGCGCTGGGCGGCTGTGCGGCCCCGGCCCCGCCCGGCGTACGCATCGCGCTCGCGGGGGCCCAGATGCCGGTCGAGCTGGTCGAATCGTGGCTGCACGACTCCACGTCGCGCGGCTTCGCCGTCACGCAGGTCCCGCCGGTGTACCTGTCGCAGCACGGGTTCGAGAATCTGGCCAAAGGTGCGTGCGACATCGCGTGCACGGATCGGCTGCTCACCCGGCGCGAGCTGGCGAAGTTCGGCGACCGGGAGGTGCGCGGCTGCCGCGTCGCCTTCTATGGCTACGCGCTGTACGTGAACCCGCAGAACCCGCTCGACGCGATATTCGCGAAGCACGTCCGGCTCGTTTTCCAAGGGAAGATCAAGGACTGGCACGAGCTGGCCGGTGACCAGATCCCGGACTGGCAGGGGCCGATCGCGCTGTACGGCCCGCCGAAGGGCACGCGCGCGGGCAGCGTCCTGAGCCCACTCGCGAAGATCTGGTTCGCCGACGCGACGTGGACCGTGGTGGATTCCGACGCGGAGATCGTCGCCAAGGTGGCGGAGGACCCGTACGCCCTGGGGTTCGCGAGCATCGGGTACGACCAGGACGTGCGCTACCTGGGGCTGCGCATGGAACGCATCGGCGCCCCGGCGTTTCCAGCGCTGGAGGCAATCGAGTCCGAGCAATACGGGCTGGCGAAAGTGATCTACGTTTACTTCCTTGCGCCGCCCAGCCCCGCCGTGCAGGCCGTGGTCGATTACCTGCAGAGCGACGCCGGCCGGGCGGCCATCGAGTCCACCGACATGTGGGCCGTCCCGGCCGAACGCGCCGCGGTGCCACCGCCGCAATGAACGCTGCCCTGCGGATCCGTGAGCTGCGCATCTACCGCCTGTCGATCCCCATGCGCGTACGCTTCGAGCACGCGGCCGCGGCCCGTGACGTGGCCGACCCGGTCATCGTCGCACTCGTCCCGGCGGCGCCGTATGCCCATCTCGCGGGCTACGGCGAGACGCTGGCGCGCGCGTACGTCACGGGCGAGACGGCCGAGTCGGTCGTGGACGACGCGACGCACGTCTTCGCCCCACACCTGTCCAACTACAGCGTGACCAGCTTCGTCGAAGCGCTCGAGGTCGCCGAGGCGTTGCCGCAGCAGGTCGGCGGCCGCGTCGTGACGGCGGCACGGGCCGCGGTCGAACTGGCCCTGCTTGACCTGGCGTGCAAGGCCTTTGGGCGACGCCCCGCCGACATCGCGGGCTGGATGGGGCTCGTCGGCTTCGGCCACCCGGGGTGCGCAGCCACGGCGCGCTACTCGGGCGTGGTCGTGGGCCGCACGCGGCGCCGGCTCCAGGGCTTCCTGCGCTTGCAGCGCGCCTACGGCCTGCGCGACTTCAAGCTCAAGGTCGCCATCGCCGGCTGGGAAGAGCGCCTGGCCTGGGCCTACCGCGTGCTCCGGCGGCCGATTGAAGCCCAAAGGGCCACGTTGCGGGTCGATGCGAACGCCGGCTGGTCGCTGGTCGAGGCCAACGAGGCGATTGTGCTGCTCGAAGAGCACGGCGTATGTGCGCTGGAGCAGCCGCTGCCGGAGTCCTACGACGCCGACCTGCCCTACCTCGCCGAGCAGACCGCGTGCCATCTGATCGCCGATGAGTCGCTGCTCACCAGCGAGGATGCACAGCGTCTGATCGCAGCCGGCGGCGTGCACGTGCTCAACGTCCGGATCGCCAAGAACGGCGGGCTGATGCCGAGCCTGCGGATCGCGCGGTTGGCACTCGCGGCCGGACTGGATGTGCAGCTCGGCTGCATGGTCGGCGAAACGAGCATCCTGACCGCGGCGGGGGCGGCGTTCCTCGAAATCTGCCCCCACGTGCGGTTTGTCGAGGGCGGATTCGGGACGTTTCTCCTGCGGGAAGACGTGACGCGCCGGCCGTGGCGATTCGGCTTCGGCGGACGGATGCGACCGCGCCGGGGCCCGGGGTTCGGCGTCGACGTCGATCCCGCCGCGCTGGAACGGCTAT
>CAIWOY010000326.1 GCA_903914415.1 uncultured Phycisphaerales bacterium | reverse complement strand
GCAGGGCTCCGAACGTCTTCCGTCGCCCTCCGAACACTTATTGGGGCCTTGAAGCTCCCACCGATCACGCGTCACGCTAGGCGTAGCGGGTTGGTGAATAATTCCGGCTTACGTATCAACGCGAACGGAGTTTTCAGGAGGGACAGGGGGCGCCCGCCAGATCGCGCGCCGCTGCCGGCACCGCACGACGGGCATGGCGGAGCGCGCCTGTAGGGCCGGCCTGACCCCTGACGGTCGGGAGCTGGGCGCGGTAATCTGATGCGAGCGAAGTTGGCGGCGCACCCCGGGCGGACTGGCCCCGCGGCGCGGTTGAGCGAGCGGATGTGCCGCTCGGCGAAGCGGGCCACGTGGCGCGCAGGCGCAGGAACTCGAAGCCCATTCCAGGAGTGCAGGCGTGAAACTCCATCCGCGCAGACGATCGTGCCGGTGCTTGAAGACCTTGGTATTGGGAGCAGCCCTGCTGGCGTCTCTGGGCGGCTGCCCCGTGGATGGCAACGCCGTCCTGACGGCCGCAGTCCAGGCCGGGCTCAACTCGGCCACCACGACCGCGACCAGCGTGCTGCAGGCTGTGCTGAACGCCGCGACGCAGTCCTTCGTGGATTCCCTGTCCACCTACCTGGCTGGCAAGTAAGGCGTGCAGCCGTGGCGCTGAAACGCGGCGCCCTCCGTGCGCGAGCAACATGAAACGAACGTCAAGGAACACGAGCGGTCTCGGGACGGCGCGATGCCGCGCGTGGCCGGCTCTGGCGTGGGCCAGCGCGGCGGTCACGCTGGCGGCGTGCGTGACGGGCTGCATGCCGGCTGACTACCGGCGCGCAGCGGACCGTGTCACGAGCAGGTCCATAGCTCAGAAGCAGACGGAGGCGCTGGGACGCACCCAGCCGCTGAACATCGAAACGCCGGCGGAGACCCTGCGGCGGCGCCTGTTGCTCGATCAGCAACTCCCGTACTCGACCGGCGCCTCCCTGAGCACGCGGGACATCGAGCGGATCAAGCAGTGGCCGGACGACGGCTACCTGAAGTGGCCAGCCGGGGGGGACGAGCTCGTCGACTCCTTCGCGACCACGCAGCCCGTCACGCTGACGCTGACCGATGCTTTGCAGATCGCCGCCCACGAGAGCCGCGATTATCAGGCGCAGAAGGAAGCGGTATTCAAGGCGGCTCTGCAGCTCGACCTCGAGAGCGACGCCTTTCGGCGCACGTGGTCGGGCACGCTGCGGGACCTGTACCAGTTCGACCTCGAGCGTGAGGTGGCCCTCGACGACAAGGGCCATACCGACCGGCAGGACATCAACGGGACGGAGTACGGCGGCCAGGGCGGCCTGAGCCAGCGCTTGAAGAACGGGTTGACCTTCACGGGGGCGCTCGGGTTGGATCTCGTGTCGCTCCTGACGCAGAAACAGCTCTTCTCGCGGGGCATCATTGCCGATGTCAGCGCCACGCTGCCGCTCATGCGCGGCGCGGGCGAATTCGTAGTCACCGAGCCGCTCACGCAAGCCGAGCGCAACGTGGTCTACGCGATCTACTCGTTCGAGCACTTCAAGCACACGTTTGCCGTGGGTGTCGCGGGCGACTATCTGGCCGTGCTGCAACAGTACAACCAGGTACGTAACGCGGAGAGCAACTACCGCAGCCTGGTGGCCTCGACCCGGCGGGCGCGGCGTCTCGCGGACGCGGGGCGTTTGCCGGAGATCCAAGTCGATCAATCGCTGTCCAGCGAACTGCAGGCCCGCCAGCGCTGGGTCGCGGCGCAGGAATCGTGCCAGCGCCGGCTCGATGCGTTCAAGGTGTCGCTCGGCCTGCCGGCGGACGCCGCGATCGCGTTGGACCAGTCCGAGCTGGACCGCCTGACGGAACGGGCGGCGCAGGCGTTCCCGCCCGCGGCCACACGCGACCAGGAAGGTCCCGTGCCGGCCGCAGACGCTGAAATCGAGCTGGTTCCGCCGGGTGAGGGCCAGCGCGGACCGTACGAGCTGGACGCCGGGCAGGCCGTCCTGCTGGCGCTCGATCATCGCCTGGACCTGCGTGTCGCGGTGGGGCAGGTGCTCGACGCGCAGCGGACTGCCGCCGTCGCCGCGGATCAGTTGCGTGCGGATGTCACGCTGCTGGGAACCGGTTCGGCGGGGGCGCATCGGACGTTGGCCTCCGTAGCACAGAACGACGCGATCCTGCGGCCGGGCGAGGGATCGTACTCGGCGGTCCTCACGATCAACCTGCCGCTGGAACGCACGGCCGAGCAGAATACCTATCGTTCGAGCCTGATCGGGCTGGAGCAGGCTGTCCGCGGGGTGCAGAACCTCGAGGATCAGGTTAAACTAGCCGTGCGCAACCGGCTCAGCGAGCTGCTGGAGGCACGAGAGTCGACTAAGATCCAAGCGGCGGCCGTGGCGGTGGCGAAGCGGCGGGTGGAGAGCACAAACCTGTTCCTGGAGGCCGGCCGGGCGGAGATCCGGGATTTGCTTGATGCGCAGGACGCGCTGCTGTCGGCCCAGAACGGGCTGACGACCGCCCTGGTCAATTACCGGCTGGGGGAACTGGCCCTGCAGCGCGATGCGGGCGTCCTGGAAGTCAACGAGAAAGGGCTCTGGCAGGAATACACGCCGGGAGAGAAGAGTGACTGAACATGGCGCAGAAGATTACTGACCGTTTCCGCTTGCGGAAGTTCTGGCCGGCCGCTGTGGCCGTCGTCGGTGTTTTGGTCGGCGGCGGCGCGATCCTGCTGACGCAAACGCCGGGGCTGGCGGCGGCGTTAAAGAGCATGCCGACGTTTCCGGTGCAACGGGGACCCTTGACGATCAGCGTCGTCGAATCGGGAACGATCAAGTCGCAGGATCAAATCATCCTCAAGAGCGAGCTGGAAGGGCAAACGACGCTGATCTACCTGATTCCGGAAGGCACGCGCGTGGACGAAGGCCAGCTCCTGGCCGAGCTGGACTCCAGTAAGCTCAGGGACGACCGCGTGGAGCAGGAAATCAAGGTCGACAACGCGCAGGCCGAGTTCATCCGGGCCCGCGAGAACCTGGCCGTCGTAAAGAACCAGGCCGACGCCGACGTATCCAAGGCTCAACTGGCGTACGACTTTGCGCAGGAAGACGTGACGAAGTACGTCGAGGGCGAGTACCCGCAGAAGCTGCGCGAGGCGGAATCGAAGATCACGATCGCGCGCGAGGAGACCGAGCGGGCCTCCGAGAAACTGCAGTGGTCTGAGCGTCTGTTCGGCGAAAAGTACATCTCGCAAACCGAGCTGGAGGCGGACCGGCTCACGCAGAAACGCGCCGACCTGGATTGGCAGCTCGCGGTGGCCGCGAAGGCGCTGCTGGAAGCCTATACCCACAAGCGTGAGCTCGCGCAGCTTACCAGCGACGTCGAGCAGACGCGCATGGCGCTGGAGCGCGCGAAACTGAAGGCCAACGCCGACACCATCCAGGCCGAGGCGGAACTCAAGGCGAAGGAGGCCGAGTTCGAGCAGCAGAAGAACAAGCTGACGAAGGTCGAGGAGCAGATCCGCAAGACGAAGCTCGTCGCGGCGCGCGGGGGATTGGTCGTATACGCCACATCCACCCGGACGGGGGGTGGCCGCGGCGGCATGACCCAGCCGCTCGAGGAAGGCCAAACCGTGCGTGAGCGGCAGGAGTTGATCTACCTCCCATCGACGGAGGCGATGATGGCCGAGCTGATGATTCACGAATCGAGCCTGGAGAAGGTCCAGATCGGACAACCGGTGGAAGTCACCGTGGATGCGCTGCCCGGCAAGATGTTCACAGGGCGCGTGAAGTCGATCGCGCCGCTGCCGGATGCGCAAACCATGTTCATGAACCCCGACCGGAAAATCTACACGACCCGGGTCAATCTGGACGGCAGCAATCCTGGGCTTCGCACCGGCATGAGCTGCCGAGCGGAGATCATGATCCAGAAGCTGCCCGACGCGATCTACGTGCCGGTGCAGGCCGTGGTGCGCGTGGCCGGACAGCCGACAGTCTTCGTCCGCACCAATGACGCGTTCCAGCCTCGCGTGGTTCAGACCGGCTGGGACAATAGCAGCATGATACACATCGCTTCCGGGCTGTCCGTGGGAGAGATCGTCAATCTCACCCCACCGCTAGATGCCGGCACCGCCCGGTTCGCGGCTGCGGCGCCCGCATCCAGGCCGGCGGACTCCCAGACCCAGGCGCCGGCATCGGCAGCGAGCTCACGTCCGGCCGAGGAGCGCGGCCCACGGCCACCGGGCGGGGAGATGTCCGAGGAGGAGCGGGCGGCACGGCGCGAGCGCTTCCAGAACATGACCCCGGAAGAGCGTGCGGCCGAGCGGCGTAAGCGCATGGAGTCAATGACGCCCGAGCAGCGCGAGGAGGCCACGCGGCGGATGCGCGAGCGCTCGCAGGGCCGTGACAACGAGGGCTCCGGGGGAGCCCCATGACGGCCCAAGCCGCCGCTGTGACCGGCGCTGCGCTGGTGCGACTTGAAAACGTCACCAAGATCTACCAGGTCGGCCAAACGGAAGTGCGCGCTCTGGCCGGGGTGACGGTTTCATTCCACGCCGGCAGCTTCTGGGCGATCATGGGGCCGAGCGGATCGGGTAAGAGCACGATGCTGAACCTGCTGGGCTGCCTGGACCGCCCCACTTCCGGCCACTACGTGCTCGAAGGCCATGACGTGGCCGATCTGAATGACAACGCGCTCAGCGAGATTCGGCTGCGGCACCTGGGCTTCATCTTCCAGAGCTTCAACCTGATTCCGCAACTCACGGTACGCGAGAACATCGAGCTGCCGCTGTACTACCTGGATTGGGACCCGGAGCAGAGTGCGGCCCGCGCGGAGGAAATGGCCGAGCGCGTCGGGCTGGCCGACCGGCTGAATCACCGGCCGACGGAGCTGTCCGGCGGGCAGCAGCAGCGCGTCGCGATCGCACGGGCGCTGGCGGCCAACCCCAACATCCTGCTGGCGGACGAACCGACCGGCAACCTCGACAGCGCCACGGGCGAGCAGATCATGGGCATGCTGACCGACCTCAACCGGCAGGGCAAAACTGTCATCGTGGTGACGCACGAGCCGGACCTGGCGCGCTTCGCCAGCCATCGGCTCCACATGCGCGACGGCCTGATCGACCGGATCGAGGAGCCGCCGCGATGAAAGCGGTAAAGCTCTACCGCAATGTGCGTCTCGGGCTCAAGACGCTTCTGCTGCACAAGCTCAGGTCGTTCCTGACCATGCTGGGCGTCGTGTTCGGCGTGGCGAGCGTGGTGGCGATGCTGGCGGTGGGCGAGGGCGCGAGCCGGGAGGCGCTCGATCAGATTCGCAGGCTGGGCTCGACCAACATCATTATCACCTCCATGAAGCCGATCGAGGAGGAATCGCGGGGCAGCGTCTCGCCGTTCAGCATGAGCATCTACGGCCTGCTGTACGAGGATCAGCGGCGGGCAGCGGAGGCGCTCTCGACGATCCGCCGCACCGTGCCGGTCAAGCTCGTGCGCAAAGAGGGGCGCCTGCGCGAACGCAAGCTCGACATGCGCATCGTCGGGACCACGCCGGACTGGTTCGACCTGGTACGGCGTGACGTCATCGCCGGCCGCACGATCTCGCCCCGCGACGCGCAGCGGCATGCCGGCGTGGTGGTCCTGACCGAATTCGGTGCCCGCCGGCTGCTGGCCACCGAGGCCGCACTCGGCGAGATGCTCCGCATCGGCGGCGATTACTACGAGGTGGTCGGGATTGTGCGGAGCGAGTCCGGCCAGGGCGGGGCCCTGCAAACGCCCGATCAGGACATCGACGCCTACATCCCCATCGAAGTCGCCCGCGAGCGCCATGGCGACATCACCATGCTGATGACCTCGGGCTCGATCCTGCGCGAGCTGGTGGAGCTGCACCAAGTGATCGTCGAGATCGATGCCGTCGAGCACGTCGAAGCCGCGGCGGCGGGTCTGGAGCGTATGTTGAGGCAGTTCCATCCGAAGACCGACTTTCGCATCAGCGTTCCGCTGGCGCTGCTGCGCCAGGCGGAAGCGACCAAGCGCACGTTCAATATCGTCCTGGGCTCGATTGCGGGGATCAGTCTGCTCGTGGGCGGCATCGGCATCATGAACATCATGCTGGCCTCGGTCACGGAGCGGACGCGCGAGATCGGCGTCCGGCGGGCCATCGGCGCGAAGCGCGCCCAGATCATCAGCCAGTTCCTCATTGAGACCACGGTTCTTTCGACGATGGGGGGCGTCATCGGCCTGGCGATCGGCCTGACAATCCCCTGGCTGATCACGCGCATTGCCGGCATGCCGACCGTGGTCACCGCCTACAGCCTCATTCTGGCGGTCGGTATCAGTGTGACGGTGGGCATCGTCTTCGGGCTGTACCCGGCGGGCCACGCAGCCAACCTCGATCCGATTGAAGCCCTCCGGCACGAATAGCCTGCACAGAGTTGTCTCTGCCGAAGTCGTCATCCGGCCCACGTGGAGCGGCCGATGCAGGGCCAGGTGATTTCGCGCGCGACAATCGTACCGCACCAATACTCGTCGCGAAGAACTCCGCTGCGGAGGTTTCTGCAGGCCTCCGGGTTATGAGCGTGATTGAAGCCACACTCGCAACTTCCGCCCACGCCCGGACTTGCGCGTAAGTCGTTTTCCCGCAGAGACGAAGCTAAATCTGCATGTTGCGCATGTCGTGCATCCTATGCACGAAACCATGGACGTTTCCGTTACATTCGACATGGCAGTATAGCACGCCCCATGCTCCGCGCAAGCCACAGAT
>CAIWOY010000325.1 GCA_903914415.1 uncultured Phycisphaerales bacterium | reverse complement strand
GTCAGGATGGCCGCCCCCGTCGGCGTGGTCAGCTCGCCTGTCACATCGCATTCCGCCAGCGGCACGCCGCGGAGTAGTTCCGCGGTCGCGGGCGCCGGCACCGGCAGCACGCCATGCTCACATTTCACGGTCCCCGAGCCGGTGGGGATCGGCGAGCAGGTGATGCGCTCCAGACCGAGCACTGCGACCCCCACGCACGCTCCCACGATGTCGGCGATGGCGTCGGCGGCTCCCACCTCGTGGAAGTGCACGTGCCCCACGTCGATCCCGTGCACGCGCGCCTCCGCCTCGGCCAGGCGCGTGAAGATGCGCCCGGCCTGCTCGGTCACGCGCGGCGGCAGGCCCGCCTTCGCGATGATGTCCAGGATGTCCGGCAGATGCCGATGATGCGTCTGCGCTTCGCGGCCGACCTCGACGCGCACCTGCGTCGCCGCGAAACCGCCGCGCTGCACCGCCTCGGCCGTGAGCTGTACTCCGGGCAGCTTCAGCCGCCCGAGCGCCTCGCGCAGCGCGTCGAGCGGCACGCCCGCGCCAACCAGCGCGCCCAGGATCATGTCTCCCGCGGCCCCGCTGAAGCAGTCGAAGTACCCGTAACGCATACCCAGACCTCGACGGCGCATCATAACCGCCCAAGCGCCCCGCGCGCTGCCGTAATCGGCTCCAAGCCGAAAACGCGCTACCCACGGGCCGCGAAGCCGGGCGGCCACGCGCTGTAACTTTGCGCACGCTTCGAGTATCTTCGCCCGTGTACGCGGACGAAAACGCGGGCGCCAGGCCCCGGCGTGCCGCCGTAAGAACCGCCGCGGGCTTCGGGTTTGTGTCGCCACCCACAGGTCCTACGCGAGGATCCAGTGAGCAGTCGCTGGGGAAACCCCCCGATCCCGCTCGGCGAGCAGATAACCCCGGGCGAAAACCTCCCGCGCCCGCTCCGCGTCCTGCTCGCCCACCGCTACCTGCCCCTCTGGGCCGCCATGCTCGCGATCGTCCTGACGCTCCCCGCGCTCCGCGTCGGCCTGCTGCTGGACGACTACCTGCACCGCACCATGCTCCCCGGCGGGCTGCGCTACGAAGGTCTGCCGCCCTTGCTCATGGGCATGTTCCGCTTCCTCGACGGCGATCCGCACCGGACCCTCCAGATCATGGACTACGGCGTCCTGCCGTGGTGGACCGTGCCCGAGATCAGGGGGGCGTTCTGGCGGCCGGCGGCCGCGCTGACCCACTGGCTCGATTACCGCCTCTGGCCGCAGCACCCCGCGCTCATGCACGCCCAAAGCCTGCTGTGGCTCGGCGGCCTCGTCGCGGCGCTCACGCTCCTGTATCGCCGCATCATCGGCGGACTGCGCCTCGCGGGGCTCGCGGCCCTGCTCTTTGCGATCGACGGCATGCACGCCGTCCCCGCCGCCTGGCTCGCCAACCGGAACGCGCTGCTGGCGGCCTTCTTCGGCGTGTGCGCGCTGCTCGCCCACGATCGCTGGCGGCGGCAGCGCTGGCCCGCCGGCGCCGTCGTCGCTCCGCTGTTGTTGACGCTCAGCCTGCTGTCGGGCGAGGCCGGCATCGGGACGTGCGCCTACCTGCTGGCCTACGCGCTCTTCATCGAGCGCGGGCCGTGGCCCCGGCGCATGGCCGCTCTGTTGCCGGCCGTCGTTGTCGTCGCGCTCTGGCGGGTCGCCTGGACCTCTTTGCACTACGGCACCGCGCACATGGGGCTATATGTCGATCCGCTCGCCGATCCGCTCCGCTTCGTTTGGGCGGTCGTCGAGCGGGCCCCGGTCCTGCTGCTCGGACAGTTCGCCATGCCTCCGCCGGACCTTTCCGTACTCCTCGCCCCGGCGGCGCTGCACACGCTCTGGCTCGTGGCGCTCGCGTTCGTCGCCGTGCTGGTCGTCATGCTCGTTCCGACCCTCCGCCGAAACCCACTCAACCGCTTCTGGTGTGCCGGGATGGCGCTGGCGGTGATCCCAGCCTGCACGGCCTCGCCGACCGACCGCTTGTTGCTCTTCGTCGGCATCGGCGCCATGCCGCTGGTCGCGTCGCTGCTGGTGGCGGCGTCGGACCGCGCCGGGTGGAGCCGGAGAAGCCGTGCGTGGCGCGTGTCCGTGCTGGCTGTGGCCGGTACCGCCGGGGTCATCCACGTGATGTTCGCGCCGGTGCTCCTGGTCGCCCGCGCGGCCTTTCCGATGGGCAAGCCCAGCCTGCTCAACAGCCTCTACATCCATACGCCGCTGGACGCCTCGATTGCGGAGCAGACCCTGGTCGTCGTCAATCCCCCCAGCGTCGTGCACGCCGCCGGCCTGCCGATCTTCCGCGAGATGAACCGCGAGCCCGTCCCACGCTTCACACGCGCCCTGGCCCCGGGGCTGCCCGCGGTGGTGGTGCGGCGGCCGGACGAGCACACGCTGACGATCCGTCCGGAATCCGGGTACAACGCGTTCAAGTTTGACCAGCTCTTTCGCGATGAGCGCAATCCAATGCAGGTCGGCCAGCGCGTGGTGCTCACCGGGATGACCGCCGAGGTCACCGCGCTGACGCCCGACCGCCGGCCCGCGGAGGTCGCCTTCCATTTTGCAGTGCCCTTGGAGGACCCCTCGCTCCGCTGGCTGCAATGGGATCACGGCGAGTTCGTGCCGTTCACCCCGCCGCCCGTCGGTACCACCCTCGAGCTGCGGCCCCCGCCGCCCGGGTAAGCGGTTTGCAGTCCTGAACCGCCCCTTGTCCCCGCGGGCCTCAGACCATATACTAAGGGGCTCGGTGCAGCATCCGTTTGCCTGGAGTGAGAGTGATGGACATTCAGCCCGGCTCCAAGATCACCGTCGAGATCACCGCCGCCCCGCGGACCGCCGCCGGCCGCAAAACGCTCACCCGTCTCTGCCGCAAGGACCCCACGGTCGCCCGCCAGCAACGGGTCCAAGACCGCCAGCGGCCGTCCTGGCAAGTCTGGCGCCGCGGCGGACGCCAATGGCACCATCAGATGAAGAGCGGCCCCGGCCTCGCCCTGAACCCGGGCAATCGCTACTCCCTGCTGGCAACCGTCGACGTCATTCGCGATCTCGCGAGTGTCGCACGCTGGGTCGCCGTGACGCCTCATTAGTGTAGGGTCTCATTGAAACGGCGACGTATGGGAGCCGCGACATTTATGTCGCGCGGTGGTCCCGCGCGGCCCGAAGGCCGCGGCTCAGCCCGTGATATGGTCGGTTTTCTCCGAGACACCGCACCACCCAAACCGTGCGACCTATTCCCGAGACACGTCACCCCCGTCCCTTCGCGCAACTCCGTGCCAAGCCTTTGCGCCCGCCACAAGCCGGGATAGCATCGTCGTATGCGGATTCTCGCCCTGCAGTTCATCCCGGGGACGCGCGGGCGCCCCGTCCCGCGTTTCGACCCGCAGCTCGGCACGCTCTTCAGCCTGCTGGAACGCCGTGGGCACGAGTTGGCCCTGGTGGGCCTGGCCCGCTTTGACCTCCTCCGCGTCAAGGCCGCCCTGGCCCAGGCGCTGCCGCAACTGATTTACGCGGACATCTCGGCCGTCTGCGTCGAGGCCGCGCGACGCGTCTTCGAGTTCCTCGACCAACGCGAGCACCTCCCGGTCGTGGTTGGCGGGGGCTTCCCGACCGTCGACCCCGCCGCCGCCCTCAGCCTGCCGGGCGTGAGCGCCGTCGCCATCGGTGAGCCCGATGCTTCGCTCGCCACCTACCTCGAACGCATGAAGGACCCCGCCGTCGGTCAGGTCGTCTCCGGCGTCTGGCTCCGTGACGAGCGCGGCACGTCCCAGCCTGAGTTGCCGTCGCTCGTCGAGGACCTCAACTCGCTTCCGTTCGCGCAGCGGGACCTGTTCGGCTACGCCGATTACGTCCGCCACACCGGGCAAATTGAAATCGCCGTCGGCCGCGGTTGTCCCCAGCGTTGCGCGTACTGCACGAACGACCGTCTGCGCAGTCTGTACGACGGCCGCGGAACGTGGGTGCGCCGCCGCTCGCCCGGGAACATCCTGGCGGAGATCGCCCAGTTGCGTCAGCGCTACCCCGCCGCGCGCCGCGTGCGTTTTCTTGACCACCCTTTCGCGCTCGACGCCGAGTGGCTGGCTGCCTTCCTCGAAACCTACGCGCGCCAATGCGACTTGCCCTTCCGTTGTCACCTGCGCGCGAACGCGGCGAGCGCGGACGTAGTCGCGCGGCTGGCGGCGGCGGGCTGCCACTTTGTCGATGTCGAGTTGGCCAGTGCCAGCAACTTCATCCGCAACGAAGTCTTCGACATGGAGCTGAGCACCGCGCAGATTCGCGACACCTTCGCCTGGCTGCGGGCGGCGGGCATCCGCTCCCGCGCGATTGTCTACGTCGGCGCCCCGTACGAGAGCGAAGCCTCGCTGGCGGAGACCCGCACGCTGCTGCTCGACCTCAAGCCGGACCTCGCCGACGTTCGGCCCTACTACCCCTGGCCCGGCACCCGCGCCCGCGAGCTGTCGCGCGAGCACGGGTGGATTCACGCCCGCGGCGAAGAGCAGTACCAAGAGGACCGCCCGGGGATCGACATGCCCGCCTGCCGGCCCGAGATCGTGACGGCGTTTATCAGACGGCTGCGGGCGGAGCTGCCAAACTCCAACAGCGAACCGTGGTGGCGCCGATGGTCCAGTGCCCCGCGCAGCATGTTCGGGCACGTGTTCCACCGCCGCCCGCTATAATAGACTACGCGCGTCTCGCGCAGGGCCCCGGGCCACCGAAGTCGGCCGAGAGGAATCGGATATGGCAAAAGTCGCCTGTGCGCTCGGTCAAGCGGCGGTGTTGGTGGTCCTCGCGCTGGTGGTCGGACTCGGGGTGAATGCGGTCCGCGCCCGAAACAGCATCAACCTCGGCCGCGATTACTTCCAGAAACCGCCGGTGATCGTTCCGCCCGCCCCTGCACCAACTGAACGCGCGGCACAGGACCCCAACGCCCCGGCCAAGCCCAACGGTCCCACGACTGACCAGCCGTTCCAGGTCGTCACGCTCGAAGACGTGATTAAGCTCTTCCAGGATCCCAAGACCGCCGAGGGCGCCTACGTCTTCGTCGATGCCCGGGCGGACAACCCCTTCCGCGCCGGTCACGTCCCCGGCGCCGTCCAGTGCGACTATTACCGCGAGACTGACCTCGAGACCGTCCTCCCGCGCCTCTATGGTGCCGAGAAGATCATCGTCTACTGCAACGGCGGCGATTGCGAGGACAGCCTCCACCTGTGCGGCGAGCTGTATAGCAGCCAGATCCCCTGGGGCAGCATGTACCTCTTCAAAGGCGGCTGGGAAGAGTGGCTCAAGAGCGGCCAGCGCGTCGAAACTAATCCATCGCCGGAGTAATCCGAGTGTCCCCACATCTGTCCGTGCTGGCGCGCCTCGATCGCACCGGTATCCCGCTGCTGCTCGCCCGGCTGTTCGTGGGCGGCATGTTCGCCTACCTCGCGATCATGAAGCTGATCGACCCCATCAACTTCCTGAAGCTGACGCACCAGTACGGCGTCCTGCCCGACTCAATGCCCGTCCTCTTGAACCTGACCGCGATCGTAATGCCCTGGCTCGAGCTGCTCTGTGCCGTGGCCCTGCTCCTCGGCCTGACCACGCGGGGCGCCGCCCTGGTCGCCGTGGCCCTGCTGCTCTTTTTCACCCCCATGCTCGGCCTGCACGCCTGGAAGCTGTACGCCGATCCCGCCCGGCACTTCGCGGCCTTCTGCGCCGTGAAGTTCGACTGCGGCTGCGGCACCGGCGAGGTCTTCATCTGCCGCAAGCTGACCGAGAACGTCGCGCTGCTCCTGGCCGCGCTGATCCCGCTCTTCTCGGCCTCCCGCCGCTTCTGTCTCGACGCCCTCCTCGCGCGGCGAACCGAGCAGCCGCTGGCGGCCGCGGCCGCTGGGACCGAGAAGTAGCCCGGTGCGGGGCGGCGCGCCGCATGGAGGTATCGCTCATGCACGTCATCATTGACTTGTGTGTCATCCCGGTCGGCGTCGGCATCTCGACGTCGAAGTACGTCGCCGCCTGCGAGCGCATCCTCACCGACGCCGGCCTCAAGACCCACCTGCACGCCTACGGCACGAACGTCGAGGGCGAATGGGACGCGGTCTTCGCTGCGGTAAAGCGCTGCCACGAGGTAGTGCACGAGATGGGGGCCCCGCGCATCGCGACCACGCTCCGCGTCGGCACCCGCACCGACCGCCTGCAAACCATGGACGACAAGGTCCGCAGCGTCCAGCAGAAGCTCACGTAGCGTCAGCCCTCTGCGGCTGACCGCGACCGCTGGAAAGGCCCCGCGCCCTGCCGTGCTTGCCTTTCGCCCACGGCCCTTGTCGTGTCCGCGGACAACTACTATTCTGCCCCGCGCTGGCCACCCCCGGCGGACTGTGCCCGGCCAGCGCTGGGACGTGCTACGTGCGCAGGACGGTTCAGAGCAAGCTCCCCGAGTCGGTGCTGTCCCTCCTGCCGGGAACCCTCATCGCCCTCCCCATCGAGGACCGGGCGATGCTGTTCCTGCGTGAGGATCAGTGGGGTCTGAAGAAATACGCCGATCGCTGCCCGGCCGAGCTGCGCATGTGCACATGGGACATCGACGCCGTCGTGCTGATCGTGTTCCTGCTGCGCCTGGCGCGCACCGATCTCACCACCTTCGAGTTCTGGATCGACGCCGGCAGCCCCGGCGGCGTCCGCGTGCTCCAGGACCTCGCCGCGCAGCCGCGCATCGACGTCCACCTCGTCACCGACCGCATCGCCCGCTCCTTTCGCCTGAAGAACGTCCTGCGGTCGCAGTCGCAGGACCTGCTCAACGTGATCCGCTCGCGCAACGCCTGGCGACCCGAGCAGTTCGACGCCGTCCGCGCCCGCATCTGCCAACTCTATCCCACCCCCCACACGCTGTGGTGGAGCGGCCAGTAACGCAGCCTGCGCTGCGGATGTCCGCCCTGTCGTCCCCCTGAAACATGGCGGCGCTGCTCCGTGGCCGCCGTGGAAGGTCAAGCGGTTCCCCGTGGTCGAAACGCCTCCACCAGCCCATTCATCCGCTCGTCGCCTATTTGGATCAGGCGCACGCGCCCAAAACCCGCCGCGCTCAGGCCCGCGCGGATCTCGTTGAACGTGTACACATTGCCGCTCGGCGTCCCGCACAGCATGTTCACCGCGAACACCGCCCCGCCCCGCGGCACCGTGCGGTCCGGATTGATCACGTGGTCGCGGACGATCAGCCGCCCCCCGGGCTCCAGCGCCCGCCACACCTTCCGATACAGGTCGACGTTCTGCGCGGGGCTGTTCTGATGGACGATCGCCGAGAGCAGCGCCAGGTCGTGCCCGCCCGGCAGCTCGTCCTGGTCGAAGTCGCCCGCCGCCAACGTGACGCGGTCGAGCACGCCCGCCGCGCCCAGTCGCTCCCGCGCCAACTCGATTACCGCCGGCAGATCGAAGAGCGTCGCCCGCATTTGCGGTGCGGCGTCGAGAAACGCCAGCGTGAACGTCCCCGAGGCGCCGCCGATGTCCAGCAGTGCCCGCGCCTTGCCCGGCTTGACCGCCTTCACCATGTCCGGCGCCCGCCCGCGGGACACCACGTGCATCGCGCCGATGAACGCCGCCATGCGCTCCGGGCCCCGGGGCGCATGGGCGCGCGCCCGGGCCGCCTCGTCGCCGCGCACCAGCCCGCTCAGCTCCGACCACCGTTCCCACATGCTGGCTGAATGCAGCACCATGGGCAGTACGGTGTCCGGCGAATCGCTCGCCAGCAGCGCCGCGATCCCCGGCGCACAACGGTAGCCCTGCCGGGTCTTGCGGAGCAGACCGATCGCCGTCAACGCGTCCAGGACGATCGCCACCGCCCGCGCGTCGCCGGCCAGATGCGCGGTCACTTCGGCCGCGGTGTGCGGCGTCCGGGCGAGATACGTAAACAGGTCGAGCTGGGCCGCCGTCAGCACGATGCGGCATTCCATGAAGTTGCGGGCCAGCGCGAGCACTGCGTCCGCAGTCATGCCCGTCGCCTTCATGTCCGGTCTCCTGCTGCGGCGGCCCCTCGCCGGCGCAGCTCTCACTATGGCTTGTCGCTCGTGCGGTCCATGACCTCCACGCCCTCGGGCACCTTGAACTTGAAGCGGTCGGGGTCGAGCTTGACGTCGAACTTCACGTCGGAATACGCCATCGTGCTCACCGGCTTGCCGTCCTCGGCCAGGCCCGCGACCTTCAGCAGCACGCCGTGCTCCTGATCGAAGTTGAGCACCATCTTGACCGGCATGCCGGGCATGGTCGCCTTCTCTTTCGGCGTGCCCGCGATGACGAAGACCTTCCGGCCGTCCAGCGTCTCTTCCGGCATCAGCTTCAACTCGTACTGCTTGCGGAACTGCTCCAGCAAGGCCTTCGGCTCGCCGGTCATCATCGAGTCGATCTTCGTCTTGACCACCATCGGCTTCCCCATGGCTTCGCTCGTCGTGTACGCAAACTCGCCGTCGGCGATCAGCGTGGTCGGCTGGTCCATCTTGGTTTCCTGCTCGCCGGTATTCCGGACCATCGTGTTCTTCAGCTCCATCCGGATGAACTGCTTGTCGCCCTGCCGCGACGTCTCCAGCGTCCCCTCGCCCTTGGCGTCGATTGTCGTATCGCCGGCCTGCATGTGGTTGACCGTCGTGATCTTCGCCGTCATCGACTTGTGCTTGCCCCACGCCTCGACGATCCGCTTCTCCACCGCTTCAAGGTCGTCGGCCAGCGCCGCCGTCGCCGCACCCAGCAGGACGCACGTCAGCGTCAGCCGTCGCATTTGCCTGGTCATCTATAACGCTCCTCAGTGTTTGGGCCGCCGCGCTCCCCTCGACACATACGCATGTGCCGGAACTGCGTGCGTAGCCGGTCCCCCCGCACGAATCAGAACCGAAAGCGCAAGCTCGGGGACGCCGCGACCGTATGGGGGGATTGTAGACGCCAGACCCCCCGGCGGAAAGCCCGCCGCCCGGCATTCACCGCGGACCGCTCGCGGCCGCGCTCACTTCAGCAGGTGCGAATCCGTCGCGGCCCGCGGCCCTTCGTGCCCCGTGTACTCGGTGACCCCGTCCAGCGTCCAGATGTTGTCGCCGTTGACCCCGCTCAGCGGCGTGGTGGTCCACTGGACGTGGCCGCCAAGCGTCAGGATGTTCTGCCCGGCGCCGCCGTGCGCACGTGAGTTGACGTGGCTGGGGTCGGACCAGGGCAGCCGGCGCGCGTCAAACAAAGGCACGCCGCCGTCGAACAGCGGGTTCTCGTCGGCCAGGATGGGCAGCGCCGCATCGTCGTTGGCGGACGGTCGCACCCCCGCCATGTTCTCGTACGCGTAGCTGACATTCCGGCTCTCCAGGAAGTCGTCGCGCTGCCGCACCGCCTCCTGGGCCATCGGCACCCCACGCGACGCCGGACACACGAACAGCCGCGGGTCGACGATGTAGGCCTGCAACAGCAGCGGGTAGACGTGTCGGCGGTTCGGGACCATCACCACCCCCGGGTCGTTGCTCGGTTGCCAGGAATTATGCTGCCCCCAACCCACGAACGGCAGGCTCGCGTTGAACGTCGCGGCGTACTGCTGCACGCCGCGGCCGAGCTGCGCGAGGTTCCAGGAGCAGCCCAGGCGGTCGTGGCGCTCGCGCATGTGCATGAGGCTGGGCACGCCGACGCCGACCGCCAGCACGATCAGCGCCGCGACCGCCGCCAGATCGCGCACGTTCCCGAGCCGGATCACTCGTCCGTTAGTGCGCTCCGCGGCCACGGTCAGGTCATCGGTCGGGCGGACCACGCGCGGCGGCGGCCCCGCGTTACGCACGCCCGTCGTCACGCGCTGCAACAGCGCGGCCGGCACCGGTTCGTCCTGCACAGCGCGCAGCGCCGCGAACACCGTCGCCAGCGCCTCGTTCTGCGCGGCGAGTCCGGGATCGTCCGCAATCCGTCGCCGCAGCTCGGCCTGCTCGCTCGTCGACAGGTGCCCGAGGTGCAGGTCGAGCAGCCGTGCGTCAAAGCCGTGCTCGTATGTTGACGACATCCCGCGTTACTCCAACGTCGCTACTCGGGGGTTGCGTTCTTCGCCCGCACCAGCCACATCTGTGCGAATTGGCTCACCGCGCTGTGCAGCCGCGACTTCACCGTCCCCACCGGGATCCCCAGTATCTCGGCGATCTCGACGTACGGCAGCCGCTGGTAATAGCCGAGCACCAGGATGAGTCGCAGGTGCTCGGGCATCTGGGCAATCACCGCGCGGACCTCCTGAATCTGCTCTCTTCCATCCACCTGCTCGCCGCCGGCAGTCCCCGCGGCCTCGACCTGGGCTCCCGCCGTAGGACCCTCGGCATCGCCCCACGATGCGTCCAGGGACTGCACCGGACGCCGGCCACGAGCCCGCATGTAATCTCGGGCCTTGTTGGCTGCGACCGTGTACAGCCACGGTCGAAAGCTCCGCGCGGGGTCAAACGACCCGCCGGCCAGGTGAACTTGGAGGAATGTCTCCTGCACGAGATCCTCGGCCACCGCGGCGTTCGCAACCACACGCTTGAAGAACGCATAGAGACCGTCCACGTATCGACCGACGAGGACGTCGAACGCTCCCGTTTTGCCGGTCAGGTGCTCGGCCAGCAGCGCCTCGTCAGATCTGTGCTCCACCACCTTCGACCCTTGATACGTTGTCAGGACTTGTCGGTTCGTGCGGCCCGCAAAAACCCGGGCTGGCCGACGGCCGGATAATCGCACCCGGCCACGGCCTGATCCGCGTCAGGATGGTACGAATCGCGCACGCTGCGCTAACTCCTCACTTGGCTTTCGGGCGTCTGCCGGCTCCATTCGCAGCAATCCGTTCGGCGGCCCGGACTCGCCGGTGCCCAGTGCCGGTGCCCGTCCCCACCCTACTCCCTAGCGGGCCGCGCCGCTCGCCCGCTTCCCTAACCGGAATAGCTGCATGGCGTTACCGGCGGTGACCTGCTCAAACTGGCCCCCCGGCAACAACCCGCGCAACTCGTCCAGCAGCGCGATGTGACGCGGCACGTGCGAATCGCCAAACGCCAGCGCATTCGTCCCATACAGCACGCGCTCCGCACCAACCGCCTCCACCGCTGCCCGAACCTCCGCGGCACCGGCGTGCGACGTGTCGACGTAAACCCCTGCGTCGCCTCGCTGTTGCGCTCGGCGGACCACCTCCACACACTCGCGCCGGCGGGCCTCGCCCGCCCCACACGGACACAGCACAACCGATAGCGCCGCATGGCGGCGGGCCGCCTCATAAACCTTCCCCGGGGCCGCCCGTTCGTCGTCGCTGACGCAGAAAACCGCCGGCCGCCCGATGCTCGCCAGCACCGAAAGATAGTCATCCAGAACTTCGTCGCCCGCGTCGAACCCACCCGCGGCCGGGGCGAACAGCGCGGCGGCGAACGGCTCGCTCGCCAGAGCGCCGGTGAACGCGTACACGCTGCTGTCCGCCCGACCCGGCCGCACCCAATACAGCGGAATGAGGCGCGGCTGCCGCTGGCAAGCTTCCAGGCACGCGACGTTGGCGTCCGTTTCGTCCAGGTTCGCCGCCCCGGCCGGCTCGGTCGCCGCATCGCGGTTCGAAACCAGCAGAAAGTCCACGCCGCTGACCCCTGCGTACGTCGCCAGGCGCGGGGCTGGCACCGCGTCGGCGCTCCTTTGGCCAAAATGGGCGTGAATGTCGATCAACATGATCCTGTCCCACTGGCGGTCGTTTGGCGCCCGAATGTCCGCCGCCGAGTCGTCGCGATGCTATGCGAGCGCTGCGGTTGCCGCAACGCCGCCGCCCGCATTGACGGCCCCGCGAATGACTTGTAGCGTACAGCGTTTCATCACGCCCGCTTGGCGCAGACCACGGGCGGTCCCCTTGCAAGGAACCCGACGTATGAGCCTTAGCCAAATTGGTCGATCGATCAGCGAGTCCGCCACGCTGAAGCTCAACGAGACGGCGGCCATCCTGCGGGCCAATGGCGAACCCGTCATCCACCTCGGCGGCGGCGAACCCAAGAGCAAACCGCCCATCGACGCCCTCGTCACCGCGTCCGCCCTGCTCAACAGCGGCGAGATCCGCTACACGCCCGCCGACGGCATCCCGGCCCTGAAAAAGGCCGTCATCCGCTACAGCGAGGAGTTCTACAACCGCCACGTCGAGCCGGAGAACGTCATCTGCTCCGGCGGCGCCAAGCAATCCATCATGGTCGCCCTCCAGGCCATCCTGAACCCCCAGGAGGAGGTCGTCTACCCCGCCCCATACTGGGTCAGCTACCCCGAGATGGCCAAACTCTGCGGCGGCGTCGGCGTCCCGGCCTACGCCAAGGACGGCTCGTTCTACCCGCGCCTCAAGGACATCGAGCAGAAGGTCGGCTCGTACACGCGCGCCGTTATCATCAACAGCCCCAACAACCCCACCGGCGCGATGTACCCCGAGTCATTCATCGCCGAGATCGTTGAGTTCTGCGAGAAACGCGACCTCTGGCTCATCATGGACGACATCTATCACCGCCTCATCTTCGACGGCCGCAAGCCCATCAACTGCTACCGCTTCGCCAAGGACCTCTCCGAGAACTCCAAGCTCATCGTCGTCAACGGCGTCTCGAAGCAATACGCCATGACCGGCTTTCGCATCGGCTGGGCCGTCGCCAGCCGCCAGATCGTCAAGGTCATGACCAACATCCAGAGCCACCAGACCTCCGGCCCCTCGGCCCTCTGCCAGCACGCCGCGGTAGGGGCCCTGAGCGGCGTCCAGTCCAGCGTCGAGAGCCTGCGGATGACGCTCGAAAACAACCGCAACGTGCTCATCGACCGCCTCAAGACCTTCCCCGGCGTCAAGGTGTACAAGCCCGACGGCACGTTCTACTGCTTCGCCGACTTCAGCGCCTACGACAAGAGCTCGCAGAAGCTGTCTCAGAAGCTGCTCGACAAGGTCCGCGTGCTGGTCATGCCCGGCATCGAGTTCGGCCTCGACGGCTACCTGCGCATCAGCTACTGCGGCACGATCAAGGACGTCACTGAGGGCATCGAGCGCATAAAATGGGTCCTCGACCCCAACGCCCCCAACGAGCTCTACATCGGCAACCGGAAACTCGTTAGGGACTGGTAAGCAATCAAGGTCGCACTTTGCGACCTGAAACGAACGGGAGTTGATCGGACTTTAAGATGCCACTTTGGCATCTTAGAATCTACGGGGAAGAGACGTGGCGAAACGACAAACCAAGCGCCGGCACGCGACCTCATCGAACGGCGCCGCTCAGACCGCACTGGTCGCGCTCGAACGCATCGAGACCTGCATCCACGTTATTCGCGGCCAGCGTGTGATGCTCGATGCCGATCTCGCCGAGTTCTACGACGTCCCGGTCAGGGCGCTGAACCAGGCGGTCAAGCGGAACGCGACGCGATTCCCGGACGATTTTGCGTTCCAGTTGACCCAAACAGAAGCCGAATCTCTAAGATCACAAATTGTGACCTTAAACGTCGCCGAACGTGACACGGTTGACACGTCGCATGGTCCGTGGCGGCGCGGAAAGCACCGCAAGTACCCGCCCCACGCCTTCACCGAGCACGGCGCGATCATGGCCGCGAGCGTGCTCAACTCACCGCGCGCGGTGCAAATGAGCGTCCTCGTCGTGCGGGCATTCGTCCGCCTTCGACAGATTCTCGCCACGCACCAGGACCTCGCCCGCCGGCTTGAGGCCCTCGAACGCGAGTTCGTGCGCCGCACGGACGACCACGAAGAGCACATTCGCCGCATCTACAAGGTTCTGGATGACCTAATGAGCCTGCCCGAGCCGATGGAACCGCCGGAGCCGCCTCCGAAGGGGCGCATCGGATTCACCAACGGTGCGGCGGATCGGTTGCGGGCGAGAGCCGGCACCAAGATCACAGACAGGCTAAGAACGCGGCCCGCACCGCGGACCCTACACGGAGCATTGCGATGAAGTACCTCAAATTCGACACCCCCGCCACCAAGCAGGCCGCCGACCTCGCCAGCGACCACAAGCTGCACAACCTCGGCCTTGCCTACCTCGACCGCGTCTTCTGGAACCTCCCCGACGAGGCCCTCTACGAAGAAGCCGTCTTCCGCAACGAGGGCAAGCTCGTCATCGGCGGCGCGCTCCTGACGAACACCGGCCAGCACACCGCCCGCGCCGCCGCCGACAAGTTCATCGTCCAGGAGGAATCCACCGCCGACAAGATCTGGTGGGGCGAGTACAACCGCCCGTTCAGCTCCGAAAAGTTCAACGCCCTCATCGCGCGCATGCAGTCCTACCTCATCGGCGGAGAGCTCTTCGTTCAGGACTGCTACGCCGGCGCCGACCCCAATTATCGCCTGCCCATCCGCGTCATCACCGAAAAAGCCTGGCACAGCCTCTTCGCCCGCAACATGTTCATCCCTGTCCAGACCAAGGAAGAGGCCCGCACCTTCGTCCCCGACTTCACCGTCATCGCCCTCCCCGGCTTCAAGTGCGACACCCGCATCGACGGCACCCGCAGCGAGACCGCCATCCTCCTCAACTACGCCCAGCGCCTCGCCATCATCGCCGACAGCGCCTACGCCGGCGAAATCAAGAAAAGCGTCTTCACCATCCTCAACTTCCTGCTGCCCAACGAGGGCGTCCTCGCCATGCACTGCTCCGCCAACGTCGGCCAGGCCGGCGACGCCGCCCTCTTCTTCGGCCTCTCCGGCACCGGCAAAACCAGCCTCTCCGCCGACCCCCAACGCCGCCTCATCGGCGACGACGAGCACGGCTGGAGCGACGAAGGCGTCTTCAACTTCGAGGGCGGCTGCTACGCCAAGGTCATTCGGCTTTCCGAGGAGCACGAGCCGCAGATCTGGTCCGCGATCCACCGCTTCGGCGCCATCCTCGAAAACGTCGTCTTCGACCCCACCACCCGCAAGGTGGACCTCAACGACGAGCGCATCACCGAGAACACCCGCGCGTCGTACCCGCTCGCCTTCATCCCCAACGTCGTCCCAGAGAAGATGACCCGCACCCACCCCAAGAACGTCATCTTCCTCACCTGCGATGCCTCCGGCGTCATGCCGCCCATCGCCCGCCTCAACCCGACCCAGGCCCAGTACCACTTCATCAGCGGCTACACCTCGAAGATCGCCGGCACGGAGATCGGCCTCGGCATCGAGCCGCAGATCACGTTCAGCACGTGCTTCGGCGCCCCGTTCATGGTCCACCACCCCTCGGTCTACGCCGAGCTGCTCAAGCAGAAGATGGCCAAGCACGGCTGCAACTGCTGGCTGGTCAACACCGGCTGGACCGGCGGCCCCTTCGGCGTCGGCAAGCGCATCAGCATCCGCCACACGCGCAACCTGCTGAACGCGGCGTTGGAAGGCAAATTGAGCGACGTGAAGTACCGCCAGGACAAGCTCTTCGGCTTCGAAGTCCCGACAAGCTGCCCGGAAGTCCCGGCGGACGTCCTCGACCCCTCCAGCAGTTGGGGCAACAAGGACGACTACTGGAAAAAGTACGACGCCCTCGCCGCCCGCTTCGTCGAAAACTTCAAGCTTTTCGCCGCCGGCTGCTCGGATGAAGTAACGAAAGCCGGCCCCAAGCGCCTCGCGCAGTCGTAGTCGTAGGGCAGGTCGCGTCTGTCTGCGACCTGCCTTTGGGGCCGGTTCCTCCCCAGCCCGGACCGCCGCCGCTGGGGCCCGGACAACTCCTCGGCCGACTTGCGGGCCGCGAACCAAGCCGCGGCCGTCCCCTGGGGCCGCCTGGACTACCGGCACACTTTCGGCAGCCAGCTTGCACAGGCCGGCGTTAGCCTGTACAAGATCAGGCAGTTCTTGGGCAACTCCTCAGAGATTTGCAGAAGGCACTACGCCGCCATTCTGCCGGAGGCGCTACTCGATGACGTCGCGTTCCCCAACGCCGCAAGGTGCACCCCGGCCGCCAAACGCTCATGATCATGCACGGTCCGAGGACTCCCCACCAACGATCCCCCACGAGCCTTCAACCGGCAACCTCGACCCGTTCATTGCCAACTCGATTTATCCCGAGGCCGATCAGTTGTTCTCGGCCCGTCTGGAGACACTCAGCGAAGTAAAGGACAAGTGCTTTTACATACTCGATACCAACGCGCTCCTCGTTCCGTACAACACCGGCCGTGAGATTCTCAACGAGATTAGGCGCACTTACGAACGCCTAATTGCCGAGAAGCGCCTGGTCATTCCTGGCCAGGTCGCACGAGAATTCGCCCGCAATCGTGGCAGGAAGCTCGCGGACCTTCATCAGGAGTTGTTGGACCGCAAGAGCCGCATTAGCAAGATCGAACCTATCCGTCACCCTCTCATGGAGGCGGCCCCGCCGTACAAGGAGGCGCTAGCGCTCGCGGAGCAAACCAACAAAGCAGCAACGCAGTATGGCCAGAAAATCGACGAGCTTATCGCGATCGTCCGAGACTGGTACTGGAATGATCCGGTCAGTGAGCTCTATCGCTCCGTTTTCAAACCGGCCATCCTGTCAGATCCACGATTCGAACTTACCCAGGTACGCCAGGACCTCGATCATCGGTACTTGCACCAGATCCCGCCAGGGTACAAGGACGCGTCAAAGCCCGATGCGGGCATTGGAGATATACTTATCTGGAAGACGATTCTTCACGAGGGTAAAGAGAGAAAGCAGCCCTGCGTCCTGGTCTCCGGCGAGGAAAAGGCTGACTGGTTCATCAGGAGCGCGGACTACCCCCTCTACCCTCGCTATGAACTTGTCGACGAATACAGGCGCGCGTCCAGCGGCTCTTCCTTCCACATTCTTCGCTTTTCCGCCCTCCTCGCACTCTATGGGGCGACCCCGCAGGTCGTCCAGCAAGTGAGCTCGCAAGAACGCCGGGCGCAAGCCACCTCCACGCAACCGGCAATTACGCCCGAGCACGTGCGCGCAATCTACCATTGGGCGGAGGCCACATACCCCGGCGCTGCAATACAGATCGCCGATCAAAATGACCCCTGCGACCTGCGAGTTTACACTTCAGACGATCTTTGTATAGGAATCGCCCTCCTACGAAGTCGCGACTTTCCGTCAGCGCTGGAGTCCTGGTACGCCAACGCCCGCTCCCAACTCAAACCCAAGGGCGACTATGACAAGTTCCACGCGTTTCTCCTCACAAGGCTCGCACGTTCCCTCCGCGCGCCGCTACGGTTCCCGCACACGCGGGCTCTCGCGCAAAGGCTGCACATCGCGCTCTCTGCAGCCGACCTAAGCGCCGATGATTGCATCATTGCCATTCGCCCACTGTGCCATGGGTGATCGCTAATTCACAGCGCTGCGGAACTACCCCGGCGGACTTGCATCTCTGGGGTAGCTCTGCGGGGTAAACCGATGTTATCACGCAGCAGGCTCACGCCCGCCGCGATGCTTCGAACTGCTCCACCTCCATTCTGACGAATCGCACGATTCCGTTCCGCCCCTCGCCCAGGCACACACGCGTGAGCCCGCCCCGACGGGCAATCCGATCGACCGACGACCGCGAGCACCACCGCTGCTCCCTGTCGGCCTGCTCTGCCGCAACCGCTACGAATCGATCAAGAAGGTCCCCGCCATCACCTGCCCCAAGCTCTTCTTCCGCGGCACCCGCGACGAGCTGATCCCGCCCGACAACGCCCGGCGCCTCTTCGCCGCCGCCGCCGAACCCAAGGAAGCCATCGAAACCCCCGCCGGCCACAACGACGCCGGCTTCGAGTACAACGCCGCCACCCCGCACCAACTCGACACCTGGCTCGACCACGTCTTTGAGACCCCGTAGCTCGTGCCGACTCTGCGCGGCTTGCCGCTTGACGGCGCAGAACCGGCTGGACACACTGCGCCGCGATCGGTCTCGGTGACCGCCAGCTCCAGGAGGTGCTCCGCGATGCCATCGACTGTGGTCCGCCCGCGTGTCCTTTCGGCACGTCCTCTCCGCCCCATCCATCCCGGTGTCGTCGCCGTCCTCCTGCTGCCGGTGCTGGCCGCCATCGGCGGCTGCGCTTTCATGATCAGCAGCGACGGCCGGATCTTGCCCTTGTCGCAGCTCAACTCCACTTCCAACACGTCCGAGGACTGCAAAGCGGAAGGCGAGCCCGCGGACGCGATTCTCAAGCAGATGTTCGACAACCTGAACGCTTACCGCGTCCAGAGCGGCTTGACGCCCTTGCGCTACTCCAAGAGCCTCGAGGCCGCGGCCAATCTGCACGCTGAGGACATGCCGATGCGCAGGTTCTTCGACCACGTCAATCCGGACGGTGATGGACCGATGGAGCGCGTGCTCGCACAGGGCTTCTGTACCACCGCCGTGGGCGAGAACATCGCCATGACCCCCGCCTCCGATACGCTGCAAGTTCAACTGCTTTGGCAGAGCAGCCCCGGCCACGACGCCAACATGCGCGGACAAGCGTGGGCATACGTGGCCATGGGGCACTCTCAGGTTCCAGTTGGCCCCGGCCAGGGCATCGCCGGCCTGACGCAAGATCAGCTTGTCGGTCTGCTGCTTGACCCCAACGCGGGCTTGCCACCGTCGACCAAACAGCCCCCCGACTCGGGCCCCTTGCCAGGCACCAACTATTGGGTGCAGGAGTTTGGCGGGCCGTAACGCCGACGGCAGCACGGCGGACTGCTGGCGTTCGCTCACACGCGCCTACCCCCGCGCCTCAATCGGCACATACAAATCCGTCACAAGCTGCTCCGGCGGCGTCCGGTTCGGGTCGTTCCGGTAGATCTCGAACGACGGCGCGTTCCGCATCGCGTGCCCGCTCCGCGGCAACCACTGCCCGCACAACGCCGACCACGACTCGTGCAGCTTCTCGTATGGCCCCCGGTGCGTCGTCACCGCATGGGCACCCGCCGGAATCTCCTGCACGCCCACGTCCCCCTCCGGCTGCACCGGCCGGTCCACGACGATCGCCGCGTCATACCGAATCTTGTCCGGCGGCGTGACCTCCGGGTCGTCGTGACAGATCCCCAGAAACAGCGACTTCGGGCCCAGCAGCCCGCGCGGCCCGGCCCACGCGCACACCCGCTCCCACGCCGCCCGCGCCACGTCCTTGTACGGCCCCACGCCCCGCACGAACACCACGCGCATTGCCGGCATCTGCTCGATCCGCACGTCCATCGTCTGTCCTCCGTTTGAAATGGGGTTGAAGTCCTGCACGTCGCCGCCCGGCCGGTAATGCACCCCGCTCGGGGCCGCCGCTGGTTGTGCCTGCTTCTGTCGCCGATACTCGCTCGGCGGGCAGCCGAACATCGCGCCGAACGCCCGCGTGAACGCTTCGTGCGCCTCGTACCCCGCGTCCAGCGCGACGTTGATGATCGGCAGGTCGCCCGTTTTCAGGTGCTGCGCCGCCCGCTCCAGCCGCAACCGCCGCACGTGTTCCTGTACCGACTCCCCCGTCAGCCCCCGGAAAATGCGGTGAAAATGGAACGGCGAGAAGTGCGCCACGCGCGCCAGCTCGCCGAGCGACAGGTCCTCATCCAGGTGCTGCTGAATGTGTACCAGCACCGCCAGGATGCGTTCTTTGTACGTTTGTTGCGTTGACATCCGTGCTCCACCTTTCATCGCCCATCGTAGGCGACTCCAAACATGGCCGCTTGATCGTTCTTGCGGACTTGCCCAGCGCCGGGCCCCCGGCACGCCGGCCCCGCTCGCTTGCGCCTCATGCCGGGATAGGAGCCCAGCCGAAATACGGGTAGCATGGCGCCCCCGCGGATCGGGTCCGTTGACCCGACGCGGCTCTACTCGAGGAAACCACCATGGCGACGTTTTCGATCAGCCCCGACGGCGAGAAGTTCCCCCTGCCCACCGAGCAGGATTACGCGGCCGAATTCCAACGCCTCGAAAAAACCGTCGCCGACCAGCGCAAACAGGGCCGCGAAATCGTGGTCGTCGTCGGCGTCGGCTTCGTCGGCGCCGTCATGGCCGCTGTCGTCGCCGATACCGTCGATAAGAAAACCGGCAAGCCCAGCAAATTCGTCATCGGCATGCAACGCCCCAGCACCCGCAGCTTCTGGAAGATCCACTACCTCAACCGCGGCGTCTCGCCCGTGAAGGCCGAAGACCCCGAGGTCGACCAGTTCATCCCGCGCTGCGTCAAAGAGAAGGGCACGCTCATCGCAACGTACACGAACGACGCGCTCAAGCTCGCCGATTGCGTCGTCGTCGACGTGCAGTGCGACTACCTCAAGGAGGACCTCGGCAACCTCCGCACCGGCCGCGCCGACATGGCCGCCCTCGAAAAGAGCTTCGAGGTCATCGGCCAACTCATCCCGCCCAAATGCCTCGTCCTCATCGAGACCACCGTCGCCCCCGGCACCACCGAATTCGTCGCCATGCCCATCCTCAAGCGCGCCTTCGCCGCCCGCGGCATTACCTCCGAACCCCTCCTCGCCCACAGCTTCGAACGCGTCATGCCCGGCAAAGAGTACGTCGCCAGCATCCGCGACTTCTGGCGCGTCTGCAGCGGCGTAAATCAGGAAGCCCGCGACCGCGTCGAGAAATTCCTCCGCGAGGTCCTCAACACCGAGAAATTCCCCCTCACCGTCCTCGACCGCCCCCTCGAAAGCGAGACCTGCAAGATCGTCGAGAACAGCTTCCGCGCCACCATGCTCGCCTTCCTCGACGAGTGGAGCCTCTTCGCCGAGCGCAACGGCGTCGACCTCATCAAGGTCGTCAAGGCCATCAAGATGCGCCCCACCCACAACAACATGATCTTCCCCGGCCCCGGCATCGGCGGCTACTGCCTCCCCAAGGACGGCGGCCTCGGCATGTGGGCGTACCGCCACCTGATGGGCTTCGAGGACGACATCTTCAAGATCACGCCCACCGCGATCGACATCAACGACACCCGCGGCCTGCACGTCGCCGAGCTCACCCGCGACGCCCTCCGCAACATGGGCAAGGTCGTCGCCGGCTCG
>CAIWOY010000324.1 GCA_903914415.1 uncultured Phycisphaerales bacterium | reverse complement strand
CAGTCGTGATTGTGAACGCGCGGATCATTCTGCACGTCGTTGGTGAGAAACCCGCGCTCCTCGTCCGATGCGACGCGCCCGATTTTGTAACACCCGAACGGCACGCGGCGGTGGCCTGGACCGTCCACATGGGTGTACCGGCCGGAACTCGCCAGCAGATGCAGGCACCGGTCCCGGTGCCGGCAGACGTGCGGCCCTTCGTGCACCCCGGCATGGATGCAGTCCGGTTCGCACTTGTCTCCGGGGCGTATCAGCCAGATGCGGCAGAAATCGGCATCGAGCAGGTGGACGATGCCGTCGGTGACACTCTTGAGTTTGGCCTCGAGCGGGGCCGGCGCCAGAAGCAACTGGCGGAGGTGGCTGATGCCTTGCTGCCGCAGGAGCAGTTGCTCGCGTTCCGCCTCCGCCCGCTTGCGCTTGGTGATGTCGCGGGCCGTTCCGACGAATGCAGTGGGCTTGTGGTTCGCATCCCTCAGCACAGTGCAGGACATCCAAGTGGGGAAGGTCGTACCGTCTTTCCGAATATGTCCGACTTCACCTTCGTGTGAACCGGTTTCCAGCGTTTGTTCGTTAAAGGGGATTACCTCCGTCCTTAACTGCTCGTCCGTGTGGCAGATGCTCAAGTTCTGCCCAATGAGTTCATCGACGGAGTAGCCGTGCATCCTGGCCCAGGCTCCGTTCGCGAAGCGGAGCTGCCCGTTCATGTCGGCCAAGGCGATGCCGTCCACGCTCTGGTCCACGGCCGTCTTGAACTCCACGAGCTTCTCCTCCGCCCGCTTGCGCTCGGTGATGTCCGCAATGGCTCCGAACATGCGGACGGCTTTTCCTTGCGAGTCGCGAACCGCGGCTCCCCGGGCTTGCCAATGACAAATGCCTCCGTCCTTTCGCCGGATGCGGTATTCCTCATCGAACGGAGCGTCGGCCGTGCAGTGGCGGTCAAGGGCCGCCATGACACGGTCGTGGTCTTCGGGATCAACCAGCGCCTCCCAAGCTTCGATCGTGCAAGGAGACTCTTCCGTCGCATAACCGAGGAGGCTGTCGACGTCGCCGAACCAGTCGAGCTGGCCGGTGACGATATCCCACTCCCACACCACGTCGGTGATGGACTGCGCGGCGAGACGGAAGCGCTCCTCGCTCTGCCGCAGGTGCTGGGCCACGCGATCCTTGAAGACCTCGTACAAATAGGTGAGCGCGAGGATGATCGCGACCAGTCCCGGCGACGCCAGAAGCCCTATGAAATCGCGCTGGCGGTCGGTCAGATCGTTGGGCAGGCAGTAGGCGCTGTAGCTCAGCGCGTAGAACGTGCCGAGCGACACGGCCGTGACGCCGGCCCAGATGAGGGCCGAGCGCCGCCCACTCGTGCTCAAGGCGACCGCCGGCACGGCCGCGTACCACCACAGCGGCGCCGCCCCGTGGCCGCCCAGTCGGTATGCCACCGCCGTCAACACGCCGAAGAATAGTGCGACCAGCACGTTACCCGCGATCACCGCTGAGCCCGTGCGGCGCATGACGTACGGAACGAAGATCGCGATGACCGTGCCCGTGCCCATCATCAGTGCCCCGAGCGGGCTGCCCATTTCAGCCAGAACCGTCGTGTAGAAGACGGCCGCACAGATCAGCGCGACGTCGTACGCGATCACCAGCCAGGCCCGGCGGAGCGTGTCCGGGTCGCCGCGCTGGACCTCCGGCGGTATGAACCAGGCCACCGCGGCGCGGATGCGGGATCGGCGAGTGTCGTTCGGGCCAGGCCTCGGCAAGGTCTTGTCCGTCATCACCAACTCCGTCCACAGCCGACGAGCAGGCTGTGCTGCGTGTGCTCAAGTTCACCGAATCCGTCGTCGATGCCCGGCGGAATGCGGGCGGTCCCGCCCCCGCGCAGGGAACTGGGGAACCCCAACTGGTAGCCCACACCGAGCGTGCGGCGTCGAGCTTGAGCTGCGCCCCGGCAATGAAGACTCGCTGGTCGCGCTAGCCCAACGGCAGCGGCACGCGAAGATCGACGGGACCAACCCCACAGCACGCATCTATTCGCCAGGATCTTCACGTCGGCCTCACCAGGAGAATCCGAAACCGATTGCGATAATGTGCTGCGTCTGGGTGATCTCGCTGTGCGCCGAGTCGATGCTGAGCGGGATGGCGCTGCGCCCGCAGCCGCGCAGCGTGGTCGGGAAGCCTAGAACGTAGCCCACACCGACCCACCAGTTGTCGCGCTCGTAGCGCACGCCCAGCGTGGCGTGGTGCTGCGAGATCGCCGAGCAAATCGGCAGCACGTGCAGCCTGTCCACCGGTGCCGTGGCGTAGTGATACCCAGCTCCCAGCACCCAGTGTTCGCTCAGCCTGACCTCGGCACCCAAAATCGCCGCCCACTGGTCCCGGTAGCCAAGCGGAAACGGGTAGCGCAGCGGAAGCGGGCCGTCCAGGACGAGGGACGTCGCGTGAAATGAGGTGCCGCCGTAGTTGATCCAGCGGAGTTCACCGACGAGCTTCAGCCAATCCGTGGCATCCCACGCGAGACCCGCCGAGATGCGCTGCGGCAGGCGCAGGTCCGGGATCGCCCCGCGTCCGAGCGTAACCGGGACGATACCGAACAGTGCGGCCCGCACATCGCCGCCCGCGAGGTCGCCGTACCACGTTGGCGAACGGTACGCGAGCCCCAGCGACAGGTCCGGGCGTGGCCGATACAGCAGCCCGGTCTGGAAGCCGCCGCCATACGCATAGCCGCGACCGAAGTCGAGGTCGGCCGGTCCGAGGACCGTGCTGAACCTGGCCGTGGCGACCTCGATGCGCGCGCCTGCGCCGACGAAGAGCTGATCCGTCAGGCGGTAGCCGACATTGAGCTGCGTATCAAATACCTTCACGTCCGTGCCGATGCGCCGATCCATGAACGGGATCATGAGGTGCCGCACCGGGTAGTCGGTGCCGAGTCCTGCTTTGGAATGGAGGGCCAGGCCCAGCGTCCAACGCGGATCCAGCGGCTGCGCGTAGCCCAGGTTCGCCAAGGGGATAAGCTGCCGTTGCGAATAGGCGGTGTCGAACGGCGTCCGCAGTGGCGCGGCAACGATGGCGAGCTGCGCCTCCGTATCGATCCGGGGGTAGCGCCAGCGGGCCAGAGAGGCCGGATTGTCAATTTGCGACAGGGCGGAGTCTCCGACCGCCACGTCGGCTCCGCCGCGGGCGTTCGCCCGCATCCCAACGCCGATCGGCTCCAGCCCATCCGTCGCGAGTGCAAAGCATGGCCCCAGGATCAAGACGGTCAACCGGGTTGCGAGCGCCAGTGACGTCCGTCTTGTCGCTGCGCCCGGCATACGATTCACTCCGACCGCGGCAGCGTTGTCTCCTCGGTCTCACCAGCAGCGCGACTCTGTTGAGCGGCGCGAGCTAAGCCCGTGCTCGTGTCAGGCTGACCTGCGTTTGCTCTCCACGGTCAGCATGTTCCGACTGCTGCGCGCCGGGTCTGCCGGCTGCGAGGCTGTACGTTCCTGGCGATCCAACGCTGTGGCGTGTGCGGTCAGTGCGACGTTCGGACGGGCATACCCCTTCTGACGCAGCACGGTGGTAGCGGCAAAGCTGGCCAGGATCGGCATCTGCATGTCCACCGGAACTGCGTTGAGCGTGTTTCCTGCGCCCTGTGCTGTTATGCCCGTCTCGACAGCCATCATGCCGTTCTCCACGACCGTCACGGACGGGCCGCCTGTCACCACCGAGCGCAGCAGGTCAACGCGCACGACACGGAAGCAACTCAAGGAGCGGAGGCCTGGCGACCCTCCTGCGTGGTGACCCGCTGAATCGTGCATCCTCAACGTCGTTTGCGCGGGAGACGCCCTCGGGGCTGCCTGCCCGTCGATCTGATAATCGGGTCATTCCCCAACCGGCGCGATGGGTATTGTTGCCTAGCGAGCGCATCGCCCGCGCCAGCAGGGGGCCGAAGGGACCGCGCCGGCCCAAGCGTGGCGGGAACAGCTTCTACACGTGGCCTTACACGCGGGGCCGGACGAGGTGCTGGATGAAATCGCCCGGCAACGCCAACGGGCCCGCGCGCCAGTGAAGCGGGAACCCTTGCGGCGCCTGCGGGCTTGCGTCGGGGAACGGGTGGTGATGATGGACTATCCGGCCTGCCGCGCGAAAGGCTGGGACATTGGGAGCGCCCCGACCGAAGCGCAGTGCAAGACGATGACGACGCGGCGCCCACGATCTTCCGGGTCATCGGGGCAGCGGCGCTTCGGGGCTGCACTGCGGCCTCACCGCTCGGCACAGAACGCGGTGATACCGCGGAAGCCGGATTGAGCTATTCCCGTTCCAAGACCGCCCGCAGCCGTCGGGTGAGCGTATGCTGGAAGACGAGCGCGGTGTCGCCGTACAGACCCTCGTCCTTCGTCATCAGGATTACATCGTCTCTACCGGCCCGCGCCGCCCTCGCCGCCGTCCCGGCATCGTCCAGGCGGACCCGGATCGACTCCACGGGCAGGTGGGCCAGAGGCGCCGCCGAGTCAAACTGGGACGCGTACTTAAGACCGTCGGCGGTGTCGAACTGCCAGGTCACGGCCCGCCCGGCCAGGTGGCGCCGTCCCCAACTCGTCTGCTCGGCGACCTCGCGCGCCAGCCACTTCATGAAGATGGTCATCGGCTCGGGCGGCAGGCCGTCGTGGACCCCGACGCTGTCGATGCGGCCGGTGCGAATCAGCGTGTGCCGCGTGGCATTCGGGGGCCGGAGAGTTAGCCCGAGGTGCGCGAGCGCAGGCTCGGGCGACGCCCAGCGCACGGCCTGCAACGCCGGCTGCCGCAGCGCGAAATCGGCGAGGTCGCGCACGACGACGGTCCCGTCCTCCCAGCGGTTCCAGTATTGCACGTGGTCCGGCAAGGGCGCGGCGAGGTGCATCCGCAGCAAGTGTCCGGCGATGCACGGGGCCACGAGCGGCCCGTGCCGGCCGGCCACGAGCCACGGCAAATCGGTGGCTAACAGCTCGCCGCGTCCGACTGGCCGCGCGGCGGAGAGCACGTCGCCGTGGCGCCGTTCCCACGGCGTCTCGCTGGACAGCAGGGATGCGAACCCGACCGCGTCGGCGTAGCGCTGCCACGAGCGGTTGGCCAACAACACGCGCGTGGCGAAGCCGCCGCGCGGGTCGCGCAGCGCGTAGGGCACGACATCCTGCAAGGCCAGCCCGCGCGTGGGCACGTCGCAGTACTCGACGCACGCAGACATCAAGCCGTGCCCCGACGCGTAGGTGCGCGCCTCGGTCCCGGCCAGGCCGGCGTCGCGCAGCAGCCGGGCGGTGGTGGCCAAGTCCACGACGAGCCAGGCCGCCGCCGCCAGGCGCTCCAGATCGGCCCACGTCAGGCCCAAAGCCGTGACCCATTCCGGGTCCAGCACGCACGCCGCCCCGCGAATTCGGCGCTGCAGCGCGGCGCGCGTGCCGGGGGCTCCAGTGAAATCCAGCGTGGCGTCGTGCAGGACCGTCGCCAGCTCGTGCAGCGCGGCCGGCAGCACGATCCGTCGCACCGGAAACGGCGGTTGCACTGCGCTCCAGCGGGGCACGTTGGCGGCGGGATGACACCGCGGGTCGCGCTCGGCCGCGTCGTGCAGCACGAACTCCTGAACGCAGCCCGGCACGGCCCGATCCGGGATCGTCAGCGCGAGGCAGGTCGCGCGCCGCGGCGTCTGGACCCAGCCCAGCAACTCGCGGGCGTCAGCGCCGCCGGGTGCATACAGGCACACCCGTCGTTGGCCGAGCACGCGGCCCGCGCGGCGGAAGTCCACCAGCACGGTCATGCGGCCGATACGGGCGGTGTCGGCGAGCCGCGCACGGACGATGTACCATTCGTCCTGCCGGCAGCGGACCGGCCGCGAAGTGAGGCCGCCGGCGCTGCGCGTCCACCGGTGCCGCGCGTCGTCCAGGCTCAGGCGCAATCCAACGGCGCCCGCGTCACGCTTCGACATACGTGCATCGACCCGGCGCTACGACGCCGGGTCGTCCTCCGACGGCCTGCGAAAACCACGAGGCCCGGGTATTATCGTGGCCGCGAACCCCGTGGCAACCGCGAACGGGACCGGCCCGGCCGCGGCGCGCGTCCGACCGACCGCGAGGAGCTCATGGCGGAAATACTCCCTGGACTCGAACCTGGGCCCCCACCGATCATCACCGCGCGCCCGGTGGCGCTCCCGGCCGCCGTGGCCGAGCCCGCGCCGCGCCCGCTGGAACTGGCGAGCCTGTCGCGGCGTGATGCCGCGCTCGACCTGGTGCTGGTCGTGGTGACGGCACTGGTGTTCCCGTTCGGCGCGAGCCTGGCGGCGTACCTGCTCGAAGGCGGCGAAAGCTCGCGGCCGCTGGAAACGGGTCCGCTGGTGCTCGCGAAGTGGTTTGACGCGCTGCTGGTGGTGTGGCTGGCCGCGTACTTCGTGTACCGGCACCGCCTGACGAGCGCGGCGTTCGGCTTGCAGGCGGAGGGTGTGCGCCGGCAGGTACTCTGGTCGCTGCCGACGCTGCTCGCGATGTATGGCGCGATGATCCCGATGGTCGTCGCGATCACGGTGCTGGTCATGCTCCGGCCCGAGCTCCAAGGGGACCTGATGCGGCGCAAGGAGTTCATGCAGCGAATCCCGCTGCAGAGCCTGGGGCAGATGGTGCTGCTGCTCATCCCCGTCGCGATCCACGAGGAGCTGCTGTTTCGCGGGCTGCTGATCCCGTACCTGCGCCGCGTGGGCTGCGGATGGACGGGCGCGATCCTGTTCTCCACCGCGCTGTTTGCCAGCCTGCACATCGCGCAGGGCTGGCTCGGCATCGTCCAGATTTTCCCGGTGGGCCTGACGCTGGCCGTGTTCTTCGTACTGACGCGCAGCCTGACCGCGGTGATGCTCGCACACTTCCTGTTTGACCTGCTCCAGACGCAACTGGCGCGCCTCTTGTGGCCGTCGCTGGAGAAATTCTTTCAGAACGCCTAGCCCCACCCGACGCCGCCGTTGCGGGACCGCTTGCGGCCCGGCCGGTCGTGCCCCCTGTGACGTGCTTCACAGAGGGGTCCTTTGCCGTCGATACAAACCATAGCGTGAGTTGGCGGCCCGCCAGCTTTGCGCGTCGTGACGGGGGCGGGACCGGTCGCGCCCCGCACCTACGCTCGCCGCCAGCCGCCGGGGACGTTACCGGACGGCCGCGCAGGTCCGAAAACCAAGGAATCTCTTGACTGCAACGCGCCGGATCGTGTCTAATGGGACATGTCGAGCCACATGTGTATCGTTGTAGGCCGTACGCGAGAGGTGAGAGGCCCGGTTCGGCCCAGTTTCCCCTGGCCAGGCTCATGGGGTTCTTTATGCGCAGATACGGCATAGGGACCGGACGCGCTGTATTCTCTCCGCTGCTTGGTGCGCTTCTCGTGCTGGCGATCTGCGGCCCGCAAACCGTGCTTGCGGCTCCGCGCATCGTGTTGTGCGAGGAGTTCACCAACAAGTGGTGAGGGTCCTGCGCTGTCGCGGGTCCCGCGCTTGATACCTTGGTGAGCGTATATCCTGACTCGTTCGCGTTCGTGCAGTACCATGTGTTCGACGAGAGCGCGACGGAGTGGGGTGACAGCCGCTTCGCCTTCCACGGCGGCGAGTACACCCCGACCACGGTCTTCGACGGGATCGACCGGGTCATCGGGTCCCTCCCCGACTCGACCCAGCAGTACAACGCTTATCGGACGAAGCACTTCCTCCCCGAACGTGCCGTCACAACCGACGTCACGATGGAATTGACCGCCACTTCCGTCGGCGGGCAAGCCTACAACATCGTCGCCACGGTCAGCGTCGAGACCGGCGGCGCGTCCAGGACGCTGCTCATCTACTTCGTCCAGGTCCTCGACCATTGGCCCACGACCAGGCCCTATTATCGCAACGGCTTCAAGCAGGCCGCGCCCCTCCACCAGATCACGCTCGCCGGCGGCCAGTTCCAGACCGTCGCGCAGGCCTTCACTTTCGACCAGGAAAGCTGGGACAACCAACAGAACATCAAGATCATCGCCTGGGCCCAGGCGCCGAATCCCGGATACCCGGCTTACGTTTACCAGGCCGCGGTCCGCGGCTGGCCGCTCGCGCCGCCGCCCGGCGACCAGGATGCCGACGGCGTGCCCGACGCGCTCGACGATTGCCCGCGCAAGTACAACCCAGACCAGCACGACAGCGACGGCGACGGCGTCGGCGACGCGTGCGACAACTGCCCCACCGTGTTCAACCCCGATCAGACGGATACCGACGAGGATACGTTCGGCGACGCCTGCGACAACTGCCCCCTCCTGCACAGCCTCGATCAGGCCGATAACGACGGGGACGGCGTGGGGAACCCCTGCGACGCCTGCCCCGACGTACCCGCGCCCGGCGGCGTCGATCCGTTCGGCCGCTTGCTCGGCTGCATGGACTTGGATTGCGACGTGGATCTGACGGACTTCCTTCTGTTCCAGGCGTGCATGGGCGGCCCCGCCGGTTCGTCCCCGACGGCCTGCGACCCCCAGTACCTCGGCCGCGCGGACCTGACGGGCGACGGCGACACCGACCTGGCGGACTTCGCCATCTTCCAACTGAACTACACGGGGTCGCTCGTCAGCCCGCCCACGTACGTCGGGGTCGCGAACTGCACCTCCTGCCACGCGACGCAGCACAACAACTGGCTCACCACGCAGCACCACAGCGCGTTCGATACGCTCGTGGCCAGCGGCGATCAGAACAACGAGCTGTGCTTCCCCTGCCACACGGTCGGCTACGGGACGCCTAGCGGCTTCGTCAGCATCGCGAGCACGCCCCAGTTGGCCGACGTGCAATGCGAGAATTGCCACGGGCCGGGGAGCAACCACGTCGCCGACCCCAACGGCTTCCCGCTGGAGAAGCACTTCGAGTCGACCTCCTGCGGCGTTTGCCACCAGTCCTGCCACGGCTTGTGCGGCGCCGACCACCACCCGCAGTTCGAGCAGTGGCAGGAGTCCAAGCACGCCAATGCCCTGTTCGATCTGTACATGTCCTCCGACGCGGCCGACGAATGCCTGCAATGCCACGCGACCGACTATCGGCTCGCGCCCGTCGGCCAGAAGCCGGGCCTGTGGGACGTGCTATGCAATGTGGAGTGCGTCGCCTGCCATGCCCCGATGGGCAGCGCGAACGTCGGCCAGTTGCGTTTGCCGCCGCGCCTGCTGTGCGCCGACTGCCATACCATGCAGGGCGTCGAGCCCCCGGACACGCCCAAGCAGCCGCAGTCCGAAGTGCTGCACAGCACGGGCGGATGGCGGCTGGATGGGTCGCCAATAGCGACGCCGTACACGGAGCACTGGTGGGGTATCCCGAACGAGTGTGCCACCTGTCACGTGCACAAAGAACCGTACGGCGGGCCGAATCAGCCGGTGAACAGCGGGCACACGTTCCGCGACAACAAGCGCGCCTGCCTGCCCTGCCACACGGAGGCGGCCGCGACCAACCTCGTCGCCGGCACCCACTACGAGTTCAGCATCCGCCTGGCCGCAATCGCCCCGTACTTTACGCCGGGCAATCCGTCGTACATCGACCCCAGCCACCTGCCCGGGTATCTCCTCGGCGCGCACATGGTGGCGAAGTTCGACTACGAGTTGGTCAGCGCGGATCGCTCCTACGGCTCGCACAACCCTGGGTACAGCCGCGCGTTGCTCAGCGAGACGGAGTCGTTCCTCGGAATCCCGCCGTGGCCGACGCGCCCCGTGGTCCCGGGCGGACGGGAGGTACGTCCATGAGAATCCGTCGGCGTGACTTCCTGAAGCTGGCGGCCGCGGTCGCCGCTGCCGGTCGGCTCGCCCCGGCCGCCTTGGCCGCGCTGAAGGATCTCCTGCAGGGCGGCGACGCGCCGCGCGTGCTCTGGCTGCAAGGGGCGGGCTGCGACGGCTGCGCGGTCTCAGTGCTCAACAGCATCAATTATGCCGCCTTCGACGATCTGCTGCTCGACACCCTCGATCTCAAGTTTCAGAACAATGTCATGGCGGCGGCCGGCGACCTAGCCGTGGGCGCCGCCGAAGCGGCCCGCGTCCAGCCCGGCTACATTCTCGTGGTCGAAGGCGCGATCCCGACCGGAGCCAGTGGGAAGTACTGCCGGCTGTGGTCCGGCCTCGCCATGAAGGACGGCCTGCCCTCATACGCCGCCAACGCCGCTTACATCATCGCTTTGGGGACGTGTGCATCGTACGGCGGCGTGAGCGCGGGGGCGCCTAACCCGACTGGCGCGCAGAGCGTCAGCCAGATCCTCGGCAGCGACCCGCGCGTGATCAACATCCCCGGCTGTCCGGCCCATCCGGACTGGCTGGTCGGGACGATTACGTATCTGCTGACGAACAACCAGGTGCCGCCGTTGGATGTCAACCGCCGGCCGCTTCTGTACTTTGGGCGCCGGGTTCATGACTACTGCCTGAATCGCCACAAGCTCTGTGGACAGCCGGTGCTGGCGAATCAATTGAGCGGCGAAGGCTGTATGGAATACCTCGGGTGTAAAGGCAAGAAGACCTACTCCGACTGTCCCATGCGGCGCTGGAACAGCAGCGGACCGGGACAGTACGGCGTCAACTGGTGCATCGGCGCGCAGAGCCCCTGCCTCGGCTGCGTGAATCCGACGTTCCCGGACGGGATGTCGCCGTTTTATGTCTACTCGCCGACACCATAATACACGTGCGGTGCCGAAACGCTCCAGGAGCCGCTCATGCCGACGACCATCACGATAGACCCGCTCACCCGCATCGAGGGTCATCTCGACATCGAGGTGACCGTCGATAACGTGCTGGGCCAGCCGCAGGTCGTCAGCGCCAGGAGCGGCGGGTCCATGTTCCGCGGGTTCGAGATGATCCTGATCGGCCGCGACCCGCGCGACGCCGGCCCCTATACACAGCGGATTTGCGGCGTCTGCCCCGTGCCCCATGCGCTGGCGGCCTGCTTGACGCTGGATCATGCGTTTGGCGTCACGCCGCCGGACAACGGACGCATTCTCCGAAATCTGGTCCTCGGTGCGAACTACATCGATTCGCACGTGCTCCATTTCTATCACCTTTCGCTCCTCGACTATCTCCATACGAGCGGCCCGCCACTGGACCGCGCGCCCTGGCTGCCGCGCTACGACGTCCCAGACATGGTGAGCGGTTCCACCGCCGACACGTTCGCACAGCACTACCTGTCCGCGCTCCAGATGCGCCGCAAAGCTCATCAGATGGGCGCGCTCTTCGGCGGCAAGCTCCCGCATGTCGGCTCCTTCGTCGTGGGTGGCTGTACGGAAAGCGTGACGGCCGCCAAAGTCGCCGCGTTCCGAAGCCTGCTCACCGATTTGCGCGGCTTCATAACGAATACGTACTTGCCGGACGCGCTGCTGCTGGCGACCCTGTTCCCGAACTACTACCAGCTCGGTCGCGGCCCCGGCAATCTGCTCGCCTATGGCGCGTTCGACCTGAACGCGAGCGGCTCCAGCAAGCTCTTTCCGGCCGGGCGGTACACGGACAGTGCTTCCGGCAGCTTCGATCCGGCCCAGATCCTCGAGCAGGTCACGTATTCGTGGTACACCGATGCCAGCGGCAACAAGAACCCCGCCCAGGGCGTCACCCAGCCCTACGCCGACAAGCCGGCCGGATACAGTTGGTGCAAGGCCCCGCGCTACGCGAACAAGCCGCACGAGTTGGGTCCGCTGGCGCGCATGTGGCTTTGTGGCGAATACACGCACGGTATTTCGGCGATGGACCGGATCGTGGCGCGCGCCAGCGAGGCGAAGAAACTGGCGGACGCGATGGACGGGTGGCTGAACGGGCTGGTGCCCGGCGCAGCCAGCTATGCGCCGAGCAGCATCCCGCAACAGGCGAGTGCGATGGGCCTGACCGAAGCCCCGCGCGGCGCCTTGGGCCACTGGATGGACATCACGAGCTCGCACATCAGCCGCTATCAAGTCGTGACGCCCACCGCCTGGAATGCCTCGCCGAAGGACAATCTGAATCAACTGGGCGCGCTCGAGGCCGGCCTGATCGGCGTGCCAGTGGCCGATACGACCCAGCCCGTGGAGGTGATTCGGGTAGTGCACTCGTTCGACCCGTGCATGGCCTGCGCGGTCCACGTGCTTCGCCCGGGGCAGCGTATCGATGAGTCCAGAGTATTGATTCGCGGAGGTACAACGGGCGTGCAGCGCTCGTAGACAGTGCCGCACGCGGCGCGCGGCTTGCTATGTTGACTCGATCACGGACACTCATGTTGACGGAACTGTCGCCACAACCTGCACCGGCCGGAACCCCGACCAGCCCGATTCTAGTGTTGGGCGTGGGGAACATCCTGCTGCGCGACGAGGGCGTTGGCGTCCACGTCGTGCGGGCGCTGCAGGACGTGGCTTTGCCCGCCGGCGTGGAGTTGTACGACGGCGGCACGGCCGGCTTCGCGCTCATCGACGTGTTGGCCAACCGACAGAAGGTCATCGTGATCGACGCCGTCGACGCCGGTCGCCCGGCGGGCACTGTTTTGCGTCTTACCCCGCGCGACCTCGGGGATCAGCCCGGAGTCAAGCTCTCGCTCCACGAGGTCAGCTTCGCCGAAACGCTGCGGGCGGCCGAGCAACTCGGCCTGGCACCGCGCGAGGTCGTGATCCTGGGCGTACAGCCGCAAACGGTCGCCTACGGGCTCGATCTTTCGCCGCAGATCGCCGGGCTGATCCCGCAGATCGTCGAGCTGGTTCGGGCAGAATTGGAGCGCACGCCGCAGGCCGAAGCGGACGGCGGCGCTGCAACGCGCCCGGTAGCCCGGACGCTGGTGGCGGAAAGCTCCTGCTTGGAAGACCGACCATGAGACGCCTGACTTTTCTGCCGGTCGTGTTGCTGCTGACGCTGCCTGTGGCCCTGGCGGTGCTCCTGTGCACGACACAGGACGCCTGGGCGGCACCGGCTTGGGGCGGCAATTGCCTGAGCTGCCACGCCCAGATGGACCCGAGCCCGTTGGTCGTCACGCACCACGACTTTCTGGCCGACCCGAACGAGAGCGGCACCGGGGCCCCGGACCGGGGCACGTTGAAGGTCTTCTACGGGTTCCGCGGGCGCACTAACCGCCTCCAGGCCCAGATCGCCGGCCTCGTCCCGGACGATGCCTACGCCGTCGAGTTGACGCGCCTGCGCTATCGGGGCGTCGTCTCCAACGGAACGCTTGCTTACTTCCCCGATTGCAGTTGGCCGGAGTGGGGCGAGCCCGCCGGCTACTACACGGACCAGGTGATTTCGTACCCCTGGGGTGCCGGGCCGACGGAGTTCACGTTCAACCTGGAGGTCGAGCCGAACGCCGCCCGCGACTACTACGACCTGGTGCTCGCTGTGGGCGGCAAGTTCGCGGACGACGGCGCGCTCTTCTACGGCGAGGAGCATTTCTACCTGCAAGTGCTGATCGCCGGCGACCTGAACGACGACGGGCACAACAACGCGGCGGACGTCACGCTGCTCGCCCCCGCCCTGGGCGGTCCGGACATCACCACGCCGCCGCCCGGCTGTAACCCGCTCGCCTTCTCGCGCGGCGACCTGGACGACGACGAAGACGTCGACTTGGCGGACTTCGCGCAGTTCCAGGCGGCGTATAGCGGGTCGTAGCGGCCCGCGCCCTGCCCCCTAATCAGTGCGATCCGCCATAATCATGGCACTGCTCGAGAGCAGTGGCACACGCGGGGGCCATCCGCGTGCATGAAAAACCCCCTGATCGCTCAGGGGGTCTCGCTCGAATCGCCCCCACGGGGACTCGAACCCCGGTCTCCAGGATGAGAACCTGATATCCTAGGCCACTAGACGATGGGGGCCGTGTGCAGGCACGTTTCCAGCACGAATCGGCAGAGTAGCCGCCCCGCCCGCCGCCGTCAACACGTAGGTCCGAGCGCCTGCACCCCGTTCACTGATGCGCGCCCGCGGCGATCAGCCCGCCCGGCTCCGTCTTCCTTCGCCCCGGCGGCCAGGCGCGACCCGGGTCGTACCATCTTCCGAGCACATCGAGCGTCTCCGCGTACTTCAGCGCACCGATGAATGCGGCCCGCACGTCGCGCGGCTGCGCGTGCAACTCCGCGTACTTGATGCCGAACTTGCGCAGCAGGCGGGCCGCCAGCCGCTCGCCGTGGGCCGCGATCAGCAGCGCCAGGTGCTCGCGAATGACGCGGCCCTGCTCCGGCACGCTGGGCGGATCGGGCAGCGGCTGGCCGCTGAGAATCGCGCGGGCGTCGCGGAAAATCCACGGGTTGCCGATGCACCCGCGGGCCAGCGACACGCCGTCCACGCCGGTTTGCTCCAGCATCCGCTTGACGGCGTCGGCGGAAAACAGGTCGCCGCTGCCGATGACCGTCCGCTCGCCGGCGTAGCGCTTCACGCGGGCGAGAAACTTCCAGTCGCTGACACCCATGTACCGCTGCTGGACCGTCCGCGGATGAACGGTGACCGCCGCCAGCCCCAGTTCCCACGCCGCGTCGAAGATCCGGAAGAACTTCACCTCGCTCTCAGGCGAGTCGTCGATCCCACGCCGCAGCTTGAGCGTCACCGGGACCTGCGGCGACACGGCCTGGCGCACCGCGCGCATGATCTCGATCGCCATCGCCGGGTCGGACATCAGGAACCCGCCCCGCTGCCGCCCGAGCACCTTCTTAACCGGGCAGCCAAAGTTGATGTCCACCACGTCGTAGCCGCGCTCGACGAGGAACGTCGCGGCGAGCGCGAAGTGCCCCGGCTCGGCCCCCATGAGCTGGCCGCCGACCGGGTGGTCCTCGGGCAGCAGCGCCCCGAGCAGCTTCTGGCGGGCCTTCTCGGACTGCGCGATCGACTTGTCCAGCATGACCTCGTGCAGCGCGTACGGTGCCCCGAACCGCCGGGCGATCAGCCGCATCGGCGCGTCGCTGTACCCCGACAACGCCGCCTGGATCACGGGGAAGTCAAATGCCCAGGGGCCGATTTTCAGCATGGCTTCGATTATAGTCTGCCGCCGATGACACCAAACCGCATCCACATCATCGCGTCCGCCAATCCGCTGCTGCCCGACGCCGCCAAGCTCGGCGTGAGCAGCGTGGACGACTATGTCGCTTTCGTGCGACAAAGCCTGTCCCCGCCGTTTCGCCTCACGTTCGACCGCAAGGTGCTCCAAGCGAAGGAGCAGGAGCAGCATGGCGGCCGGACGGATGACGCGGCCCGCGTGCGCGACCTGCAGGGCGCGCTCAACGACCCTGCAACGCTTGCCATTGTCGCGACGAACGGCGGCGCCTACCTCTCGCGCATCCTGCCGCACATCGACTTTTCGCCGCTCGCCACACGCCGCACGCCGCTCTGGGCCTTCGGCTTCAGCGAGCTGACCGGGCTGGTGAACCTCGTCGCGAGCTATCGCGGCGGGCGCGGCGTGTACTGGCTGTGTCCGAATTTCCTCGGCTGGCACGTGCGGCCGGTGGCGGCGGCCCGCGAGGCGTTCGCCGAATTCTGGCGCATCCTGCCGCTACTTTGCACCGGCGGAGCCCTGCCCGACACGCCTCACTTCGCGTTCGGGTCGCTGCGCGGCGAGCTGCATTCGGGCCGCTTAGCAAGCGGACGCGTGCGGCTCGTCGGCGGGTGCTTGTCGGTGTTGTCCGCGCTCGTCGGCGGGCCGATCGGGCGGCGACTCCGCCCCGACGGTAAGTGGCTGATCATCGAGGACGTCAAGGAAACGCCGTACCGCGTCGATCGATTCCTCGCGGCGCTCAAGCTGGCCGGCTGGTTCGAGCGTGTCGCCGGCGTCCTGGTCGGCGACTTCCGCATGACGCACACCGACACGCAGCCGGCGGTGCTGGACCTGCTGCCGTACCACCTGCCGCGCGGCCGGAACATCCCGGTCGTCGCGACGCACTCCTTCGGCCACCTCTGGCCGAACCTGCCCGTGCTCCTGAACCGCCCCGTGCAGCTCACCGTTCGGCGGCGCGGCGTGGAGATTCAAGCGCCGCCGCTGGATGAGTGACAAGGTGATAAGGTGATAACGTGAAGAAGTGATAAGGGCCGCGAACGACCGCGGTCGGCCGCCTGTCACCTTTCCTGGAACGCCCGCTTGATCTGCGTATCGTCCGGCACGTCGCACGGCACGATGCACGTCGCCCCCAGCGGCTCCGCCAGCAGCCGCACGCGCCGCTCCATTTTCGGCGGCGGCAGGTGCGTGAAGGCCAGCTCGGCGCCCTCGGCGTGCAGCCGCTCGGCGATGTGCCAGGCCAGCAAGCGGTAGTTGGCGACCCGGGCAGGGGCGCGGGGCGCCGCAGCCGCGCCACGCGCGGTGGTGCGGGCGCGCAGAGGGGGCGCGGAAGGCGGCCAGAACCGGCTATTTCGGCGACAAGCGCGGTTCGGGCCCGTAATCGGAATGTGTTTTGGTGTCCCCGGTCCCCAGGGTGGGCGGCGTTGTGCAGGCGACGACGACGTGTCACCAGCAATGGCCAATCGTCGGCCAGCGGGGCCGAACGAATCGCGT
>CAIWOY010000323.1 GCA_903914415.1 uncultured Phycisphaerales bacterium | reverse complement strand
GTGCGGGGCCGCAGACTGCGTCAGGGCGGCTTCACAGGCTGGGTTTCACGGAGAAGCGCCAGTCGAAGCAGGTTCAACGCGGTATGGGCGGCGCGCATGCGGATCACCTGCCGCGGCGGATCGCTGCCGAAGCGACACTCGCGCACGATGGTACCGGCCGGCGAACGAAAACCGATAAAAACAAGACCAACGGGCTTCTCAGGTGTTCCCCCGGCCGGTCCGGCGATGCCGGTGACTGCGAGCGCATACGGCGTACCGAACAGGCGCCCCGCCCCGTCCGCCATCGCGCGGGCAACCGCCTCGCTGACCGCGCCATGCTGCTCGACATCCGCCGCGCTGACGCCCAGCAGCCGGATCTTCGCCTCATTGGCGTAACTCACGACGCCGCCCCGGTAGTAATTGCTGCTGCCGACCACTTCGGTGATCAGCGCCCCCAGCAGGCCGCCGGTGCAGGATTCGGCCGTGCTCAGCAGCGCGCCGGCCGCGGTCAGCAAGCGGCCCACGACCGCTGCCAGCGTGTCGTCGTCGCGGCCGAAGATCGCGTCGCCGAGGCGCCGTCGAATCTCGGCCTCGGTTTCGTCCAGCCGGCGCGTGGCCTCGTCGACGGTCGCCGCCGTCGCATTGATGCGCACGCCGATGATGCCGAGGTCCGCGGTCGTCCCCACCTCGGGGTTGCGGCCGCGCTGCATGAGGTCGGCGATTCTGCCGCCGACGTCGGATTCGCCGAGCCCGAACGTCTGCAAGCGCCGGCTCAGCAGCACGGAGCCGCCCGCCGCCGCCCGCAACTCGGGGGCCACGTCGCCGTCGAACATGGCACGCATCTCGAAGGGGACGCCCGGCAGCGCGAAGCACGGCGTGCCGCGGACAGTGATCCGCACGCCGGGCGCCGTGCCGCACGCGTTGGGAATGGCCCGCGCCGTTCGTGGCACCAGCGCCTGCACGGTGTTGCGCTCGGGCATGTCGCGCCCGCGGGCGGCAAAGAATGCCCGCAGGTGCGCGAGACTCGGCGGATGCAACTCGAGCTGGACGCCCACGACGTCCGCGAGCACCTGGCGCGTCAGGTCGTCGTCCGTAGGGCCCAATCCGCCGGTAAGGAGAAGCACGTCCGCCGCGCCGGCCGCGAGGAGCAGCGTGTCCCGCAGCGCCGCGGCATCGTCCGGCACGACGACAATCCGCTCGGTGCGGATGCCCAGCCCCGCGAGCCGGGCGGCCAGCCACGCGCTGTTCGTGTCCACGCTCTGCCCGAGCGTCAACTCAGTCCCGCTGGCAATCACCCACGCACGTCGCATGTCACCACGGCTTGAAAACGGCTATCTGTGCAACCTACGCTCATTGTAGCCCGCGGGCCGCGCACCGTCGCGGCATGCAGTGCGCTCGAACGACCGCGCGCCAGCCGCCGCGCCCGATCGGCGCTCGGCAACTCGCCTCGTTCGGTCGCCAGCAGGAGCCAGCGCGGCCTCTGGGGGGCCGCGCTGAGCTCTCGTGCTGGATGATCGGCGATTGGAGTCGGGAATGCCCCGCTGGCCGAGCTTACTTGGCCCGCGTGTAGGTCAACTCCATCTCCTTGAATTCCTTACCGTCCGGCCCCGCGACGTAGCACTCGTAGACGAACTTATCCGGGCTGTCCAGCTTCAGCGTGCTCCGGCACTTCTTGTGCAGATCGCCGGTCATCGGGTCCGCGTACTCGCCGGTGTACGTGATGACCTTTCCTGCCGCATCGCATGTGCCCCAGCCGACCATGATGCCGGTGCCCATGTTGTCGATCCAGGTCGAGAAATATTGCTTCTTGGCGTTGTCGTAGCCGTACAGCCCGCTTCCGCGGAACGGTTTGCCGTCGGGGCCCTCGGCGGGGCCGGTGCAGTCCTGCTGGAGGTACCGGCCATCGAAGACCCACTTCAATTCGCAGGTGCCCTTGGAGACCTGCGGCTCGCCGCCCGGCTCCATCCACCGGTGGTTCTCGTAGTCCCACTTGCCGACCAGCGCGTCGAGCCGCTTGTGATGCTCGCCCGGCGTGGCGTACTCCTCCCACTTCTTCATCATCTCGGCCATCTTGGCGTCATCGGGCTTGCCCGCTGCCGGCTTGTCGCCTTTCGGTGCCTCCGGCTTCTTGGCCTCTTCGGCCTTCTTCGGCACGTCCGGCTTCTTCGGCTCGTCGCTCGGTTTCTTCTCCTGGGCGGTGACCGCCGCGACCATGAGCACGCTGCACAAACCGGCCAAGCTCCACACCCACATCCGTCGAGTCATCTGCGTTTCTCCTGGGTACGATTGTCCGAGCCCGCGCCGCCCTTCTCAGGGCGAACCCACGCAGGTTAGGTGAATGTTAGCAGCGAAATATCCCCCTGTCAAGCGCAGATCATTCCGCCGGCAGCTTGACGGTGCAGGTGGATTGGGCGGACACGACGCGCTTCGTGAGATAGTCGACGAAGAGCACACGGACGGTAACCTCAGGGTGCTTCGGCGGGCCGTGCGGCCAGGGGCACTTGATCGCGTAATGGTTGGTCCACAGCTTGCCGTGCCACAGCTTGGCCACCTGATCCACGGAAACCTTGTACTCGCCGATGAAGTTCTGCGCCGGCGGCGCGGCCAGATCGTAGAGCTGGATGGTGATATCGCCGGGGACTTTGAGCACGTCCCCGTCCTTGTCGATGGGCTTGAGGTAGACGACGACACCGTCGTCGCCGGGCTTCCCGTCGCTGTCATAGCCGCCGGTGAGCTTGTCGATCTCCAGCCGCTCGGGATAGAAGAGCTTCTTGAGGTCGTCTTCGGAGATCGAGCGGGCGACGGCGAGCTGCCGGTTCGTCTCTTCGAGCGCCGCCTTCTGGGCCGCCAACTGGTTGTCGCGGTCCTTCACCGTCTGGCGCAGGTCGCCGATCTCCTTGCGCATCTGCAGCTCGGCCGGCGATTCGCAACCGACGGCCAGGAGCGCCCCCGCGAGCACGAGCGGCAGCCACCCCGCCCGGAAACCCGTCGCTCGCGCTTCGGGCTCCGATTTCGGCCGCGTCTGAGCCGGTGTGGACCGGACCACGTGCACGCGGGACTCCGCTCACTCAACCGGCCGCAGGGCCGGCTGCGTCGTGTCGGGCATCTTCTCGAGGACCTTGTCCGCCAGCCCGTACGCCACCGATTCCTCGGCGTCCATCCAGTTGTTGCGGTCGCAGTCGGCGGTGATCTTCTCGACCGCCTTGCCGGTGTGCCGGGCGAGGATCTCGTAGAGCTGCTTTTGCGTCCGCGTCATCTCGTCCAGCTCGATCTTGATGTCCGTCGCAGGCCCGCGGGCGCCGCCCACCGGCTGGTGGATCATCACGCGCGAGTGCGGCAGCACGAACCGCTTGCCAGTCGTGCCCGCCGCCAGCAGGACGGCCGCCATGCTGGCCGCCGCCCCCAGCACGTAGGTCGAGACCGGGCAGTGGACGAACTGCATCGTGTCGTAGATGCCCATGCCGGCGTAGACCGAGCCGCCCGGGGAGTTGATGTACAGGTGGATGTCCTTCTTCCGGTCCTCGTTGGCCAAGAAGAGCATCTGGGCGATGACCACGTTGGACAGATCGGAATCGACCTCGTCGCCGAGGAAGATGATGCGGTCCTTCAGCAGCCGCGAGTAGATGTCATAGGAGCGTTCGGCGCGTCCCTCGCGCTCGACGACGATGGGGATCAGCGTCTGGGATCTGGTCATGTATGGCGGCCTTTCATTTGCCCTTCTTCTTGTTGTCCAGCTTGCCTTCCTCGAGGATCTCGTCGATCAGGCCGTAGTCCTTGGCCTCCGCGGACGTCATGTAGCGGTCGCGCTCGATGTCCAGGCTGATCTGCTCCGCCGTCCGGGCGGTGTGCCGGGCGAGGATCTCGATCAGCGTCTTCTTCACGCGCAGGATCTCGTCCGCCTGAATGCGCATGTCGGACGCCTGACCGCCCACCAGGCCCCACGGCTGGTGGATCATGATCTTGGCGTGCGGGAGGGCGTAGCGCTTGCCCTTCGTGCCCGCCGCGAGGATCAGCGCCGCCCCGCTGCTGGCGCCGCCGACGCAATAGGTGGCGACGTCGCAGTTCAGGAAGCGCATCGTGTCGTAGATCGCCAGCGTATCGTCGATGTCGCCGCCCGGGCAGTTGATGTACAGGTGAATGTCCTGGTCGCGCTTGACCGACTGCAGGTACAACATGCTCTTGATGATGTGCGAGCACACGGTGCTGCTGTTGATGGTCAGGCCGGGGTCCAGCGGCAGGTCGAGGAAGATGATGCGGTTGTCCAGCAGCATCTCGTTCAGGCCCATCTGCCGCCAGCCCTGGTAATTGCCCCCGCCCTGGGCCCACGGACCTGCCACGTTCGGAAAGAAAGTCATGCACGCTCCTTCGCAGCTACGTCGGTTCCTTCTCATCGGCCGGGGCGCCGACCAACTTGGCATCCCGCAGCAGCGCGTCGAGGCACTTGCCGTGACGAATCTGCTCGACGAGCTGCTCCAACAGCCCGCGGCTCTGTAAATCGTCCCGCACCCGGTCGAACCGCCGGCTGTACAGCCGCGCCATCCGCGCAATCTCGGTATTCACCTCTTCGTCCGTGACCTCGACCTTGAGCGTCTCGGCCACCTTGTCCAGGATGAACGCCACCCTGAGCCCGGCGCCCACCTGCTCCTGCGCCGAGGTCCGCAACTCGTCGATCCGCGCTTCGATGTCGCTGGCCGCCACGCCCTTCTGCTGCAGCTCGACGATCCGGCGGGCCACGGCGCGGTCGGTCTGGCGGGTCGAGAAGCTCTCCGGCAGGTCGAGCTTGGTATTCTGCAGCAGGTACTCCTCGACCTGGGCCTTCTTCGCCCGCTCCAGCAACTGGTCCCGCTCCGACTCCAGGTCGGCGCGGACGTCCTCCCGCAATTCCTTCTCGCTCTCAAAACCCCAGCTCTTGAGCGACTCCTCCAGCGCCTCAGGGATCAGCCGCTTGATTTCGTGCACCTTGAACTCGAACCGGCCGGCCTTGCCGCGCAGATCGGCCTGCTCGAAGTCGTCCGGGATGACGCAGTCGGCCTGCCGGGCCTCCCCGGCCTTGACGCCCGTCAGCGTCTCGTCCAGCGTCAGCAACGGAATGCCCTCCACCCGCGCCGGCCGCACGTTGAACGTGGCGTTGTCCTCGCGCTTGACCTCGACACCGTCCACGCTCAGCGCGACGTCCGCCACCAGCATGTCATCCTTCTGGGCCGGCTCGTCGACCAGCTCATAACGCCCGCGGAGCTTGCGGCGGCGCAGGATTTGCTCGTCGACCATGGCCGGGGTGATCTTGATCTCGGGGAACTTGACCTCGATGCCCTTCAGCTCGGGGAGCTCGAAGGCCGGCTTCAGTTCGACCTCGCACACGTAGCCGAAGTCGCCCTGCTCGGGGAGCTTCAGGTGCTGGAGCGCCTCGTTGAACTCCATGAGCTTCGCGCCCGCGTCCGTGTCGATGCGGAACAGCGGATCGCCGAGCATCTCCAGCTTCGCATTCTCGGCGGCGGCGTAGAAGGACTGGCCGACGACGGCCGTGGTCAGCGACTCGCGCACCTCGCCGCCGAAGCGTTTCTCGATCAGCCGGCGCGGCGCCCGCCCCTTGCGGAAGCCCGGCACGAAGGCGTCGTGCATGAGCTCCTTGTAGTTGTGTTCCAAGTGGTCGGCGATGACCTGGGCGGGGACGGTGATGTGCAGCTCTTTGCGGAGCACGCCGATGTCCCGCGCATCGACCTGCACGGCGTCTTTGAGCTCCTTCAGGAGTCGCTCGGTCTCCTCCTGAGCCCGCTCCAGCATCTCGGGGGTTTCGGTCGCACCGGCCACTCCGGGGATGTTCATAACCTTCTCCGTCGCTGCAAATCTCCGGGGATCACGAGGCCGGTGGCAGAACCGCTCTCGCCGGCCCGTGCCGCAAGGACCGGCCGGCGGGCCGGCACCGCGCGGGCGTTACTGGCCAAGATTGAGCAGGCTCGACAGCCCGCCCGCCTGTTGGTTGAACAAGCTGTTGTTCGGCCCGCCCACCAGGTAGGCCACGATGACCGACAGCCATTGCCCCAGGAATTGCGCGAAAAAGTAGCTCCAATTCACCATACCCAGCGCCTGGAAGATCCCGAACGTGATGCCGCCGCAGGACAAGACGCGACACCACTTCAGCCAGCGGTTCCAATTCGGACGCACGGTTTCATCTCCTTGGCGGCCGCGGCCCACACGCCTCGCCGACCGAATCCTCGGCGCCCCTACGCCCGCCCGCGTTTTTCGTCGCATGCGTGAGCGCTTGCGACACACTCGCCCACCCGCACCCGGCCACGGATGCGCGGTTCAACGTAGAGGCGGCCCGCGCGGCGGCGCGGAACAGCACGTATCCGATCAGGTTGGTTACGTTAAGCCCTGCGAGCGCCCTGTCAAGCCGTGGGCCGCGCGACTCCTGCCTGCGGGTTGCAGTATTCGCCCGCCGGCTGCATATAGTCCTTTCGAGATGCCTCCGATAAGCGCAACCCAGGCCCCACGGTACGATCTCGGCGGCTGCACCGTCACGCTGGTCAGCGGCGGCCGCCTGAAGCTCGACGGCGGCGCCATGTTCGGCCTGATTCCGAAAGCCCTCTGGTCGCGTAGCTACGCCGCCGACGAGCAGAACCGCATCCTGCTCGCGTGCAACTGCCTGCTGGTCGAATGGCCCGGCGCCAGCGACCGCCGGCTCATCATCGAGACCGGCCACGGGCCCAAATACGATGCGAAAGAGCAGAGGATCTTCGCGATCGACCCGGCACGCTGGCTGCTCCCGTCGCTGCAAGCCCTCGGCGTCGACCCGGCCACGATCACCGACGTGGTGGTGACCCATCTCCACTTCGATCATGCCGGCGGACTCACGTACGAGCAGGACGGCCGCACGGTAGCGACATTTCCGCGGGCCCGCGTGCACGTGCAACGCCGCGAGCTCGACGACGCCCGCGCGGGGTTCGGCATCATGACCGCGACGTATCGCCAGGAAAACTACGCCGCGATCGACGCCGCCGGTGCGTGGCGTCCGCTGGAGGGCGCGGTCGAGATCGTGCCCGGCGTGCGCGCTCTGCCGACGCCCGGACACACGCGCGGCCATCACTCGATCACCGTGGAGGGGCGCGCGCGGACGCTGGTGTACGGCGGGGACGTTCTGCCGACCCGGCACCATCTCGGGGCCCCGTACAACATGGCCTACGACCTGTTCCCGCTCGACAATCGGGCGTCGAAACGGCAAGTCCTCGAATGGCTCGCCGGCCGGGACGGGCTGATTGCGATCGACCACGAGGTCGACACGCCGGTCATGTCCGTGCGGCGGAAGGACGACTGGTTCGAGCTGATTCCCGCGGCGCCCGGCTAGACGGGCGTGACTAGAGCGGATTCAAAATAGGCCCGCCGTCGGCTGGGAGGGCGAGGCTCCTGCCGAGCCGCGGCCCGCCAGGCGGCTCGCCCCCCTCGGCCAACGCACCATTATTGAAAACGCTCCAGATTGCGTGGCAGGGGCAAATATCGAGGGACATACGGCCTGCGCGTGCCGCCGCCGGCGGGGACCGTCGGTATCGGAGCCGCGACCGGCCGAAAGCGGGCCGGGTCCAGCGGAACGGGCGCGGCGGGTCGTTCTGTTGGCAATCTTCGGCGGGGGCGGGGCGTCGTTGGCACGGCTGGGATGCGGGTCGTCCGAACCCCGTACGCGAGTGCGGGGCGTGTCCGAACGCGAAGCGCGGGCGAGCGCCGTCCCGAGCCGCGCACGCCAGTAAGCAGTCTGGGGCGGGCGGTGGGCTCCTTCTGCCCCGCACATTGACCAAACTCGCCGCGCGTCGTACCTTGTGCGGATGTCTCACCAATCGAACGCTCCACGAGAATGGAGCAGCCGCGGCGCTTGGCCGACGCGCGCCGCTGGAGGTCGGCAGCCTTTCTTCGTCGCGTTCGACTACCCCGACGACGCCCTGCCCGAAATCGACGCGTTCTTCCGCAAGACCGGAAACGTCATCGTCGCGCTGACGGTGCGGGAGATACCGGAAGAGGTAATTGCCCGGAAACTCGCGTAGACATGAGTTGCGCGGATGCCGGAAACGACGGCCAGTATCTGCTGCGCTGGGTGAACACAAGCGGCACTCCGCCGTTCCAACACGGCGCCCGTCCGAAGAGTCCTACCCGCCTGACTCAACCGACCATCTTCGAGCAGCCTTCTCGAAAAAGGCCGTGACTTCCTCAATATCGGCACGGCCCGACGCGATGCGAGTGATCAACTCATACGCCTCATCGGACTCGAAGGCTGGGAGGTATCCGTTGATCGTTAGGAAGACGCACGCTGCGCCTAATCCAGTTCGTTTGTTGCCATCAACAAACGGGTGGTTCCTGATGATAAACCAGCAGTACGCCGCGGCTTTCTCGGCCTCCGTAGAAAATCGCTCATATCCGACCATGCCGGCCGCCGGCATTGCGGCGCACGAGTCCAGCGCCCCGGAATCGCGCAAGCCTTCCGCACCACCCCACCGCTTTATGGCCGAATCGTGGAGCTTTCGAATGTCGTCGGCGCTGAGGTGCTGAAATGTCGGCAGCCTGCGGACCTCAATCGACCAACCTGCGCATCAGGTTGTCGTACTTCGTCGCAACCAACTCGAATGCGCTCTCGACCGAAATCGGGGCCCGTACTACCGGAGCAGTGGAGCCGATCGTGGGCGCAGCCCCATTGGTACGCTCGTACGCCTGCTCTTCGCCCCTGATTGGGCGTAACAGGTCTGCCGCCGAGATTGACAGACTACCTGAACCGGACTCGATGAGAACCGTCGTCACGCCTCTCTCCGTTCCCTGAGGAATTCTAACACCTTGTCCGGCCATAGAACAGTCGCCCTCTCGATGATTCCATCTATATCGGCATCCTCGAGCGGTCGGATTTCGTGGTTGTTGACGTCGAGCTGGACCAACAATCCGTGGCCAGTGCTCTCGGTAAGTGTCTTTCCGATCGGCAGTTGCGTCGACTTTGTGATCTCCGCCGTGTCGAATTTCAAGGCCACGTTGCAGCGATCGTCTCGATAGACGAAATAACAACCACCGCGGGCTAGCTGGGCGCCGGCAAACTCCGTTTGTGACGTGAGAACCTCGGTCGGTAAGGTCGTTCCCGTGTGGAAGAGCAGCTCCCGCACTAAGCCGACCCGGAGCATTTTTCTGCCCGGCAGCTTCCCGAAAAAGATGCGCCGCACCTCATGGAATTGCGCGACGAATCGTTCCGTGAGTCCCGTATCTCCCACCTCCGGAAGGCGGAGCGGAAAGCTGAAGACGGGTCCACGGTTCGTCATGTTGAACGTATCGCACCGACACGACGGCGTGGGACGTTCAGGCTTCTGCCGGAAATCCTTGGCGACCTTGAACTCCGAATCGCTCGTAGAAAGGTGCTCGTACAGTGCGGGAAAGCTCGACCGAGCTTCCTCAAAGAACATGTGCAGCCTTGTGCGATCAATCGCGAGATCGACTGGGGGATAGATGTCGATTCCGAACTTGGCGACATGCTGAAGAGCGTCTTCTAAGGACAAATCCATTGCCGCGATCCTCGCTTCGCCCGGGGGGCATGGTACCTGGGAAGCGGCCGCTTGAAAACCCCATGCATGCCCGTCCGGCACGAATCTCGCTTCCGCGAACCGTGTACGGGACTCCGGGAACCGTCCGCGGGGCTCGCCGAGTGTTCCGCGGACGCCCCACGTTCATCCGCTGACCTCCGGGGAATCGTCGCCCGACCTCCGCCGCTCGCCCTTCGCCCCGCCCCCTCCTGACTTCTTCCTTCTGACTTCTCACTTTTTCCGCCAATCTCCGCCACCCGCCGCCAATCTCCGCCAACCCCTCCTTCCCGCTTTGCTTTCCCTCTCAACGTGGGGAATACTTGAGTCGCTCACGCAGTGCCAGAGCCTGCCTTGACGGCCCGCTCGGCGGTGTGGCACCGGCCCCCAGCCGGTGAACCGTGCACTCCACACCCGCTGACCCGGTTCGAGACACGTGCTCGGGCGCGTCTGCCCCGCGTAGGTTGGGTTGGGTTCTCTCAGCCCGGCGTTCGCGCTTGCGGACGGAGGACGCCCGGCGCACCGGCGATCGCCTGGCCGCGGCTGCCTGTGAAGTCCCGGACCCTCCCGCGACTCAGCGTAGCACCGGAGCGGAAGGGACGTTTCGCGAGCGTCCCGTCTTTTACAAGTGAATAGTCGTTGTCCGCGACGCGGTCTCGTTCGGCCTAGCAAGCCGCGATTGACCCGCATGGGTGACTTGCCGCGCTCGCCTGATGACACCCGTTGCCCGCCCCACAACGGCGCCGGCGTCGCTCACGCCGGCCAAACCCGGCAAGCCGCTTGGCCCTTGCACGGCTCCGATGCCGACGGTCGTTCGCGCCGGCATGTTCTGCCCGCCGCAAGCTGAAAGCTGATAGCTGAGAGCTGCCCGCTCTTCTAGGAACTCGTTACTCGCTATTCGCCACTCGCTACTCGTTTCCCGCGGCCTTTGCCACCCCCATGTTGACCGCGCTGTCCGCGACGCGATTCGTTCGGCCCGCCGCACTTGGCCGACGATTGGCCATTGCCTGGTGACACGTCGTCGTCGCCTGCACAACGCCGCCCACCATGAGGACAGGGGATATCAAAAGGACATTCCGATTCCGGCCCCGAACCGCGCTGGTCCGAACCGCGCTTGTCCGAAGCGCGCCAGCCGCCGAAAAAGCCGGTTGTGGCCGCCCTTCGCGCTCCCGCTGCGCGCCGCGCGCCCCTTCCCGGCCCACCACGGCCCGCCTTCGTATGCCACGGCGGCCTTCGCCAGACCGCCCCACCCGCCGCCCCCACAAAGAGTACCCACACCGCCTCGGGCGAGTTTGCGGCGCGGCGCTCGGCACCGGTATACTCCCGGCGCTCCGACGAATCGCCGAGTTGCGTCCCTATGCCCCTGAAAGTGGTGCGCCGCCAACAGCTCATGGCTGAGGAGAACACCAATGCGATCAGGATTAACGGTCGTCGGCATCGGACTGGTCTGCGTAGCGGCGATGGGCTGCCTCGGGCCGCAACGGGTCGTGACCACGCGGACGCTGCTGGCCGAGATGACGGACCTGCGGAGTCTAGCGGAGTACCCCGATCCGCCGTTCCGCTGTGCGCAGTTCTCCAGCTATGACCGGCGGTCGACCTCGCCGTCGCAGCCGGAGCCGCCGGAGGAGGGGTGGTTCGCCAACGCGGACTTCAATCAATACCTGCGGGTCGAGGAGCGCGCGGGGCGAAAAGAGTACGTGATGATGGACGCGGACGGACCCGGGGCGATCGTCCGCATCTGGTCCGCCAACCCGAAGGGCACGCTGCGCATTTATCTGGACGGTTCCGACCAGCCGGCGCTCGAGGCGCCGATGCAAGAGCTGCTGGGCGGCAAGGTGCCCGGCATTCCGGCGCCGATCGCCTGCGAGCGCAGCATGGGCTGGAACAGCTACTTGCCGATTCCGTATGCCCGGCACTGCAAGGTCACCAGCGATGCGAACGAGTTCTACTACCACGTGAACTACCGCACATACCGGGCGGGGACGCGGGTGGTCAGTTTCGACCGGCGCGAGCTGGACAGCTTGTCAGACGTGACCTGGGCCATGGCGGGTCGCCTGGCGGCGGCGCGCCAAGGTGCACAGGTGACGCGCGCCGCGGACGCCCTGCCGGTGCCGGCCGTGCGCGAACTGAAGATCGGCGCGGGGCAGTTGGTGCGCCCCGTGCGCATCCGTACCCCCGGTGCGATCACCGGCCTGGCGCTGCGGCTGCGCGCGGCTGATCCGGTGCAGGCCCTGCGGCACGTCGTACTGACGATCGACTTTGACGGCGAGCAGACCGTGGAGTGTCCGGTCGGCGATTTCTTCGGTGCCGCCCCCGGGATCAACGCGTACGAGTCGCTGCCGGCCGGCGTGTGCGAGGACGGCCTGATGTGGTGCCACTGGTGGATGCCCTTCCAGCGGTCCGCCCGGCTGGGCTTCCGCAACCTGGGCGACCAGGAGGTGGTGCTGACGCTCGACGTGGACGCCGCCCGTTATCAATGGACCGACCGCTCGATGTACTTTCACGCCAGGTGGCGGACTGAGTCGGACATGCCGACCCGGCCGATGCGGGACTGGAACTACCTGATCGCGCAGGGTCAGGGCGTGTTCGCCGGCGTGGCCTTCACGATCGCGAACCCGGTGCGGCAGTGGTGGGGCGAGGGGGACGAGAAGATCTACGTGGATGGGGAGACCTTCCCGAGCCACTTCGGCACGGGCACCGAGGACTACTACGGCTATGCGTGGTGCTGCAACCGGCCCTTCACGCACGCCTATCACAGTCAGCCGCGCTGCGACGGGCCGGACAACTACGGCCACACCGCGGTCAACCGCTGGCACATCCTCGACCGGATTCCGTTTGAGAAGGACTTCCGGTTCGACATGGAGCTGTGGCATTGGCGTGCCGATGTGCGCGTCACGTCCGCGGTCGCGGCGTACTGGTACGCGCGTCCGGGCGCCAGCGACGCCTTCAAACCGCTGGAGGCCGCTGATTTGCAGCTCCGACTGTTGCCCAAGTATGTCACGTTCACCGTGCCGGGCGCGATCGAAGGCGAGAAGATGCGGGTCATCGAGAAGCGCGATGCGGCGCGCGTCGATCCGCACCTCCAGGATGGAGCGAGCGGCGATCAGACACTCCTCTACCATCACGACACGAAGGTCGGCGACAAGCTCGTGCTGGGCTTCAACGTGGACCAGGCCGGCCGCTACCGGCTGCTTGCGCGTTTCCTGAAGTCGAGCGATCTCGGCATTGTCCAGTGGTCTGTCAACGCCGAGCAGGCCGGTGATCCAGTCGATCTGTACAACCCGGCGCCAGTGCTGACGGATGAGATTGACCTCGGCCCTGTCACCGTCGGCGCGGGCGAGAACCGCTTGACCGCGGAGGTCGTGGGCACAAACGAGAAGTCCGTGAAGCAGCGCTACAGGCTGGGATTGGATTACATCCGCCTGGAGCCGCTCCCGTAGGCGTGGCGGGCTTGCACGGCGACGCAGGGAGCTCCAGCGCGCGTGGCCGCCGGTCGCGGCGCTGTCTACTCGACCGATGGCAGGCGGGGTACAATCGGGTGGATGCGCCCGTAGCTCAGCAGGATAGAGCAGCGGTTTCCTAATTCTTCCAATACCCCTTCTGGCTTAACAGAAACGCGGTTTCTGAGCAGCTACGGCCGCTCGAAGGCGCAGCAAACCGCACGAAAGAGCCGGTCCGGTTGTCGCGACAACCCGCACTTGGCCGGACGATTACAATCGGGTCGAGGCGCACGCCCGAGTACGCCGCGTTCATCCGGCGGGACGGGACGGCGGTCGGCTGGGGCTACGACTTCTGGGGCCGGACCACCCTGCCGCCTGGACACTTCATCGCCCTCGCCTGCGGGGCCTACAGCAACTGCGATCTCACCCCGGAGCCGACCGCGGCGTTCCTCCTACGGTGCCGCCGGGTCGGCAATGGCACGGAGTTGTCTTCGCTTGCCGCTGGTACTCGCGAGGTTCAACCGCCGCCTGGCGGCCCTCCGCCCACCCCGAAGCGGTCGAGTTCGACACGCCGGACGGCGCTGTGCCGATGGACAAACCTGCCGTGGCGAACCTGCGCGTCGAGGCGGAGCGGCGGGGATTGCGGGTGGTAAGGGCGGAGTGATCGGAATCGGCGCGCGAACACGTGGAACCTGTGGTGGGCACGGGCTGACAGCACACGGGTCCGGTGCGGGGGCTGGTCCCCATAAGCGTTAACCTAAGAACTGGCGTTTTCGTTTGCGTGGTGGCTCGCAGAGGCCCCGTGCGACGTCGGACCAAGCGTGTAGCGCACCGGCCAAGCCCAAGCGTGGGGAGATGGCAGCCGTGATTTCACGGAGCATG
>CAIWOY010000322.1 GCA_903914415.1 uncultured Phycisphaerales bacterium | reverse complement strand
GCTGATTCTAGCGTGCGCGGTTGGAGCATGGGGGGCCAACCCGTACAATCCGAGCCTAGCCAAGCGAAGGCCGCACCTGCCGCCGTCCATCCCGCGCACCATCCCGCGAACAGACCGCGTTTCGGTGCCGTCTGACCACTGAGTTGTTGAACTTGGCCCGCCGCGCAAGCGGCGGTCCAGCATCCGGCTCTGCCCGCTCCCTGTATGTCCGGGCATCCGGCGCGGTCGGTGCCGCCGCGGTCGAAGAAGGGCACAACTTGAGAGGCCCCCGGTCCGCCGGGGCACGGCGTTCCGCGGCCCCGCTATCCATGAAAAATGGCCGCAAGCGTTCGGTTACGGTCAACCGGCCGAATGCAGCGTTTCCGGGCGGGGCCGCCAACACTCCACGAGCACTCGGGCGCCACGCGTTCGAGCCGCGCCGTGTAGCCGTTGGCGGTCCCACACCCAGCCCGCAGATCGTCGCACCCTGGCCACAGACTCACAGACAGTGAGGGCACACAGCGACGCCACGCGGGCACCCGCTCCACAGCACCACCGGAACCACTCGCAAGCCGCCGCAACGCACTTGAGAGCCGCCCGGGGCGCAGTCCATCGCACCCCTGCCGAAAGGCTCACTCATGCTTACGAAAGACATCACCCAGAAGAAGCTCGCGGCCGTCGCGGCCGCCCGCGCCGTCGCCGGTAACCCCGCCTACAACGGCAGCGGAGAGCTTGAGATCACCTATCAGCGTGCAATCGCCGACGCCCGCCGCTTCGCGCAGCTGGAGTCCGAAAACCGCGAGATCGACACGCTGAACGCGGAGACCGACCGGGCACGCTCCGGCCTGGCCAGCGTCATCTATCCCGAGCGTGGCGGCATCCGCACGGCCCCGACCATCGGCGAGGCCGAAGTCCGGGCGTGGCTGGATCCCGAGAACCCCAAGCGCAGTCTGTACCTGCCGCTCGGCGCCCAGTCGCGCTCTAACGAAGAGTGGTGGAAGGATGTCGGCTCGACCGTCAAGGCCGGCTACACGGTGCCGACCTCGCTGCTGGATCGCGTCATCTACCATATCAACGGCGAGTCGTCCATCTGGGCGCCGAGCTACCACCTGAACACGTCGACCGGTGAAGACATCACCGTGCCCGTGTTGGCGACTGACGCCACAGCGCACCTGACGGCAGAGAAGACGGCCGCTACGATCACAAATCCGGTGTTCGGCAGCGAGACTCTTAAGAGTTATCGCCTTGACGGGTTCTTCGTATTGAGCATGGAGCTGATGCGGGACAGCGGCGTTGACGTGACGCGTCTCGTCGGTGACGCCGCAGGCCGCGCAATCGGCACCCTGCTGGGGCAGTACCTGGCCACCGGCACCGGCAGCGGCGAGCCCGAGGGCATCACCATCGGGAGCACATCTGCTGCGACGTGCGCCAGCAAGACCGTTTTCACGCTTAACGAGCTCAAGACCCTGTACTACAGCGTACCGGCCGGGGCTCGCCGCAACGGCTGCTTCGTCATGGGCACCGACTCAATCGCGCTGCTCGCGACGCTCATTGACGACAATGGTAACTACATCTGGCAGCCGGCCCTCATCGCGGGCCAGCCGGACACCCTCTTCGGGCGCCCCTGCCTTGAGGACTGCCACATGCCTTCGCTGGCCAGCGGAAATCGGCCGATCGTCTTTGGTGACCTGTCCAACTACTTCTACATTCGCACCGTCGACCGCGCGACTTCGGGCGGCATCCTGCTGGAGTTCGACTCGTCGCCGCTGTTCACGAGCTTTGAGGTTACGGCTCGGTGGGCGATTTGGACCGACAGCCGGGTGATGGGCGGAGGTGGCGAGATCAAGTATTTGGCGCTCGCCTAGCGCACTCCCGACCTGACCGCGATGTTTCGGCCATCGCGGCATCCTAGTCCCGGCGCCGGCCCCACACTGGCGCCGGGACTTTTTCCTCGGCCTAGCCCTCGAAGAACTGGAACGTCCGAAGGCGCGGGAACGGACGGCTGCGAATCTGCCTACGCACCAAGGGGGTCAGCCGACCCCCTTGGGCAAGACCTACGACATCGTCGGCGCTGCGGTCGGGGGTCAGCCGACCCCCGGTGTTTG